>JBBRED010000318.1:0-10061 GCA_038203335.1 Haliangiales bacterium | reverse complement strand
AACCAGCCGGTCGGCCGAGAGAAACTCCAGGTCGAACGTGGCCAACGACGCTCCGGCAATCGCAGCGGCGATGGCCGCGACCTCATCCGGGTCGGCGACAGGGCCAGACACGCCACACCATACCCCACTACTGATAGATTTCGCGGCAAGGATCACCATGACGAACAGCTTCGGAGCCAAGGCGCAGATCGCGGTCGGATCGAACACGGTCGAGATCTATCGTCTCGATGCGCTGGTCAAGGCGGGCATCGGCGATGTCGCCACCCTGCCCTACTCGCTGCGCATCCTGCTCGAGAACCTCCTCCGCTACGAGGACGGCAAGACGGTGCACCGCGCCGACATCCAGGCGGTCGCCTCCTGGGACCCGAAGAAACGCGTCGAGCACGAGGTGCAGCTCCGCCCGGCGCGCGTGCTGATGCAGGACTTCACCGGCGTGCCCGCCGTGTGCGACCTCGCCGCGATGCGCGATGCGTTCGTGAAGCTCGGACTCCCCGGCAGGTCGATCAACCCGCTCAAGCCCGCCGACCTCGTCATCGATCACTCGGTGCAGATCGACGAGTACGGCACGAACGCCTCGTTCAAGCGCAACGTCGACCTCGAGTACCAGCGCAACCAGGAGCGCTACCTGTTCCTCCGCTGGGGCCAGCAGGCGCTCGCGAACATGAAGGTCGTGCCGCCCGGCACCGGCATCTGCCACCAGGTCAACCTCGAGTACCTCGCGAAGGTCGTGTTCACCGAGCAGGTGAACGGCGTCACCGTCGCGTATCCGGACTCGCTGGTCGGCACCGATTCGCACACGACGATGATCAATGGCCTCGGCGTGTTCGGCTGGGGCGTGGGCGGCATCGAGGCCGAGGCCGTGATGCTCGGCCAGCCGATGGCGATGCTGATCCCCGAGGTCGTCGGCTTCGAGCTGACCGGCAAGCTGCCGCCGGGCGCGACCGCCACCGATCTCGTTCTCACCGTCACCCAGATGCTGCGCAAGAAGGGCGTGGTCGACAAGTTCGTCGAGTTCTTCGGCGCGGGCATCGGTGCGCTCTCGCTGCCCGACCGCGCCACGATCGCGAACATGGCGCCGGAGTACGGCGCGACCATGGGCTTCTTCCCCGTCGACGACGAGACCCTCGCGTACCTGCGCTTCACCGGCCGCAGCGAGGAGCACGTACAGCTCGTCGAGCGCTACACCAAGGAGAACATGCTGTGGCACGATCCGAGCGCCAAGCTCCGGTTCGTGGATTCGCTGTCGCTCGATCTGTCCACCGTGGAGCCGTCGATCGCCGGTCCGGCGCGGCCGCAGGATCGCGTGCCGCTCAAGGGCTCGCGCCGCGCGTGGCGCCGTGCGGTCAGCGGCATCCTCGGCGACAAGTGCGGCGCCGAGGCGACATCGATCGACGCCTGGTCGAACGAAGGTGGTCACGCGGCCCCGGGCAACCTCGCCGTCACCAAGGACGTCACCACCGACAAGGGCTCGTTCCAGCTCGGTCACGGCTCCGTCGTGATCGCCGCGATCACGAGCTGTACGAACACCTCGAATCCGTCGGTGCTGATGGCCGCGGGTCTGCTCGCGCAGAAGGCGGTCGCGAAGGGCCTCACCTCCAGGCCGTGGGTCAAGACCTCGCTCGCGCCCGGCTCGCAGGTGGTCACCGACTACCTGACGCAGGCCGGCCTGATGGCGCCGCTCGAGGCGCTCGGCTTCTACCTCGCGGGATACGGGTGCACGACGTGCATCGGCAACTCGGGTCCGGTGCACGACAGCATCGCCGCCGCGGTCAAGGACGGCAACCTCGTCGTCACCTCGGTGCTCTCCGGTAACCGCAACTTCGAGGGCCGCGTCAACCCGGTGGTTCGCGCGAACTACCTCGCGTCGCCGCCGCTGGTCGTCGCGTACGCGCTCGCGGGCACGATGAACTTCGACATGGAAACCGACCCGCTCGGCACGGGCAGCGACGGCAAGCCGGTCTACCTGAAGGACGTGTGGCCCACGCCCGCCGAGGTCGCCGAGGCCATGCGCACCGCGCTCAAGCGCGAGCACTACGTCGAGCGCTACGCCCACGTGCTCGATGGCGACGCCGACTGGCGCGCGCTCAAGGTTCCCGCGGGCGATACGTTCGCATGGGACTCGAACAGCACGTACATCCGCAAGCCGACGTTCTTCGATGACCTCGGCCCCACGCCGAAGCCGGTGCGCGACATCGCGGGTGCGCGCATCCTCGCGATCCTTGGCGACTCGGTCACCACGGATCACATCTCGCCCGCCGGGAACATCGCGAAGGGCTCGCCCGCCGCCCGCTACCTCGACTCGCACGGCGTCAAGCCGGCCGACTACAACCAGTACGGCGCCCGCCGCGGTAACCACGAGGTCATGGTGCGCGGCACGTTCGCGAACATCCGCCTCAAGAACCTCATGCTCGATGGCGTCGAGGGCGGGTACACGACGTACTTCTCGTCGCTGCCGAACGTGGCCCCCGAGCAGCTCCCGATCTACGACGCCGCGATGCGCTACGCCGCCGAGTCGGTGCCGCTCGTGGTGATGGTCGGTGACCTCTACGGCTCGGGCAGCTCGCGCGACTGGGCGGCGAAGGGCACGTTGCTCCTCGGCGTTCGCGCGGTGATCGCGAAGTCGTTCGAGCGCATCCATCGCTCGAACCTGATCGGCATGGGCGTACTGCCGCTGCAGTTCCAGCAGGGCCAGGACGCCGCCTCGCTCGGCCTCAAGGGCGACGAGACGGTCACGATCGAGGGCATCGAGAGCGGTCTCGCGCCGAAGAAGCAGATGACCGTTAAGGCCGGCGACAGGACGTTCACCGTCATCGCCCGCATCGATACGCCGCAGGAGGTGGAGTACATGCTCCACGGCGGGATCCTGCAGTACGTGCTCCGCAAGGCCGCCGCGGCCGCCGCGGCCGGCTGAGCGATCTCCGCGTGTCCAGCGGCGCTCAGCCCGGCGACACGGCGCCGGCCACGGAACCGGATCCGCCGGGCGCGCCCGATCGCGGCGCCTGCCTGTTCCTGGTCGCGCAGGGAAACCTTGCGACGGCCCTGCCGGCTCGCCTCGCCCTGACGGGTGTCGATGAGGTCGATGTTCGTCGTGGAGCGCACCGCGAGCTCGCGCCGCGAGCGAAGGGCTCCTACGAGCTCGTCGTCGATGACCCGCGTGTGTCGTCGCACCACGCGCGGTTCACCTGGCTCGGTCGGGCGTGGCACGTCGAGGATCAGGGCTCTCGCAACGGAACCTTCGTCAACGGTGCGCGCATCGAGCGAGCCGTGCTCGCGGATGGCGATATCATCGACGTTGGTCACACCATCCTCCGCTATCGCACGCAGATCGAGCGAACCGAGCCCGCAGCGTTCGAGCTCGAACTGCCGGATCACCGCGGCCTGGCCTCCATCCTGCCGAGGGTGCAGCAGCACCTCGATGAGATCCGCGGCGCAGCAGCCACCGGCATCACGGTGTTGCTCGAGGGCGAGACCGGCACGGGCAAGGAGGTCGTCGCTCGCGCCATTCACCACCTGTCGCGGCGAAGCGGCGAGCTCGTCGCGATCAACTGCGGCGCCCTCCCCCGCGAGCGCGTCGCGGCCGAGCTGTTCGGGTGGAAGCGCGGCGCCTTCCCAGGTGCGGTCGCCGACCACCCGGGTCTGATCCGCGCCGCCGACCGCGGCACGCTCCTGCTCGACGAGATCGGCGACCTGCCTCTCGGCGATCAGGCGGCACTCCTCCGCGTGCTGCAGGAGCGCGAGGTCACTCCGATCGCAGCGACCAGCGCGGTCGCGGTGGATCTCCGGGTGATCGCCGCGACCCACCAGCCGCTCGACGAGCTCGTTGCGGATGACGAGTTCCGGCGCGACCTGCTCGCGCGGCTCAGCGGCTTCCGCACCCGGTTGCCGGCGCTGCGGGATCGCAAGGAGGACCTCGGGCTTCTCCTCGCCAACCTGCTCGCCCGCACCGCTGCCGAGCAGGTGATCTTCCACGTGTCCGCACTACGCGCGTTGCTCGCCTACGATTGGCCGGCGAACGTCCGCGAGCTCGAGCAGGCCGTCACCTACGCGCTCGTGCGCCGAGGGGCCGCCGGCGCGATCGAAGCCAAGCACCTGCCCGTCGCGATCACCGCCGTGCCTCCGCCATCGCGCAGCGACTCGTCGGCAACTCGCGAGGAGCTGATCGCGCTGCTGCGAGCGCATCGCGGAAACATCACGGCGATCGCGACCGAGCTCGGCAAGGCCCGCATGCAGATCCACCGCTGGCTCAAGCGGCACGACCTCGATCCGGACCACTACCGCTGAGCGAACGGCACCGTTAGCGACACACCGTATCGCTGTAACCGCAGTCGATGATCTGCCGGCTACAATTCGAGCACTTGCACGCGGCCAGTTGCTCCGCCGTCTCCGCCTTGTCGGCCTGGAGCTCCAACACGCCGCAATACCCGGGGCTCTCGAGCTCCACGCAGAAGGTCCGCAAGGGCGTCTGCTGCTGCACGGGTACATCGACGCAGGTCTCCCCGTTGGCGACACACATGAAGCCGTTCGCGGTAAAACCCTGGGGGCACGCGCCGTAGCAGAGCAGCCCGATCTTCTCCTGGTCATGGCTGCAGCCGGGAATCGTCCCCGCGCCGCGACCTTGCGCATCCTGGCCGATGATCCGGGCGTCGCGCACGCAGGTACAGCCGTCGTTGCGATAGCCCTCGGGGCACGTGGTGCATCCGCGGGCGAACGTGACGCCGCAGACGTCGTACCAGGGGCAGCCGTGGCGATCGGAGCGCACGATCGAGAGATCCTTCCGACACGTCACCCCGTCGTCGTGAAACCCCGCCGGGCAGTCCTTCCAGCACACCGGGCCGTCACCGGTGTACCCCGCCGGGCAGCTCCGGTAGCAGAGCCCATGCTCGAGCGTCTCGCCCTCCGGGCAGGTCCCGAGCGGCGACGGCGAGCGGTAGGCGCTGTCGTGATAGCACTCCTTGCGCGTCGCAGTGCCGGCCGGAGGATCCGGTTCGAGCTGGCAGTTGACGACGCGATAGTCGGCGGGTGCGAACGGAGCTCGCGGTCGCTTGTCCCCCACGGCCTGCGGAGGCCCATGCGGAGGACACCCGATCCCGAGCACGGCGACCGTGAGAGCGACGCCGATGAGCGCGCTGCGGATCACACGAGACCCGTGCCGGCGGGAGGACGAACCATCACGCCGGCGCCCGGGGCGCGCCGCTCGTACGTGCGGTTCCATACCAGCGATGGATCGCGGAGCGTCGCGATCTTGGAGCGCCATACGAACGCGAGCACCGAGGTCACGCGGATAACGTCCGAGGCCGTCGCGAACGAGACCTCCGCCCCCGCCGAGGTTCCGGGCGCGACGAGCTGGGGCAGGTTCGGGATGCCGTCCTTGACGATGAACGTCGGCGGCACGCGCACGACCACCGTGTCGGTCGTCACCGTTGGACCGTCGACGGTGCGCACGCCGCCGCCTGGTTTTGGTTTCTTGATCACGGCGTGCGGCCAGTCGTCGCGGGTGCCGGGCGCGGCGATCACCGCCGTCGATCGAGCGCCGACGACGAACGGGCCGATCTCCCCCGTGCCGACGTTGGCGATCTGGAACGCGACCTTGACGGCGTGCCCGCTGAGCGTCGCCGCCGCCGATGCCTCGACCAGCGAGGGTGAGGGGGCTGCCGGCGTGTACGGCGTGAGCGAGAGTCCGACGAGATCCCAGCCGGAGCCGGAGAGTACGATCTCCCGCACCGAGCGCGGTGCAGCTAGCCCCCCTTCGAGCGTGATCTTCAACGTTGCTTCGGGACTCGATCCCGATGCCTGCCGCGGGTCGTGCAGGATCGGTTGATTCGGATCGTAGACGTAGAGCTCGATCTCCTGCGCGTCACCGACCTGGGGATGCACCACGGCACCGTAGGCGACGAGGCAATGGCTCGAGAATGGATCGGAATCGTTCTGGTGGATCAGCACCGGCAACGGAACATCGCTGCGAAGCGACGCGACGAGCCTCGCCACGTCGCGCGCCGACCGCTTGCGGATCGCGTTCACGCCTTGCGTACGCTGGATGATCTTGGTCTCCACCGATGTCCACGCCGCGCCCGCCTTCCAGGCGTCGAGGTGACGCTCGAGGAGCACCTTGCGTAGCGCCGCCTCCTGCGGAGTGCCATGCCGCGTCGGCGGGATGCCGAACACGCCGCGCGAGCTAGGCACTCGCGCCGAGTACGCGTCGAGCGCGCAGAAGCACATGCCGCAGCAGAACGCCGGTTCCGCTGCGTCGAGGGTGCCGTTGTTCGCGAGCCACTTGATCAGCTGGTCCTGGACCCTCGGGATCGCGAGGAACGGGCCGGCGAGCAAGATGGTGTCGAACACCGCATCCAGGAGCGGCGGACGAACCATCAGCGCAGCGATTGCTGCCTTCTTGACCACGTCGAGGATGACGCTCGCTTCGTCCTCGTCGATCGACCAGCCAGCGTTCGAGAACGCAAACGCGTCCACCGCCGGCGAAAAGCCAGTGAGCACATACTCCATATCTATCCCCCCAAGAAACCGCGGTTGATTCAGGTACGATCGATGGTCACGGCGTCGTTCCGCGAGGTCTTCACCTGGATGCGCCAGTAGATCGACATCGGGCACGACACGCGGGCAACTCCATCGGTGGAGTGCCCCGACTTCTTCCACGGGATGAAGCTGCCTTGCCAGCGCCACTCGAACCGCTGGCCACTCTCCGCGCGCAACACGTACGTCGCCGAGACGTTCCAGAACGATCCTTCGGCGACCTTCGTCCAGTGATTGGCGGTGGTCGAGATCCGCTGCATCAGGGCCACCTCAGCGGGAACGGGCGCGGCCGGAACGATTCCGGCTTCGGTTGCCGCTCCAGGATCAGCTCGAGCGCGCCGGGCCGGAGCGCCAGACGATCCACGTGGCTGAGGTCGAACCCGAGCTCGTCCAGCTTCCCGCCGAGCTGCTCCGTGAGCATGCTCCGCAGCTTTCCGGGAAGCTGCTTCTCGAGCGCGACCTCGACGAGCCCCGTCACGCCCATCGACAGGATGTGCATCCAGGTCGGGATCCGGATATCGAAGTGGAGCTCGCGGATCGAGAGCTCGGTTCGCGCCGGAGCCGTGGTCGTGGCGTGCACCACGAACGGCACCAGCGTCGCCGAGACCACCACGTCGACGTCGGTCGACGCGAGCCGCCCACGCACGGTCTGCTTGATGCGAATGCCATCGCACTCGCAGGCGAGCGAGAACACGCCCGTGGCCGTCACGTTCTTCAGCGGACCGATGTCGCCGTGAATGGACTCGTGCAGCTTCGGTCCGAGCAACGCTTGAAGGAGCTCGTCGCCCAGGATGTACGTCGAGGGCGGCTTCGAACCGGAGAAGTCATCGGCGAGCCACTGCCGCCCGCTCGACGCATCGATCCGCGCGCCGATCCCGGCACGCGCGTAGAGGATCTTGCCGGCCTGATCGACGAGCGTGACTCCGCCGATCGACCAGCCCGCCGGATCGTGATCGGGGCTCTTGCAGAGCAGCACGCGCCAGACATCCGACGCAGGAACGCCCGGTGTGGGAAGGGGGAGCACGAAGGCGTCCGCGTGCCCCGCCTCGAACAGGTTGACGCCCGACCGTCGTAGCTCGAAGGCGGCGCCGCCGACGTCGAGCCATACTCGATCGTCGGTGCCTGCCTGCGCCGTCGTGGCAGTTTGAATCGTCGCGGTGAGAGATGTGATCATGAACGATGGATCCTTTCGCGCCAATGGCGCGGCGATACCCGGCGCGAAGCGCGCCCAGGTCACACGAACAGGGAGAGCGTCGCGCTACGGAGCGGCGAGCCAGTGCGACTCGACGCAGCGAGGACCGGCGAGGTCGCACGGTTGATTCAGGTACGTCGTGTAGGGATACGGCCAGGGGCGACCGGCGCCGGCAAGCACGGGGCTCACCGAGCTCCGGCATCGCGAGGCGATCGGGGCCGGGCCCGTCGTCGGGGTGCACTCGCCCGCCATCGTCTTCTTGACGCCCAGGCACGGCATGCCGCCCGGGCAATGCGGCGGCGATGGATCCTGATGCGCGTCGCACGGCCCGGGGACGTTCGCGAAGCAGCCATCCGGCAACGCCTTGGTGACGTTGGCGCAGATCCGCTGGTCGAACATCGCGACGCCTTCGGTCCACATGCTGCTGAAGCAAGCGAACTGATCACCGCCGAGCATGATCGGTCTCCTCTCCTCGTGCGGTGGGAGCCTCACGAAGAGATTTCCGAAGAACGAGCCTTCGCGGTACGTGAACACGTCGGCTTCTGCCGCCGGGTAGTGATCGTGCTCGTACCCGGGCGATGCGAAGCGAGCTCTGACCGCATCGGCGGCGAGCACGCGACCGTCGCGAGGGCGTGCCATCACGGCGAAGTAGCCCGTGGCATGGCCGTCCTTGTCCGGCGGTCCATTGTCGGGGCAAGGGAACGTCACCTCGCCCTGGCCCGCGCCCTTCAGCCCTCCGGCGTAGGCCGGCGGCTGCTTGCTGCCGTTGACGACGGTGATCGGCTGGCCGTCCAGATCGTCACATCCGTAGATCCCGGCGCAGACGCGGAGCTCGATCCCATCGCGCAGATCTGTGGCCGCGAGAGACACGCGCCGGGGTGTGGACGCGTAGGCGCACTGCCCGACCAGCAGCGGTTGCCAGCCGCAGTTGCCATGCGGGTTCGAAAGCTCGAGAGGCGAGCACGAGGCGCGTGGCGAGAAGCTCGCGATCGCCGTGCCGCTGTTCTCTCGGTACAGCGTGTTCACCGGGACGCGGTCGGCGAGGTCCATCCCGTCTCCGCGAAGCGAGATCATGACCTTCGCCTGGAGCGCGTTGGTGCGGGCGAGCATGCACGCGGACACTCGTTGCAGACACGCTGTCGACGGCCTCTGCGTGCGCCACGAGTCGCGCCTGTTCGCTCCGCACAGCCCGAGCTCGCCGATGAAGCCTCGGCGCTTCCGATCTGCCTCGTCTCCGGTGATCGCGGAATAGTCCGCGAGCGTGACGTTCGGGTCCTTGGCGAGTGCCTCGGGAGCGTCGATCCAATCGCACGGATCGAGAGCGCACGACGCGATGTACTTGACGAGATCGGGTGCGTACTCCGCCGCCAGAGCAGTCGCCAGCTTCGGATCTTGGAGCAGATTGCTACGGAGTGGGCTGCTCGCCAGCACCTCGAGCAGGGCCTTGTTCTCGGCCAACGACTTCTGCGACAACCCGTTCATCGGCAGGTTGTTCATCGGCAGGTTGTTCATCGGCAGGTTGTTGCTGGTCGCGCCCATCCGCGAACACCGCCCCGCGGGCGGTGCGTTGCCCGGTGCGCGCGTGGGGTGCGGCTTGCAGCCAATGCTCGCGATGACGCTCGCGACCAGGGCCGCGATCGATGACAGACGATGATGTGACCCCATGAGCTCCACCCGATACGCTCGCGATGCTAGCAACGGCCGTGCCCGCGTGACAGCGCCGGAACCACGCGGATCTACTGATCGCGCAGCGCGCAGGTGCGGGCTGGGCGGTTGCGGTGATACGTCACCGGTTACACCTCACCGGGCGAGCGGCTCGAGCAAGCGCGTGACCGGCACGGCGACCGACGACATCTTCCACGCCTCGATCACGGTCCTCGCCCGCGTTCGTGCCGTCGCACGATCGCCGTCGCGCGATGCCGCGAGCGCCGCGCGCGCCATCGCGACGCTCGCCCCGTTCCACCGCGGGCCGCGATCGACGACGAGCTGCACGAACGCAGGCTCGTGGGCCGCCGTGAACGCATCGACCATCGGCGCCGCCATCAGCTGGATCGCCAGCGGATCGTCGTTCACGATCGGACGCCACGCTCGCGCGGCCTCGACCAGCGCGCCCTGCGCGTAGGCTCGGGCGCCGTCGATGAAGGCGCGCACGCGCACGGCGCTCGTCGCATCGACGTCCGTCTGCGGTGCAGGCATCGCGGCGAAGCACCGAGCGGCGACCTCCCGCGATGCATGGCCGCAGACCATCGCGATCCGGTACAGGCCATCCAGATTGACCGGCTCCATCACGGTCGCACTCGCGGCGAGCAGCTGCGTCGCGGCCTCGGTAGCCACCGAGGTGTCC
>JBBRED010000317.1:0-10114 GCA_038203335.1 Haliangiales bacterium | reverse complement strand
TGGCGACTCGGGATCTCGCTCGGACTCCAGCGCTTGATGGCCATCGTGCTGGGAGCGGATCACGATCGGCCCCCCGCTGTCGATCCGGACCCGCTAAGCGATCGATTTTACTGAGGCGAGAAACCGATCGGTGCTCTAGTGACCGTGGCGAGGAGTTGAAGTTTTGTCGGCAAGACGGCGCATACCCGAGCCGACGAGCTACGGCTCTATTCGGTATTCGGAGACGGTCTCGCGCTGGGGCCGTAGCGACGAGCATCTGAGTGCGGGGTAGCTGGCTCTTGCGGAGTAGCAAGACGCTACCCCAGGCGCATACGGAGCAATGGATCGGCTCAGGTTGGCTGGGCGCATGCGCGTCGCAATCGCCGTGCTCTCGCTCGTCCTGTTTCTCGCTTATCGCATTCGCGATCTACCGCGGCGACCAGGGGCTTCATTCCACTGGGAGAACCAGAGGGACCCCGAGTACGTCGGGACGGGGCGAATGATGTCGATCGCGAAGATCCGCGCGAGAGCCAACGCGCGGTCCCACGGGGACGTCGACCGCGGAACGAACGCACACCTGTACGCGGGCCGGTGGGCCTCGCGTGACACTGAATGACCCGCGGCGACCTTCGCGTCGTGGCTCCGACCCGGGGGCCAGTCGCGCGCGATGGGAACGAGGAGCTGAGCAAGGCGCAGGTGAGGTCAGTGCTCCAGGGACGACAGAGCATCACGGCCTGCGGAGGCCGTAGAAGCGCAAGATCCAGTTGTCGATGAAGCTGCGGGCTGCGCCTTCGTCGGCGAACTCGGTCATCCCCACCTCGCGCATCTCGCGTGCGAGCCACAGTTCGTAGACGGCCTCCTCGCGGGAGCGGATAACTTCGCGCTCCGCAGCTGTGCTCTCGAGATGCGTCTGTTGTCCGCCCTCTTGTTGCCGCACGCCGCGGGACGCGGTGCTCGCGCCGACGGCGGCCATGGGGAACCATCCGCCACCCCACCGGACGTTGCTGCCGGCGAGCGCCTCGCGCCAGGTCATCTGCCCGTGCGCGATCATCGAGAGCACCATGGGTGCGATCGCGACGGTCGCCGGGTTGCGAATCGCCTCGCGACTGAACATCAGAAATGCGATGCGCGTGAGCGGAGCGACCGTGGCCCTCGGGATTGCCGGCGTGACGGTCTGTGTCTGGATGATTCCCGCGATCTCGGTCGCGAGCTGGGCGTCGGTCATGTTGAGCGTCCGCATCGTCCTGTCGAGCCAGTTGTAGATGGCCACGTAGGTGCCGGGTCCACGCACGATCGCGTTCGTGCCTCCGAGCGGATCGAGCTGCTCGGAGACGGTGACCGGGACCGTGCTCCCGCGTGCAGGCCGCACGCCTGCGAGGTCCTCGCGGACGACATTCATCGAGTAGTATCGCCATCCCGGATTGGTCGCGTCGACGGGTGCGTGACCGAGATCCATCGAGGCTCCCGCATCGGTGATGTTGTAGCGGATCGCGCGCAGCACGCCTTGTGCGCCATCGACTGCGATCGGGTTCGCCTGTGCTCGCCCCGCGTTGGGATTACTTGCGACCGGCGATGCAACTTCTGGACGTCGCAGCAAGGCCTGGACGCCTTCGAGAATGAGCTGACGGATCCGCGCGCCCGTGGGGACACCACGGACGAGCGGAGCAGCTGGCGTGCGCGGGACGACGAGTCGGTTCCCCACCGGGGGCGCGCGCACCGGAGCTTGAACCTGGGGCGCCGCGGGTGACTGCACGGGAGGCGCTGGCGTCGACGGAAGCTGCGGTGTCGGCGTTGCCGCCTGCACGGCGGGAATCGCCGGCGTCGTCGCCGTAGGTGTCACGAGCTGCGCGACCGGTGGCGCAGGTCCGAGGCGCACACGCAACGGCGCCTGCGCGGCGGAGGTCGCTGGGGTTGGCGCTCTGACGGTGCTCTGCACGGCCTCTCGCTCGACGGCGGCCACCGTGGTTCGCTCCGCCGACTGCGCCGTCGACGTGATCGCTTGTCTCGCGATCGAGCGCTCGGCGCTCGCGACGACGATCTGTTCGCCGCCCTCGAGCATCGAGACCACGGCGCCACGCTCCAGGTTGCTCAGGCTCCCCATGCTGCCTGCCGCGCCGCGGCCGGCGATCGGCACCGCTTCCCGGATGCCGTTCATGGTCCAGGACAACACCCGGGTCGCGATGTGGCGCTGTGCGCGCGCGCGGAGCGCAGCCACCACGGACTCCGTCGCGAGGCTGGTCACCGTGTTCACACCGACGCGAATCGCGACACGCGCGAGACCCACTCCGAGGCTGAGAACCATCGGCGCGAAGTCGATCGGATCGATTATCGGAACCGTCGGTCCCGTCACGAACTCTGGCTGCGAGTAGATGTGGTGACCCGCCGGGTCGCGGACGTACAGGGTGCCGAGGTCGCCGGTCGGATCGGTCCCGATCCGGAAGTAGCCGATGATGTTTCCGGTGTCGGGATCGGGGAGTTGGACCCAGCCCCCTTCCGATCGCCGGCGCAGATCGAACGCCGCGGTCTGCGCCGCCAGCTCGCGCGCTTGACGTTCGCGTTCACGCGCCTCCTCTTCCTGCACGCGCGCGACGAGCTCCTGCTGGATCACGGCACGGCGGCGCTCCATCTCGCGATCGGGATTCGGCAAGCGACCGAGGGCTCGCTCTTCGCGCAGAAGCGTCTCGTTGTCGATTCCGCCGAACTGGGCGGCGCGTTGCGCAGCCTGAAGCTGACGCGCGCGTTCCGAGCGCTCGTGGAGCTCCTGCTCCGATGCCGCGAACGACCGCTGGTGCTCTGCGATGTCCTCGGATTCGGCCGAACCCGAGGACGTCTGCGGATGCGCGAGAAGCCATTCCCGCTGGTCGATCGCGTGTCGATCGAGCGCGGTGTCGGTCTGGCGTTGCGGAGAGATCGACCTCGGTCCCGGCGCCACGACCTCCGGCTCACGCGACACCGGTCCGTCCTCGAGCCGAGCGGGAGTCTGGCGTGGCGACGCTCGGGGTCGCGCAGCTGCGTTGCGACGTAGCACGACTTCCTCGAGACGTTGCAGCGTGACGAGCGCACGCTCCCTCCCGGTACCACTCACCGGGTTGTTCTGGAGCCATCTGCGAAACAGACGGATCTCTTGCTCGAGCTCTCGGTCGGAGAGCGCGTCCATCGGCCCGGCCAGAAACGGTGCGGGGTCACGCATGATGCCAACTGCGCTCGCTCCCGTGACGTCGACGTGAGCGTCACCTCGCATGAACGCGTCGGCACTGCGTGCGGCGCTGACCTCCAGCGCGCCGCCGAGTAACGGTGCCGGCTCGGAGCTACCCCGGCGTTGCTGCACGACATGTGCGAGCTCGTGCGCGAGCGTTCGAGAATCGCCTCGCGCGTCCGCGCCGATGACGACGTGGTCTCCGACGGTGAACGCCCGTGCGTTGTGTTCCGTCGCCGCGGTCGCCGCCGCGGTATCGCTGTGAACGCGGACCGACGAGAAATCCGCCCCGAATCGCATCTCGGCGTTCCGGCGTGTGGCGACGGACAGAGGCGCGCCGCCACCTCCGAGGTTCGCGAGGCGCAACGTCGCCTGGTTACCCATCGCGCTCCCAGCGCGCACCGGCGGTCGCGTTGGTGCCGGTCGTGCTGGCTTCGCGGGCTCGGAGGACGGCGGCACGTGCGCGCGGTCAAATCCCACGCTGCATTGTCACATGATTCGAATCGTGAATTCGGTCGTTTCGAGAGTGCCCGGGGACGGAGTTGAACCGCCGACACGCGGATTTTCAGTCCGCTGCTCTACCAGCTGAGCTACCCGGGCTGGTTGAAGGACACGGACCTTACCGATCCGGAGGGCCGCTGGCAAGACTACCGGCCCGCGACCGATCCGCGATCACTCCGCATGAATCCCCGGTGCGCTGGGGAACGAACGTGAGGTAGGTGGACGTCCCGCAACCTGCCCTAACGCCAGGTGATCGCCAGGAATCCCGGGGGCTTGATGTGCGAGCCCGACGACAGATGGCATGATGGTGCCGAGCTATGGGGCCCAACGACGGCACCGATCCGGTGGCCCTCACCACGCCGAATCCTCTGGATGGCGATGGCGAGGAGCTGGTCGGCATGGTGATCGACGGCCGCTACCGACTCGAGGGCACGCTCGGCCGCGGCGGCATGGGTCTCGTGTACCGCGCCGCGCACGTGGGTCTGCGCCGGCAGGTCGCCGTGAAGATCTTGCATCCATCGCTCGCGGCATCGCCCGACGTGCGCAACCGGTTCGAGCGCGAGGCGCTCGCCGTCGGCAAGATCGATCATCCGCACTGCGTCGCGGTCTACGACTCCGGTCGGTTGCCCGATGGCTCGCTGTACCTCGCGATGGAGCTGCTCGACGGCAAGTCGCTCGCCGACGTGCTCGAGCAGGATGGCCAGCTCGCACCGGGTCGCGCGCTGCACATCCTCGCCGGCATCCTCGACGGGCTCGCGCACATCCACGCCGCCGGGCTGATTCACCGGGACATCAAGCCCGAGAACATCTTCCTGATCCGCCAGGGCGATGACCTCGACTTCGCGAAGATCCTCGACTTCGGGATCGCGAAGGCGATGTCGGGCGTCGACCTCGACGACGGCGTGAAGCTCACGCAGGCGGGCATGGCGTTCGGCACGCCGATCTACATGGCGCCCGAGCAGGCGCTCGGCAATCCGATGGACGGCCGCGCGGATCTCTACGCCGCGAGCGTGATGGCGTACGAGATGCTCGCCGGCGCCCCGCCGTTCTACTCCGACGACAAGCTCGAGGTGATGTCGATGCACACGGCGCGGCCGGTGCCCCCGATGCGCCAGCGCATGATCAAGGGTGGGCGCCCGATCCCGAGCTCGATCGAGCGCCTGATCGTGAAGGGCCTGACGAAGAAGCCGAGCGAGCGCTACGCCTCGGCCGAGGTCTACCTCGCAGCGGTGGAGCACGCGCTCGAGACGCCTGATGGCGGCGTCACCGACGTCAGCTTCGAGCGCGTCGGCGACACCGGCAGCCAGCCGCTGGTCTCCGACGACGGGCAGGTCCGGATCACCGGCGCGACTGACTTCGCGAGCGAGGTGGGGAGCGAGAACATCGCGAATGCGATCGACGAGGAGCTCTCGGTCCCGAAGGCATCACGCGTGGCCACGCCCGTGCGCGGCCAGAACCTGCCGGCGCAGCTCGCGGCCAATCGCGTCCCGCAGGGCGGGGTCGGGCTCGGGCTCCCGTACACGGGACCGAGCGGCGAACCGATCTTCGGCCTGACACCGGAGGAGCGGCTCGCGCAGGCGACCGCGCATCCCGGCGCGAGCGGCGTCGCGAACGCGCTGGAGCCCGATGCGAGCGTCGCCACCACGCTGCGCAAGAAGGCGAGCAGGCCGAGGTGGCCGCTCTACGCGGGCATCGCGGGCGCGGCGATCGTGATCGGCATCGTGATCGCCGTGGTCACCGGCCCCGGTGGCGGTGGCGGCGAGGACGAGGACATGACGCTCGATCCCGCCTCGCCCGCGGGTCAGGCAAACGCTGCGCTCGAGGCGGGCCAACCCGACAAGGCGATCTCGATCCTCGAGGGCAACAAGGTCGCGATCGCGAAGGATCCGATGGCGCAGCTCATCCTTGGGCACGCGCACTCCGCGAACCACGAGAGCGCGGCGTCGCTCGCGGCGTACGAGACCGCGCTGCAGGAGAAGGTCGGGCTCGAGACGAACGCGATGCTGCGCGCGAACCTCCGCGCGATGGCCGCCGACAAGGACGTCAAGGTCGTCGCCCGCGCGTTCGAGCTGTGGGCGCAGACCTCGGATCCCGAGGCGAAGTCGCTGCTCCTCAAGGCGGCGGTCAGTCAGGACCTCGAGCGTCGTCACGCGGTGCGGCCCGTCGTGGAGCGGCGCAAGATGCTCGATCAGGTCGACCTGCTCGCCGCGTACACGCTCGACCTCGATCAGGAAGCGACCTGCGAGAAGCGGCAGGATGCCGTCAGCCACCTGCGCGCGCTGAACGATCCGCGGGCGGTCGCGGCGCTCGAGCGCGCGGTGGTCAAGAAGATCAAGAGCGGCCCGCTGCGCAACCGCCCGTTCAACCCCTGTCTCCTCGACGACGCGAAGGCGGCCATTGGCTACCTCCGCGGGCTCCCCGCCAAGAAGCAATGACGCTCGCGCTACCGGATGTTCCTCGATGGATCGAGGCGCATGGCATCGCGTCCGATCCCGAGAGCTGGGCGACCAAGGGTGCGGTCGGAAGCCCCCGAGCGAAGCTCGCCGTGATCATCGGCGACGCGGATCTCCCCGCGCTGCGCCGCACGTTTCCCGCGTACACGATCCTCGCGATGGATCCGCCCGGGTTGCCGCACGCGCGCGCCCTGCTGCACACCCTGCCCGACCCCGGCTCGCTTCCCGAGCTGGAGGGCGCGGTGCCGCTCGGCGATGCGCCGCTCGATCACCTGCCGCCGGCGCTCGCCGCCGAGCTGCGCGCTGCCACCACCACGGTGTGGACCGCGTTCGTCGATGGACTGCCGATGTGCTTCGCCTACGCCCCGTGGCGCAGCGCCGCGTACTTCGACGTCTCGGTCGATACGCTGCCCGGCGTGCGGCAGCTCGGCCTCGGATCGCTGGTCGCCGCCGCGATGATCCGCGACGAGCGGGCCCAGGGACGCGAGCCGGTCTGGGGCGCCGACGAGGATAACCAGGGCTCGCTCGCGCTCGCGCATCGCCTGGGCTTCGTCCAGGTCGACGCGCTCTACGTCATTCCTCCGGCGACATCGAGTTGAGCAGCGGCTTCAGCCGATCGATGACATCGGGGATCTCGAGGTCGCCGTGGTCGGAGTCGTCCTCGGCGATCGCGCGCAGCTGCTCGTGGAGCGAGACCATCACCTCGCCGTGGCGCTCGAGCTCGGTCGCGAGCCCCTGCACCGCGACCGCGACCGCCTCGCGCTCGGGGCGCTTGCGCCACACCAGCTCCGCGGCGGCGATGCCGGTGAGGTCTTGCTTCACGCGCATCACCGCGTCCTCGCAGATCTCGGCGAGCCGCTCGGCGGTAGACACCGGGCACGAGAGCGTCTGGAGCATCAGCTCCGTGTCGCTCGGTTCGCCCTCGTCGTCCTCCACCGCCTCGACGTGCTTCGGCGGCTTCGCCTTCGTGACCTTTCCCGGCTTCGCCTTCGCCTTGGTCTTCGTCTTCGCCTTCGCCTTCGTTGTCTTCGCACGCGCCATGGCGGCGACTGTATGCGATCGTCCGCCCACGGTGCGCGCGCTGGTCATCCTCGTGTTGTGCGCGGGCGTCGCGCGCGCGGAGCCCAGCGATCGCACCCTGTTCTACTGGGGACTCGGCATGGCGCCGCCGACCTACTTGATCGGCGTGGGCATCCACGAGGGCAGCCACGCGCTCGGCGCGAAGATCGTGGGCGCCTCGGTCGACAGCATCCACCTGTTCCCCCCGGGTCGCGATCCGCGCTCGGGTCATTTCCGGTTCGGATGGACCTACGTGCACGGCCTCAAGACGAAGGGCGATCGGATCTTCTTCTACCTCGCTCCCAAGATCACGGATGCGCTCCTCCTCGGCGGATTCGCGACGCTCGTGCTGACCGATGCGTGGCCGAGCAACAAGTACGGCCAGCTCGCGCTCACCGTGTTCGCGACGGGGTTGTGGGTGGACTTCGCGAAGGACGTGATCCTGTTCGGCCCCGGCAACGACGTCGTGAAGGCGTTCAACCTGTGGTGCATGACGGGCTGGAAGCAGCTCCCCGCGCGCCTCGTGTACGCGGCGGCAAATGTCGGCTTCGGGTATCTCGTGTACCGCGGCTACCGACGCACGTTCGGCGACGGCGATCCCGCCGGCTCCGCGCCGATGGCTATTCCGCTGGTGACCACGGCGTTCTGAGGCGCTTTCGATCGCTGTGCGAAATCGCGCGGGCGCCGCTGCGCACGAGTGACGCTCGATCACCGGGACAGACCGGGAACCGGGCTCGATCCGGGCGTGGCCGCGCGGTCGCACTGCCGGGTGCGCGCGTACGTCACAAACATCTGTGAGATCCGACGCTTCCCGAGGTTGGGCAGCGTTCTTGCTACCGATCCGACCATGATGCGGACCAAGCTTTCCCTCTTCGTGCTCCTGGCGGCTGGCCTCGTGGGGTGCGCGACCGACAGCAACATGTCGGGCGATGACACCGCGCCGCCCTGGTACGAGGGCGTGTCCACGCTGACCGGCGCGTCGGAGGCCGGCATGAAGGATGGTCCGCGCGGCGTCGCTCGCCTCAACAACCCGGTGAACGTGGCGTACGGGCCCGACGGGAAGCTGTATGTGGCCGACTTCGACAATGATCTGATCCGCGTCGTCGACGTCGAGACCGGTGATACCTCCACGCTGATCAGGCAGGACAACTTCAAGCGCCCGTTCGGCCTGGCGTTCGGCAAGGACGGGGTGCTCTATGCGTCCACCGATAACGACGCGACCGGCGTTGGCCACAACCTGATGTCGGGCTCTGTCTGGCGGATCGACCCCGGTGCGAAGACCGCCACGATGGTGATCCAGAACATCGGCCGCCCGCGCGGGCTCGCGGTGCTCTCCGATGGTCGCATCGCGATCGGCGACTACATGCACCACGTCGTTCAGGTGCTGACGCCCGCGACCGCTCAGATCCAGGTGCTCGCCGGCGTGTGGGACCAGAAGGGCATGGTCGACGCGACCGGTGCCGCCGCGCGGTTCTCCACGCCATACCACCTCGTGCAGCGCAGCGACGGCAAGCTCGTGGTCGCCGACTACGACAACCACCGCCTCCGCGTCGTCGGCCTCGACGGCGTCGTGTCCACGTTCGCCGGGGGCGGCGCGGGGTTCGCGGACGGCGCGATGGCCGAGGCGAAGTTCAACCACCCGCAGGGCATGGCGATCACCACGACCGGCGACATCTACGTCACCGACCTCGGAAACTACCGCATCCGCAAGATCGTCGGCTCCTCGGTCGAGACCGTCGTCGGTAGCGGCGAGGGCGGCTACGAGGATAGCGACGACAAGCTGACCGCCCAGATCTACGGCCTCGAGGGAATGTCGCTCAAGCCGGATGGCTCGCGGCTCTACCTCGCCGACGGTGGCCGCGGCGAGCTCGTCCCCTACAACCGCGTCCGCGTCGTCAAGAACTGATTACCCCGGAAGACCTATCGACCATGATGACCTCGCCTAGCTTGTTCTCGCTGTCCTCCGCTCGGGTCCTCGCGTACGCGAAGGACTGGTCGCTGGAGAACCTCGATGCCGCGACCGTCCAGGCGCTGCGCGAGCGGATCCGCAGCCTCGGTGCCGAGCTGATCGTCGTCACGGAGCGCGGCACCTGGGCGTTCGGCCCCGACGACGATGCGTGCGAATACCGCGACCGGATCTGCGGTGACGTCGCCACCGCCGCCACGCTGTTCGCGGCGCGGAACGGGTCCGATGCCGTGTTCGTGATCGATGGTGCGCGGGTACTTCGCGTCGGTCACGGATGTGCCCTCATCGGCGCGCTCGATGCCGCCGCGGAGCTGCTCGTCACGCGCCGGCTCGTCAACGCGGCGCCGCCCGCCCCGTTCGCCTCGCTGCACCGCTGGATGGAGCAGGCGTCGTGATCGAACGCAGCCTCGTCGACGCCGCCGCGCGGATGCGGCGGCAGGGTGAGCCGTACGTCGTCGCGACCGTGGTGCGCGCCCGCCGCCCCGGCGCCCGGTTGATCCTCACCCCGTACCGCTGGCTCGCCGGCGGAGTCTCGGGTAGCGCCTTCGAAGGCGAGCTCGCGACCTCGGCGTGGATGCACACCAAGGACGAAGGTCCCGTCGTGATGACGTACGACGCCGCGCACCCGGATATCGGCGCCGACGGCGATCTGCGCGCCGTGTTCGGCCTCGCCGACAACGACTCCGTCGACGTCATGATCGAGCGCGCCGGAGGCCCCGGGCGCATCGATGTCCTCGAGCTCGCGGCGCGCTGCGCACGGCTCCAGCAGCGCGCCACCATCGCCACGGTGATCCGCTCGGATGCCGCGAGCGTTCGCGTCGGTTCGCGCATCGCGCTGTGTGCGGGCATTCTCGAGCAGGACGGCCCATTCGATGCCGAGCTGCGCGAGGCGATCGTCGCCGAGCTGCACCAGACCACGACCACCACCACGCGCACGTTTGGCGCGATCGACGTGCTGTT
>JBBRED010000316.1:0-10134 GCA_038203335.1 Haliangiales bacterium | reverse complement strand
TGTCGTTCCTCGTCGCGTCGGTGATCACCATGATGATCCTCGCGGTCGAGCTCAGCGGTAACGACAAGCTGATCGGGATGTTCGTCGTCTACGCGATCGTCGCGCCCGCGGTGCAGCTCGCCGCCTCCCTCAGCGCGCTCGTCATCACGCTGACCTCCAAGCGCCCGGGCCAGAGCGAACGTCTGCGGCACCTCGGGAAGATCACGATGTTCTCCGTGGTCGGCGCGCTGCTCGGCGGCATCGTGATCTTCGCGATGTTCCAGAAATGAGGCCGCGCCTCGCGCCGCACTTCACGTGCGCGGTCGCCGAGGGCATCGTGTGGCTGGTCGCCGGCGAGGACGTGCGCTACCGGATCGACCCCGGCGGCGATCCGAGCTGGCTGCGCGATGCGATCGCGCGGTGTGATGGGCACCGCACGCTCGCCGCGATCGTGGCCGAGGTGCCGGCGCCGATGCGCGCAGATGCGGAGGCCGCGCTGCGCCGGCTGTACGAGGAGCGCGTGCTCGTCGATGGTGCCGCGGCGGAGGCGCACGTCTCGAGCGCGCCGGGGTGCCGGGTGATCGGAACCTCGCGCGTCGCAGAGCTGCTCGGCGGCCGCGATGGACCGATCGAGCTGTTCGTGCAGGACACGCTCGATCACGCCGCGCTGCTGGCCCACAACCGGGCGGCGCTCGCCGCGCAGCGCCGCTGGATGTGGATCAGCACGGGGGCGGCGACCCGCGCGTACGTCAGCCCGCTGTTCGTGCCGGATGCCGGTCCGTGCGCGGCGTGCCTGCTCGTCCACTTCAAGCGGCTATCGCCCGCACCGGATCTCTACGATGCGCTGATCACGCACGGCGAGCAGCACCTGCCATTCGCCGCCGCCGAGTTGCCGGCGCCGGCGCTCGAGATCACGGCCGCGCTCGCGCGGTGGAAGCTCGCGCTCGCCGCCGAGCCGATGGCCGTACCGGCGCTGTATGCGCTGCACGTGGTGGAGCTCGGCACGCTGACCGTGACGTCGCACGCGCCGATCCGCGATCCCGAGTGCGCGGCGTGCGGCGCATGACGACCGATCGCTACACGGGCCTGTTTCGCTCGTCAGGGTCGGTCGCGCCGCGCGCGCACGATCCCGACGTGGCGGTGTGGGCCGGCACGCCGGCGAACCGCGCGTGGCCGGCGATCGACGCGGTGGGCGGGGCAGGGTGGACCGAACGCGCCGCGGAGCTCGCATGCATCGGCGAGGCGATCGAGCGCTGGCAGACGCACCCGCTCGCCCGCGATCGCATCGTGCGCGCTTCGTTCGCCGGCTGGACCGCGCGCGAGCCCGCGCTCGATCCCACGAGGTTCGTGCGGTTTCACCCGGAGCAGCACGCGCTCGCGGGATTTCCGTACCAGCCGATCGGCGTCGACACCGAGCTCGACTGGATCGCCTGCCGCACGCTCGGCACCGGCGAGCCGTGCTGGGCGCCCGCGGACCTCGTGTTCCTCGACATGCGACCCGGGCGCGCGCCGCGGTTCGGCCCCACGATCTCCACCGGCTGGGCCGCGCACGTGGATCCGCAGACCGCCGCGCGCGCCGCCGTCCACGAGGTGATCGAGCGCGATGCCGTGGTGGGCGCGTGGTGGGGCCGCTACCCGATCCGCGAGCTGCCCACGGGCGAGATCGATCCGCGGCTCGTCCGCCCGAACCTCCGCTGGCGCTGGTTCGTGATCGCCACGCCCTATGCGCGCCACGTCACGCTCGCGACCGTCGAGGGCGAGGATCGCGAGGGCTACGTGTTCGCGATCGGCTCGGCGTGCCGCGGTGATCGCGCGGCCAGCCTCGACAAGGCGTGCCTCGAGGCGGTCCAGGGGCGGCACTACGCGCGCCACCTCCTCGCGACCACCGCGCCCGCCGATCCGCCGACCTCGTTCGCGGAGCACGCGGTCCACTACAGCCGCTATCCGGATCGCCTCGCCGCGACCTGCCTCGCCTCCGCGGATCGTTCGCGCATGGACGACGTGCGCGACCAACCGTTCGCCGAGCTCCTCGCCGGCCTGCCGGGGGTCGCCTTCCGTCTCGCCACGCCGGCGGCGCTCGTCGACCACGGTACCAGCGTGGTCCGCGTGATCGTGCCCGAGCTCCAGCCGCTGCACGGCGATCACCGTATGCCCTTCCTCGGTGGTCCGCTGTGGGCCCGCCCGATCACCGACTGGACCTCCATGCCCCCGCACCCGTTCGCATGAGCCAGGACGACGACCTCGACGAGACCTCGTTCCCCGCGTGGCGCGACGCGATGGCCGCGCACGCCCATGAGGCGCCGCGGCCGCGCTCCTACCCCGGGTATCCGCGCACGCCGCTCCCTCGCGCGAAGACCGCGATGTTCGGCGGCGCTGGCCTCGAGAAGACGCTCGTCACGCGGCGCGCGAGTGGCGCGCTCACCGAGGATCTCCCCGACATCAAGGATCTCGGTCGCGTCCTCGAGCTCGCGCACGGGATCACCGGCGATGACGCGCGCGGCCCGGTGCCCTCGGCCGGCGGGCTCCAGGCGCTCGAGATCTATCTCGCCTCGTGGGCGCCGGGCTGGCTCGCCCCCGGCTGGTACCACTTCGATCGCGCCGCGCACGCGCTCTCGCAGATCGCGGCGGGGGCAACCCGCACCACGGTGGCCGCCATCGTTCCGTCGCTCGAGCTCGTGCGCGGTGGTGCGCTGTGCTGGATCCTCGCCGGCGATGACGCGCGCGTCTCGGCGCGCTACGGCCGGCGTTCGCTCCGCTTCCTCACGCTCGAAGCCGGGCACCTGATGCAGAACCTCTGCCTCGCCTCGCACGCGGCGAAGCTGTGCACGATCCCGCTCGGCGGCTTCTTCGAGCGCCCGATCTCTCGCGCGCTCCACACCCCGCGCACCGATCGGATCCTGTACGCGGGCGTGCTCGGCCGGCCGTCGTACACGGCCGTATAGTTGCGGCCATGAGCCTGTCGCGCTGGATTCCCGAGCCTCTCCTCAACGTCGGTCCGTGGGACCTCGCCTGGTGGCAGTGGATCGCGGTGATCGTGAACATCGTCCTCGCATTCATCATCGGCCGCATCGGCGTTCGCCTCGTCCTGTGGTCGCTGCGCCGCGTGGCTGCGCGCACCGAGACCACGCTCGACGATGACCTGACCGCGCAACTTGGCCGGCCGCTCCGCCTGCTCGGAGCGGTCGTGGTCTACCGCCTCGCGCTGCCGTTGATCGAGCTCCCCACAGAGCGTGCGGCGATGATCACGGACGCTTTGCTCGCCGTGCTCGCGTTCGGGATTGTCTGGGGCGTCCTCCGTACGATCGACGTACTGATGGTGCATGCCGGGAATGCAGCGTGGGCAACGAGCCGGCCCGCGTCGCGCGCGCTGCTCTCGCTGATCGGCCGCATCCTGAAGGTCGTGGTCGTGATCATCGCCGCGGTCGGCTTCCTCGGCGCCGTCGGCTTGCCGATCGCGAGCCTGCTCGCCGGTCTCGGCATCGGCGGCATCGCGATCGCGTTCGGCGCCCAGAAGACCGTCGAGAATCTGTTTGGCGCGTTCGCGCTCGGTGTCGATCAGCCGCTGCGCGAGGGCGACTTCGTACGCATCGAGAGCGACGTTCTCGGGACGGTGGAGACGGTCGGCTTGCGGTCCACGCGCGTCCGCACCCTCGATCGCACCGTCGTCACCCTGCCCAACGGCCGCCTCGCCGACATGAAGATCGAGACCTTCGCGGTTCGAGACCGATGTCGGTTCACCACCACCATCGGCCTCACCTACGGCACGACGGCGAGCCAGCTGCGAGACGTGATGAGCGGCGTCGAGCGAGTGCTACGCGCTCACGACAAGATCTGGCCCGACACGATCGTCGTGCGGTTCCTGGGCTTTGGCGCATCGTCGCTCGATATCGAGATCCTGTGCTGGTTCCAGACCTCCGACTACAACGTGTTCCGCGCGTGCCGCGAGGAGGTCCTCGTGGCGATCATGGAGGTGGTGGAAGGGTCCGGATCGGGGTTCGCGTTCCCCACCCAGACGATCCACGTGGCGAGTGCGCCGGCCACCATGTCAGCGTCGAGATCTTGAACGCGCACCAGGCGGCCATGAGCTGACGCCCCAGATCGCGGTCGATCCGCTAGAGGATGACGATCGGCGCGCAGGTCGAGACGCCGGCGCCGACGATCGTGCGGCCGGGAGCAGGCGTGGTGCTCTTGATCGTGCCGGTCATGCCATCGACCTCGTACACCGTGCTCGAGGTCTCGCCGGTGCGCTGGAGGAAGACCCAGTAGTTGCCGCCCCAGTGCGCGAACGCGTAACCGGCCATCGTGCCCGCGAGCGATGGCTCGAGGAAGGTCTTCGCCACGGTCGCCGTCGTCTTGTCGAACTTCACCACGCGCGCCGTGCTCGCATCGGGCATGAAGCCCCAGAGCTCGGCGCCGCCGGTGCCGGTCATCTCGGGAAGGATCGCCTGGCTACCGAGCACCGTCGCGGCCATCGTCGAGATGTCGACCTTCGCGATCATGAACGACGTCGCGGTCTGCGACGCCCCGCCGCCGATGTAGAGGGTCTCGGCCGAGCCGCCGGGCTGATCGGTGGAGAACCCCATGCCGAACACCTTGAGGCCGTTCGGCGAGGTCCACGTGCTCCTCGTGCATCCGAGGCCGCTGATCGCGACCTTGAACAGCTCGCCGGAGTTGTAGAGCACCCACGCGACGCCGGTGCGATCCACGCTCATCGAGAACGGCGTGGCGCCGAGCATGGCGGGGCAGGCGAGCGATCCGAGATCGTGGAACTGCTTCGTCGTGGGGGCGAACTGCGAGAGCTCTCCGTTGAGCTGATCGATCGTGTAGATCAGCTCGGTGCCATCCGCGCACTCGTTCGCGCCACCGGGACCATCACCGGTGCCACCGCCGTCGGGTCCGCCGGTTCCCGGGCGGCGATCGTCGGGTCCGCAGCCGCCCGCCAGTACCAGCGCGATCGTGGCGATCGATGTGCCCCTCATCGAGGGTGACGCTACTACTGCTCCTCCTCGACGATCGAGCACAATCGCCCCGGCTTCGTGGATTGCGCGAGCTGTGCACGCCATCGCGCGAACTGCGCTAGGCTGCGATCCGCGATGAAGATCCGCTGCCAGAGCTGTGGCGAGCAGCTCGAGGTCACCGCCCGGTTCTGCGGCGTGTGCGGTGCGCCGATCCTGGATCCGAACATCGGCCGCGTGATCGGGGGGCGCTACACGCTGAGAGAGCGGATCGGCGAGGGTTCGATCGGCATGGTCTACGCTGCCGAGCAGGTCGGGCTCGGCAGGAAGCTCGCGATCAAGCTGCTGCCGATGGACTCCCTGCGCGATCCCACGCTCGTCGAGCGGTTCCGCCGAGAGGGCGAGGTGCTGTGCCGCCTGCGTTCGCCGCACACGGTGACCACCTACGAGTTCGATCGCGACGCCGATGGCACGCTGTACATCGGCATGGAGATCTCGCCGGGCAAGAGCATGGCCGAGGTGTTCCGTCGCGAGGGCCCGTTCGAGTGGCCGCGCGTGATCCGCATCCTGATCGGACTGTGCGACTCGCTCGGCGAGGCCCACGGACTCGGCGTGGTGCATCGCAACCTCAAGCCGGAGACCATCCTCCTCGAGCAGCAACCCGGCAATCGCGAGATCGTGAAGGTGCTCGACTTCGGGCTCGCGAAGCTGCTGCCCGCGCGGATCGATCTGTCGCCGGTCGGCGAGACCGTCGGCGCGGTGGAGTTCATGTCGCCCGAGCAGTTGATGTCGCGGCCGATCGATGCGCGCAGCGACCTCTATGCGATCGGCGCGCTCGGCTACCTCCTCGCCACCGGCCGCCATCCATTCTGGCGCGCGCGCACGTACGGCGACCTGGTCGCGGCGCACGTGCAGGTCGTCCCCGATGCGGCCTCGACGGTGCGCGCGGATCTCTCGCCCGAGGTCGACATGGTGCTGGCGCGCTGCCTCGAGAAGGATCCGGATCGCCGGTTCCCCGATGCGGCCTCGCTGTCGGCGCTGCTCGGCGTGATGCTCGCGCCGTACGGCTCCGGGCCGGCTCCGCCGGATACGGTGATGACCATCTCGGGCGACGAGGAGACGGCGCTGGCCGAGTTCCCGCCGACCAAGCCATGACCATCCTGATCTCGACGTGGAGTCACGGGCTCTACGCGGTGGCCGACGGCGCGGCTTGCCAGGAGCTGCCGAACGGACCGGTCGCGGGTCTCGCGAGCGATGGCCGCGGTGGTGCGCTCGCGATCGTCGGTGGCACATCGCTACGCAGGCGAGCGCCCGATGGCACGTGGAGCACGCTCGGCACGAGCGAAGCCGAGCTCGTGTGCTGCACGATCCTCGGCGAGACAGTGTTCGTGGGAACGAACGATGCGCGCGTCCTGCGGCTGGCGGGTGACGGCTTCGAGGATCTTCGCGGGTTCGCGAGTACCCCGGGTCGTGACACCTGGTACGCCGGCTCGGCGATCGTCGACGGCCGCCGCATGGGCCCTCCGCTGGGCATTCGATCGATGGCCACGACCTGCGATCACACCGCGCTGCTCGCGAACGTTCACGTCGGCGGCATCCCACGCTCGACCGATGCCGGCGCCACCTGGCAACCGACCATCGAGATCGATGCCGATGTTCATCAGGTGTGCGCGCACCCGAGCCGACCGGAGGTCGTGATCGCGGCCGCGGCCGCGGGCCTGTGCCTCAGCCGCGATGGCGGCGCGACGTGGACGATCGAGACCGCGGGGCTGCACGCGGCGTACTGCTCGGCCGCGGCATTTTGCGGGGACGACCTCCTGGTCGCCGCATCGACGGATCACTTCGCGGCACGAGGCGCGGTCTATCGCCGCCCGCTCGCTGGCGGCGTGCTCGCGAAGCTCGGCGGCCTCCCGACCTGGCTCGACGGCATTGCTGACACCGGCAGCATCGCCGTCACCGGCGCACGCATGGCGATCGCGGATCGCGGCGGCACGCTCTACGTCTCCGACGACGCCGGCGGGACGTGGACGCGGTTTGCTCACCGGATCCCCGGTCCGAGTAACGTCCTGATCGTCTAACGGTTCCGGTCGGTTACCCCACCGTTGCAGGGTTTCGCTTCGGTCTGCGTGGGTTCTTCCATGCAGCACTCGCGTCAGGACGTCATCGTCATCAACGCCTCGATCGGCGGACTGACGCTGGGTGCGCTCGATCAATACCTCGCCGATATGCGCGCCTGGGTGCTCGGGAACTGCCGTGTCGCGCTCGCCGCCGGGACCGCGAGCAGCCGTATCGGCGAGGCGCCGGGCGCGATGCTCGATGCGCTGATCGAGGCGGGCGGAACGGCGACCGGCGACCTCGATCGGTTCCTCCGCTACGACGCGAAGGCGCCGCACGTGGCGCTCGCGCGGCAGTGCGGGTTCTCCGGCACCGCGATGGCGATCCTCGTGCTCGCGGCGGCGCCGCAGCTGTGGGGCGACTTCGCACAGCTGTTCAAGATGATCGGGTTCACCGGCCGCGCGATCGTGGAGGAGCGGCTGCTCGCGGCCTTGCTGAACACCGACCGCGCCACCATCGCGGCCGAGATCGATCCGGGTGCTCCGCTCGCGGTCACCGGCGTGTGCAAGCTCGGCCCGGGGACGCGCCCGAACGCGCCGCTGATCGTCCATCCGCTCGTCGTGCGCCGCCTCGCCGGCGAGAAGTTCTATGACGCCCGCCCGCTCGCCATCGCGAGGTGGGCGTGAGCGGTATAGTCCCCGCATGCGGGACGATCCTCCGGGAGAGATCACGGCGCTGCTCGATCGCATGCACGGCGGTGACGCCGCCGCCGCGCGCGATGCGCTGCTGCCGCTCATCTACCAGGAGCTCGAGGCGATCGCGCGCGCGTACGTCAACCCGGCGGCGTCGCTCGAACCGAGAGGGCTGGTTCACGAGCTCTACCTCAAGTTGATCGGATCACCGGTGGAGGCGCGCGACCGCAAACACTTCTACGCGATCGCGGCGCTCGCGATGCGGCAGATCCTCGCGGACCGCGCCCGGCGACGGAAGGCGGCGAAGCGCGGCGGACCGGAGCGCGTGCAGGTGACGCTGTCGGGCCTCGCCGACGACGATCGCAACGTCGACGTTCTCGCGATCGACGACGCGTTGACCAAGCTGGAGGCGCTCAGCCCGCGGCAGGCGCGGATCGTGGAGCTACGCTGCCTGGTCGGGATGTCGGTCGTCGAGGTCGCGGATGCGCTCGAGATCTCCGAGCGGACCGTGCAGTCCGAATGGCGCCTCGCCCGCGCCTGGCTGACACGGGAGCTGGCCCCGACCGAATGCTGATTCGTCGATGAGTGCCGCGGGTAGGGCGAACCACGAGCGGCTGACCGAGCTGTTCGCCGAGGCCATCGACCTCGCCGGCGACGAGCGCGCGGCGTTCCTCGCGAAGGTACGGTCCGAAGATCACGTGATCGCCGACGAGCTCGCGTCGCTACTCGACGCGGATGCGCTGGCAAGCCCGGGCATCCACACCGCGGGCCTGCTGCCCACCGTCGACGACAAGCCGCAGCGCCGCGCGCCCGTGAAGCCGCTGACCATCCCGGGTTACCGATTGCGCGATGTGCTCGGCGAGGGCGGCATGGGCACGGTCTACGACGGCGAGCAGGATGATCCGCGGCGCCGGGTGGCGATCAAGGTCCTGCACGCGCGCTCGGGCAACGCGCTGATGCGGTTCAAGACCGAGGCGCAGATCATGGCGCGCCTCGATCACCCGGGCATCGCGCGCGTGCTCGAGGCCGGCGAGGCCGACGGTCATCCGTTCCTCGCGATGGAGCATATCGATGGCGAGACGCTCGATACGTTCGCGCAGGGCATCTCGTTCGTGCGCAAGCTCCGCCTGTTCGTTCAGCTCTGCGATGCGGTCCATCACGCGCACCTGAAGGGCGTGATCCATCGCGATCTCAAGCCGATGAACGTGATGGTCCGCGAGGGCGATCGTGTGGTCGTGCTCGATTTCGGCGTCGCGCGGCTCGCGGCCGATGACGGCAGCACACCGGGCGCGACGCGGGCAGGGGAGCTGATCGGCACGCCGCTGTACATGAGCCCCGAGCAGGCCCGGCTCCGCGCCGACGAGGTCGATGCACGCTCCGACGTGTACACGCTCGGCGTCATCCTCTACGAGCTCGCGTGCGGCGAGCTGCCTTACGGCGTGCGCGGCTTGCCGCTGCCGGCGGTGACCGTGGTGATCACCGAGGATCCACCGGTGCCGCTCGGCAAGCGCGATCCGCTGCTGCGCGGCGACCTCGAGGCGATCACGGGAAAGACGCTGGCGAAGGAACCGAGCGAGCGCTACCAGTCGGTCGCTGCGCTGGCGGATGACGTACGCCGCCTGCTCGACGGTCTTCCGGTCTCCGTGCGCACGCCGGGCACCGTGGAGCGTGTCGGCCGGTACGTGCGGCGACACCCGCTGGTGGCCTCCGGCATCACGGCCGCCGTGCTCGCGGCCGCTACATTCGGCATCGTGCTCACCGGCCTGTGGCTCGAGGCTCGGACCGCGCGCCGCGCCGCCGATGCGGCGCGGCACACCGCGGAGGTCGCGCGCACGGATCTCGAGAGCCGCACGAACCAGCTCACGCTCCGCCAGGCGAGAAGCGCGCTCGCCCGCGATCCCACGGAGGCGCTCGGCTGGCTGAAGACGCTGACCGCGCGCGACGTGGATCCCGGCACCGCATGGACGATCGCCGACGAGGCGCTGGCGCGCGGAGTGGCGACCGACGTGCTGCGCGGGCACGTCGACGAGGTTCACTGGGTCGAGCCACTGCCCGGCGGCGGCTTCGTCACCGGCGGCTACGACGGCAAGGCGATCGTCTGGGAGGGCACGCCGCTCGCGGGCCGCGTCGTGCACACGGCGCCGCACGGGCGCGTTCACGTGGCGCGCCCCACCTCGGATGGCTCGGTGATCGCGGTCGGCGGCGACGACGGCGACCTGCGTGTGGTGCGACGCGATGGTACGCCGGTGTCGACGCTCCCCGGGCACGTCGGCGACGTCCAGGCGGTCGCGTGGTCACCCGATGGCGCGTGGCTGTGTACCGGCGACGATCATGGAAACCTCGTGCTGTGGCCGAAGGGCCAGGCGCCGGGGACGAAGCTCGAGACCGGCACCTCCGCGATCGGCGCGGTGGTGTTCTCCGAGAGCGGCCGCGAGGTGATCGCGGGCGATCAC
>JBBRED010000315.1:0-10176 GCA_038203335.1 Haliangiales bacterium | reverse complement strand
CGACCACCGACCACCGACCACCGACCACCGACCACCGACCACCGACCACCGACCACCGACCACCGACCACCGACCACCGACCACCGACCACCGACCACCGACCACCGACCACCGACCACCGACCACCGACCACCCGCGGGGGCGTCAGACGTTTGCGAACTTCGGTGCCGCCGGCCCGCGAGTGAGCGCGGTCGTGCGGCGCTTCGGTGCACACGACGCGGAGCTTGGCACCTCGCGGAAATCGATCCGCCCGTACATCAACCACCCTTCGCGAAGCAGCCAGGTCTTCGGCTCCCACACGACCATCGGCTCGTAGGTCGCGGGCGCGCTCCACGTGAACGACGGATCGGCGAACACCTTCCAGCCTCGGAACGTGAATCCCGACGAGAACGGATCCACGTTGAAGCTCAGACCGCGATCCTCGCGATGCTTGCGCCAGTTGTTGAGCACGTATGCGAGCGCGTGCCGTGCCTGACGGCGGGTCGAGATGACCTCGGCGTGATACCGATCGCTGAACACCTTGCCGCGCCGGCGCGTTCGCTCGTGGGTTTCCGGATCGACCTGCTTCACGACAGCATTCATCCGTTTCGCCGCCGAGATCTGGAACGCCTGCATCCCGCGCCCGAGCGCCGCCTTGCCGTCTGCCTCGACGAGCAGGTGGATGTGCGTCCCCTGGATCGAGATGTGAACGATCCGGAACCCCTCGCGCGAGGCGACCACGAGCGTTGCACCGCGGACCGCGTGGTAAATATCTCGCCGCCGCAGCCGCCCGAGCGCCGCCTCGACACGCAACACGACGTGGATCGGTTCGCTTGCCTTGAACGCAGCGCGCTTCTTGTGCGCCGCGCCCGCGCGATCGCCCTTGATCGGCCGCCCGCGTTTTCGCTTCGCGGGCTCCCCCGGTTTCGGGGGACGCGCCTTGTGCTGCTTTCGCGCCTTGCCCGTGCCGCCCTTGTTCAACAGGTCCATCTGCTCGTGCCGTTTCCGCGGCCGCGCCCTCCTCTCCTTCTTCCCCCGCCCCTTCGCCATGTCCCATTCATAACGTCCCTTCAAAGTCCCGCCACTATTTTCGCCGATATTTTTGGTAATCAATTGTAAATGGCATAGTCACCGGACGGAGACGGATTCTCGTGACCTGACACTCGGTTGTTAGAGCCAAAGCGCCGCTAACAGGTGGGGCGCGTAGCGCGGACCTCCCGGACATCGGTGATGCACTCGAGAGGACCCACGCAGCGAGGTTCGTGTCGCCTACACCCCCAGCCCAGCCCCAGCCCCCCGCCGAACATGAGCGTGGTCGCGCGGTCACCGCCGCTGCTCGACAGCGGATCGGATCTTCCCCGAATCAACGATTCGAAACCGGAGGCGTCGCTCCCGTAGGCAAGCGCGGAGGACCCTGTGGGCGGGTGCCGACGCCACAACGCACGCGTTCGCACGAGCCTTCGCCGGCAGCCGTCCACAAGTCCGACGCGACCGCCTGCGCTCTCCACCGCCGGTCAGCGTGGTGTTCCATGCCACGAGCACACCATTGCCCGCGTTCGCGCGGTGACCCGACACGGGATCCGCCTCTTCCCCCGAATCGAAGATTCGAAGGCTTCGGCGTCCTTCGCGTGGGCAAGCGCGGAGGACCCTGTGGGCGGGTCGACCGCCGCCATCGCCGGCGCGCGCGCGGTTGCCGCGGCGTCTGGACGGGTACCGACGCCGCAACGTGGTTCGATCCAGGCGCGCAGCCCTCTATCGGCGGGCGCTCGGGGTCGCCGGCGCCGCAGATTCCCGGTCGGGCGCCGGGGCGTGCTAACCATCCGACGTGGCCGCCGACGACGAAGCGCATGACGTCCCGCGCGGGGAGGTCGAGCTGACCGCCCTGCCGAAGGCGGCGGGCGGGCTCGCCGCGCTCGCGGCGTCGGCGCGGCATCTGCAGCGCGACGGCGCGGTGCGGCGCGGCAGCAAGGCGTTGATGGCGATGAACCAGCCCGAGGGCTTCGATTGCCCGGGCTGCGCGTGGCCCGAGCCCACGGCGAAGCACCGGTCGCGGTTCGAGTTCTGCGAGAACGGCGCGAAGGCGATGGCCGAGGAGACGACCACGTCACGCGCGTCGCCCGAGCTGTTCGCCGCGGCGACGGTCGAAGAGCTGCGGCTGCTCAGCGACTTCGAGCTCGGTCAGCTCGGGCGGATCACGCATCCGCTCGTCCTCGAAGGGCGCACGTATCGCGAGATCGGGTGGGAGGCTGCGTTCGCGCTGATCGCCGAGGAGCTCCGTGCGATCGGTCCGGACCGCACGATGTTCTACACGTCGGGGCGCACGAGCAACGAGGCGGCGTTCCTGTACCAGCTGGTCGGCCGGATGTTCGGCACGAACAACTTTCCCGACTGCTCGAACATGTGCCACGACTCGAGCGGCGTCGCGCTGTCGGAGGTGGTGGGGGTTGGAAAGGGGACGGTCTCGATCACGGACTTCGACCACGCGGATCTGATCCTGATCGTGGGTCAGAACCCGGGCACGAATCATCCGCGGATGCTGACCACGCTCCGGGAGGCGGCGCAGCGCGGCGCGACGATCGTCGCGATCAACCCGTTGCACGAGGTGGGGCTGACGAAGTTCGCGCATCCGCAGAAGCCGCTCGACCTGCTCGGCGGCGTGCAGCTCGCGAAGCACTTCGTGCAGATCCAGATCGGCGGCGACCAGGCGCTGTTCCTCGGCATCAGCAAGGCGGTGCTCGAGGCGGACCTCGACACGTCGAAGACCGGCGACGACACCTCCACGGTCGCCGAGCTCCGCGGCGTGCTGGATCCGCTGTTCATCGGCGACCACACCGACGGGTTCATCCCGTGGCGCGCGCACGTGATGGGTACGCCGTGGTCGCTGATCCTCGAGCGCTCGGGCGTGGACGAAGCCACGATCCGCATGCTCGCAGATCTCTACATCCAGTCCAAGAACGTGATCGCGTGCTGGGCGATGGGACTCACGCAGCACAAGCACGCGGTGGTCACGATCCAGGAGATCGTGAATCTCATGCTACTGCGCGGCAACGTGGGCCGCGAGGGCGCGGGGCTGTGCCCGGTGCGCGGGCACTCGAACGTGCAGGGCGACCGCACGATGGGCATCTACCACCTGCCCCGCCCCGCGTTCCTCGACGCGCTCGGCGAGGCCTTCGATTTCAAGCCGCCCCGCACGCCGGGGGTCGATACGGTGGGCGCGATCCACGGCCTCGAGGACGGCGAGCTGGACGCGTTCATCGCGCTCGGCGGCAACTTCGTCTCCGCGGTCCCGGACACGGAGCGAACGATGCGCGCCCTCGATCGCACGCGGCTCACGGTCAGCGTGTCCACCAAGGTCAACCGCACGCATCTGCACCCGGGCGCGGTGTCGCTGATCCTGCCGTGCCTCGGCCGCTCCGAGATCGACGAGCAGACCACGGGCGCGCAGTTCGTCACCGTCGAGGATTCGATGTCGATGGTGCACCGCTCGCAGGGCGTGCTGTCGCCGGCGAGCGAGATGCTCAAGAGCGAGGTCTCGATCGTGTGCGGCCTCGGCGCGGCGCTGATCGGAAGCGCGAAGGTGCCGTGGGCCGAGCTCGCGGGCGACTACGATCAGATTCGCGATCTGATCGCGCTGATCGTTCCCGGCTTCGACGACTTCAACACGCGCGTACGCACGCCCGATGGCTTCCAGCTCCCGAACCAGGGCCGCGATCGCTCGTTCTCCTCGATCGGCGGCCGCGCCAAGTTCACCGTTGCCACGCCGCCGGATCTGTCGATGCCGCCGGGCCGTCTGCGCATGATGACGATCCGCAGCCACGACCAGTACAACACGACGATCTACGGCCTCGACGATCGCTACCGTGGCATCCACGGTGAGCGCCGCGTGGTCATGGTCAACGCCGCCGACATGGCGGAGCGCCACCTCGTGGAGCGTCAGCTCGTAGACCTGATCTCCGAGTGGACCGATGGCGAACGGCTCGCCGAGGCGTTCATCGTCGTGCCGTACGACCTGCCGCGCGGCAACTGCGCGACGTACTTCCCCGAGGCGAACGGACTCGTCCCGCTCGACAGCGTCGCCGATCGCTCCGGAACACCGACCTCGAAGTCGGTGATCGTCCGTTTGCGACCGCGCTGACTACCAGCTCAGATCGACGACCGCGCCCTGGTGGTCGGACGAGAACACCGGCGTGATCGCGATTCGATCGAGGAGCGACTTCCGCGCGGAGGTCTTGGTCGCGCTCTCCGATGACTTGTGGAAGAACGCCATGTAGCCGGTGCCCACCGCGGCGACACCGAACACCGCGGCGCCGATCGCCGCGTAGATCTCGACCTTGCGCGCCCGGCACGCGTTGTCGAAGTGCGTGCTGTCCGCGTCGGTCGCGCCGATGATGTCGTTCGGGCACGAGCTCTCGGTGAGCCCGTCACCCTTGGCGTTGGTCGCAGTCTTGACCTGGTCGATCTCGGTGCCCGACCGGAGCCACTCGTACATCGAGACGCCCGCGAGCACCGCCGCCAGGCCGAGCGTGACGCCGAACGCCGGCTTCCAGAACGAGCCCGGCTTGCCGCCGCCCTCGCCACGCATCGCGAGCTCGAACGACTCGGACAGTGACTCGCCGCCCGTGATCGTCACGGCGATCTCCTTGCGCCGGCGCCCGGGCGACTCGACGGCGACGCGGTAGCGCCCCTCGGCGAGCTGGAGCGTGGCCTTGCCGCCGCGGAGCGTCTCCTTCTGCTCGTCGTCGACGAACACCGTGCCGTCGTCGACGTTCGCCTCGATCTGCACGGTACCCGGCGCGGCGACCGGCGCGGCGCCGCCGCCGACGAGATCTGTGTAGGCCTTCTTCGCGAGCGCGCGGACGGCATCGCTGCTCGCGCCGCCCGGGATGCGAACCGCGAGCTCCTTGTCCTTCGACCGGTTCTTCACGTCGAGCACGAGGAGCTTCGCGCTGTAGCCGTCACCGGCCTTCGCGAGCTGCCCGTAGATCAGGACATCGGCGCCGATGTCCTTGCCGATATCCGACATGCACAGCGGGCCCTCGCTATCGCAGTTCTTCAGGACCTTCTCGTCGATCAGCTCGCGGTCCGAGTTCGGCGCGAGCTGGAACGGGCCGTTGCCCTGCTTCGCCTTGGTCCGCAGCCCTTCCGTCAGGTCGTGCGCCGCGCCGGTCGAGGCCTGATCGATCGCGCCGCCGGTCACCTCGATGCCGAGGATCGCGACTTTCGGCTTCGCGGCCGCCGTGCGCGCACCGACGGCGAGGAACAGCACCGCCAGTGCGAGGATCGCGGCGTGCTTCATCGGTCGCTGCTCACCAGTCGATGCGGAACGAAGCGCCGGCCCCGGTGGGGGAGACCACCGGCGTCAGGGCGAACGCCGGCTTGCGCGTGTGACGACCGACCGTGCCCGAGCTCGGGGCTCTTTCGGTGGAGCTTCGACCGAACGCGAGATATCCGCTGAGCGCGATCAGCGCGACTGACACGCCGGTCCCCACGAGGGCCGCGTTCGCATACGTCTTTCGGGTGCACGCGCGGTGGAAGGCCAGGTGAGCCTCCACGTCCTTGTCCGATCCGCACTCCGAATCCTTGATGCCACGCGTGACTGGGTCGAACTTGGCGGCCTCCGCCGCGGTCTCCATGTAGTGGTTGAAGAAGATCAACGTCGCACCGGCACCGACGCCGACGATGACCGACGCGACGAACACGGGCTTCCAGACGTTCGTGTGGGAGGACGACGTGGTGCCCTCGGTCGTGTGCTTGATCTCGTCGGGGCCCTTCGTGACCTTGGCCTCGACCATCGTCACCTGCTGGGTCGTGGTCTCGCCGCTGCGGATGGTGACCTTGGTCTCGGTGCTGCGCTCGAAGCCATCGGCCTCGACGGCGAGCCGGTACGGACCCTCGGGCAGGCTGAGCGTCAGGGTACCGGAGGCGAGCGAGCCCTTCGGATCGTTATCGAGGAGGATCGTGCCGTGGTCCGCGTTGCTGCGGACGATCAGCGTGCCATTCGCGACGACGCCGACGAGGTCGTTGTACGCCTTGGTCGCCGCGGTGCCGATCGCGGTGGGATCCTTCGCCGCTGCGTGCGGGATGGACAGCGGACTGCGCGACTTCTCGAACTTCTTCTTGCCGACGTTCAGCAGGTTGATCGTGACGACGTAGCCATCGGGCCGCTTCTCGAACTTGCCGTAGACGAGGAAGTCAGCGCCGAGATCCTTGCCGATCTGCGCCATGCACGCGATCGCCTCGTTATCGCAGTTCTTGATGAGCTTCTCGTCGATCAGCTCTTTCTCGCTGCCGGGCTGAAACGCATACGGGTTGCTCGGCATCTTCGCCCGCGACCGGAGTGCGTCCGTCAGATCCTTGGCAACCACCGTGGTGGCTTGATCGATCTGACCGGTCGGATCGACGACCTCGAGACCGAGGACTGCCACCGTGGGCTTACCGGCGAATGCCGGCGAAGCAACGAGCCCGGTGAACAGGAGCGCCAGGACCGCGATCCTGCGCCAACTGGAGGAAAGTGCACGCGTCATGGGTCTCCTCGAAGCGGATAGTATACACGTCTCAGCGGGTCTCTGATCGCCAGGTGGCCCTCGGGAATGCGCCAGGTTACGGTGTAGGTCACAGCCCCCATGCGAACCCTCTCGGCGCGCATCCTCCTCGGCTTCGCCGCGCTCACCGTCACGTTCGGGGTGATCACCGCGACCGTGGTGTTCAACATGAGCCAGGTCGAGGACCAGGTCACACTGATCGGCAAGGGCTACGTCCCCCTCGCCCTGGCCGCCAAGGACCTCGCCCGGCGGCAGGAAGACCTCAAGAACTACCTCGAGGAGCGCCTCCAGGACGAGTCCAACGCCCAGGTCGCCCGGCTCGCGATGCGCAACTCGCGCGCGAACCGCGACCGCGCCCTCCAGACCCTGAGGCGCATCCTCGACACGGTTGGCCTGCTGGTCGATATCGACCCCAAACAGTTCGCGGTGACCCGGCCGAAGATCGAGGGCCTCGAGTCAACGGTCGCCGCGGTCGACGCGATGTACACGGAGATCCTGGCGTCGATCCCGGTGGGCAGCGTCGACAGCTGGGACGCCGCCCACAAGACCGCGTTCGAGGTGCTCCAGAAGCTGCGGCTCGAGGAGCGCAAGCTCATGAACAAGGCCAACAGCCTGTCGGAGCAGCTCGACCGCAACGTGAGCACCACCACACACACCCTCGAGCAGAACGAGCACACGCTGCGGCTCCGGACCGTGTACCTCGGGCTCGCGGCGGTGCTCCTCGGTCTGTGCATCACCATCTGGGTCGTGATCACCCTGCGACCGCTGAGCCGGCTGCGCGACGCCGCCCGCCGGATCGCCTCCGGTGACTACGCCAGCCGGATCCCCGAGCGCGGCCCGGCGGAGGTCGCCGACCTCGCGCGCGAGTTCAACTCGATGGGCCGCGCGGTCGAGGAGCGCGAGCGGGAGAAGGTGCGCGCCGAGCGCCTCGCGGCGGTCGGCAAGATGGCGGCGATGATCACGCACGAGGTGCGCAATCCGCTGTCGTCGATCGGCCTCAACACCGAGCTGATCGAGGAGGAGCTCGACGGCGTCCCGAACGCCGACGAGGCGCGTGGCCTGTGCCGCGCGATCCATCGCGAGGTCGATCGTCTGACCGTGATCACCGAGGAGTACCTGGCGTTTGCACGGCTTCCGAAGCCGAAGCTCGCGGCCGAGCCGATCAACGCGCTGATCTCGTCGCTCGCCGCGTTCGTGCGCGAGGACCTCGCCGCTCGGCACGTCGTGCTGACCACGGAGCTGTCGAGCGAGGAGTTGATCGGCAACATCGACGCCGGCCAGATCCGCCAGTGCATGATCAACCTCGTTCGCAACGCCGCCGATGCCGTCGCCGTCAAGGGCAAGGGCTGGGTCATCCTGCGCACCCGCAAGGACGGCGATCGCGTCGTCATCGAGGTCGAGGACTCCGGGGTCGGGATCGCGACGGATGTACTCCCCCGCCTGTTCGATCCGTTCTTTTCCACCAAGGACGGAGGAAACGGCCTGGGGCTGGCGCTGACGCAGCAGATCGTGCGGGATCACGGCGGCGACGTCGAAGTTGCGAGCACGGTCGGCAGAGGTACGACCTTCACCGTGCGGGTACCTGCGGCCACGTGACGAGTGGATCTCTTGCGATCTCGAGACCGCCCTGAGATCATTTGGTGAGCGGAATGACCGAGGACGAAAAACGACGGGACTCGCGCGAGCCCGTGACGCTGTTCGTCGAATACGAAGGCGCGGACGATCTCGTCGGCGACTTCACGGAGAACCTGTCGAGCGGCGGCACGTTCGTCGCCACCAATCGCGCCCTTCCGATCGGCACGCGCGTCCAGCTCGTGCTCTCGTTCCCCGGTCTCCTCGAGCCGATCGCGATCGAGGGCATGGTGCGGTGGAAGCGCGAGGAGCCCGGCGAGGAAGGCGATGCCGGCGCAGGCATCGAGTTCGAGCCTGGTCCCGCGCGCGATGCGCTCGCCGCCGTGATCGACAAGGTGAAGAACCGCGATCCGAAGACCGTGTCGCGCCTGTTCCGCGTGCTCGTCGTCGAGGACAACAAGCACGTCGCGCAGCTGATCACCGAGGGTCTACGCGGCTCCTCGCGCCGCGACTTCGGCGGGGTCTCGTTCGTGTTTCGCAACGCCGAGGACGGCCGCGCCGCGGTCGAGATCCTCCGCCGGGAGACGTTCGACGCGCTGATCATCGATGTCTACCTGCCGATCCTCGATGGCCCGCGCGTGATCATGCAGGCGCGCACCGAGCTGGGGCTTCGTGATCTCCCGATCATCGCCGTCTCGGCCGGAGGTGACGCCGCGCGTCGCTCCGCGCTCGAGGCCGGTGCGAACATCTTCCTCGACAAGCCGATGCGCCTGCGCCAGGTCATCGACACGATGCAGCGTCTTCTCGCCGGCTAGCACTGGTACACTGGACCCGTGCGGGTCGTCCTTGGACTGGTGCTACTCGGAGCCTGTGGCTTCTCGGTGCCGTCTCCCGCCGCGGCGCCGATCGATGCCTCCGAGAGAGGCGATGCACCCGACGCGATGATCGGGACCACGGGCGATGTCTGCTACGGCACGCTCGTGCACGTCTGCTTCCCCGCCGCGCCGACCGGCACCGTGACGCCGGCCTCGCCGCTCGACACGGGCACCGACGCGGCGTGCACGCTGATCTACGCGCAGGCCGATGGCGTCGAGGTCTGCGTCGTCGCCGCGGACTCGATCCTCGTCACCGGAGAGCTCACCGCCACCGGCCCGCGGCCGCTCGTGCTCGTCGCGGCGACGTCGATCCTGGTCGGCGGCACCATCGATGTCTCGAGCACCCGCATGCCGTCGCGTCGCGGTGCCGGCTCGCAGGGGGCCGCGTGCACGTCCGCAGGCGCCGGCAAGAACGACCGCGGCGGCGGTGGCGGCGGCGGTGGTGGAACATTCACGTCGCGAGGTGGCAACGGCGGCACCGGTGACACCAACGAAAACGGACCGCCGGCGGGCACGGCGACCGGCGGCGGATCGGGCCCGAACCAGCCGATCCCGAGCACGCTGCGCGGCGGTTGCCGCGGTGCCGTGGGCGGCGAAGGCGGCGACAGTGATGGCGTCAACCCGGGCGGCCCCGGCGGCCTCGGCGGCGGGGCGATCGCGCTGGTCTCCGGCGGAACGATCACCGTGCAAGGTGCGGTCTACGCGTCGGGTGCCGGTGGCGGCACCATGCTCGGGCAGTTCAACAGCTGCGCCCCCGGCAATGGCGGGTTCGAGCAGGGTGGCGGCGGTGGCGGCGCCGGCGGAATGGTCGTCCTCGACGGTGCCGCGCTCGCCGTGCCCGGCAAGATCGCCGCGAACGGCGGCGGCGGTGGTGGCGGCGGTGCGTGTCACGGCGGCTCGAGCGGCAGCGACGGCACGACCAACCTATGGAACGTGCAGGCGTCGGGCGGGATCGGCGACACCGCGAACGGTGGAGCGAACGGCGGCGCCGGCAGTGCGCGCGGCGGCGCCATCAGCCTCGACGGCGGCAACGACATCTCGGGCGGCGGCGGCGGTGGTGGCGGGCTCGGTTACGTGTGGACCAAGGGTCCACTCACCAACGGCGCCATGATCTCGCCAGCGCCCGTCTCGCAGTGATCACGCCGGCAGCGCGAGCACCGCACGCGCCAGATCCACGACCGCCGGATCCTCGACGTCCTGACGCCCGG
>JBBRED010000314.1:0-10176 GCA_038203335.1 Haliangiales bacterium | reverse complement strand
AGTAGCGGACCGTGGAGATCCGGTAGCCATCGGCGTTGTTGACGAACGTCGGATACTTGCCGGCGTCGGCATCGAGGAAGAACTGGAGGCCGGCCTTCGCCATGTCGACGTGACCGGAGCGCGCCATCGCCGACAGCGCGTACGTCGCGTCGCGCACCCAGCCGGTGTGCCAGCCGCCGGGCGGGAGGCTCGCGAGCACCATGCCGTAGTTCTTGCGGCGCGGGCTCTCCTGGTACGGCTCCCTGATCTGCGCCATGCGCAGCACGATCTCGGACTGGCGCCAGATCGCGGTCTCCGTCGCATCGAGGCCGGCGGCGGGCGGCTTGCGCCACGCTTCCACCTCGGCGAGCACGTCGGTGTACAGCGTATCGGCGGTGCGGCCGGCGACGAACGCGGACCACGCGGTCGCGACCGCGCTGCCGTTGCCCTGGGCGTCGAACACGAGCGCCACGCCCCACCACGTGCTGGTGCCCGGCGCGATCGATCCGAGGTCCTTCTGGAACGCCTGCTTCTTGTCGCTGCCGCTGCACGCCGGCGTGGCGGTGAGGCCCGCGCCCGCGGTGACGGTGTTGAACGCGGTATCGGCGCAGCTCGCCACGTCCGCGCCACCGATCGGCGCGTAGACCATCGTGCCACCGCCGGGGCCGGTCTCGGTCGCGACCGTGCCGTCCCACGCGATGGTCTCGCCGTTCGAGCCGGGCTCGTCGGGGTTCGGCGCGGATCCGAGCTTGAAGTTGTGGATCGCGTACGCGGTGACCGGCTGCGCGCTGCTGCCGGTGTTCGTGACCTTGAGCAGCATCACCAGGCTGTTGCCCGCGAAGCCGAACGGCGACACGTAGAACGTCTCGGTGGTCACGCCGCCGAACGCGACCGACGTGCGGATCATGTTCGACTGGTCGACGTAGCCGACCTCGCTCGGCGCGCGGCCACCGAGCCAGGCCGCGGTCGATCCGACCTTGACGCCGAAGTACGTGTCGAACGCGAGGTTCCGGCGAACGATGCCCTCGCCATCGGGGTTCTGCGGGTTCGCACGCAAGAACCGGTACGGGCGCTCGAGGAAGTGCTTCACCGCGTTCGCCGAGGTGTCGAACACCGAGAACCCGAAGCCATTGCCGGTCACGAGGTACCGGAACGAGGCCACCGGATCGGCAGCCTCGGCGCTGCGGGCGACGACCGCGAGCGAGGCGATCGCGACGAGGGAGATCAGGCGCCTGTGCACGGGGTCGCGTTTTCCACGATCCGTGCCCGCGCTCCACGAGGAATTCCGCGCACCTGGATGGGGTCGAGGTCGCCCCTGCGTCGCGAATGGCAGCATCGATCCCGACCGCGAGGGTTGCGAAACGAAACATCGGGCGCGGATCCTCGCGGACGCGGGCCGTCCCGGCGTGGCATGTCGCTTGAAGCAACGCGCGGGGTGATGCGCCTCGCCGGTCTCGCCGTCCTCGCCCTCGTCGCGTGCCGCCCGCCGGGCTACGGCAAGGGCGGCGGCGATGACGAGGTGGAGATCGACGCCGCCGTGGTCCCCGTCGACGCCGGTCCGACCGATGCCGTCGCCGCCACCTGCATGAAGTCGTTCCGGCTCGATGGCCACAGCCTCGCGACCGCGGTCTCGCTGACCGGCACGTTCGTGAGCTGGGCGGGCACGGCCCCGCCCGCGATCGCGTTCACGAAGGGCGTCGATGGCGCGTGGACCGGCAGCTACGCGTTCGCCGCCGGCATGCACCAGTACAAGTTCATCGTCGACACCGCGTGGATCCCCGATCCCACGAACCCGAACCAGGTCGACGACACGTTCGGCGGGTTCAACAGCGTGATCAGCTGCACCCCGTGAGGTGGTAGCAAGCCCGGCGGACGGTAGTCCGCTACAGTCGCGACCATGAAGCTCGAGGCGCTGGCGCAGTACGGCTACGACGAGGTGTTCCAGAGCGAGCTCGCTCGCCGCGCCACCCAGCCCGCGAGCAACGCGGTCACCGGCACGCTCGCACCGCTGCCGCCGGAGGCGATCGTGTCGTTGCCCGCGCTCGGCACGCCGGAGCGTGCGCGACTCCGCGCCGCTGGTCTCGATCTGATCCGCGAGAACAAGGTCGGCTCCGTGATCCTCGCCGGCGGCATGGCGACGCGTTTCGGCGGTGTGGTCAAGGCGGTGGTGCCGGTGCTCGGCGAGCTCAGCTTCCTCGAGATCAAGCAGGCCGATCTCGGCGCGCTTCCGGGCCGGGTGTCTCCGTTCGTGATGTCGAGCTTCGCGACGCACGAGGCCCTGCGCATTCACATCAAGTCGCAGAAGCTCGGCCGGATCGACCTGTTCCCCCAGTTCGTCGCGCTCCGCCTGACCCCGGCGGGCGAGCTGTTCATGGAGAGCAACGGCGAGGCATCGCCGTACGCCACCGGCCACGGGGACCTGACGTTCGCGCTGCGCAAGAGCGGCGCGCTCCAGCGGTTCCGCGACGCCGGTGGCACCACGATCGCGATGTCGAACGTGGATAACCTCGGCGCGACGCTCGATCCCGCGATGATCGCGCTCCACCACGAGCTGGGTGGCGCGATGACGGTGGAGGTGGTGGACAAGGCACCCGGCGACAAGGGCGGGGCGCCGGCGCTGCTCGATGGCGTGCCGCAGATCATCGAGGGCTTCCGGTTCCCGGCCGACTTCGATCAGGACTCGATCGGCGTGTTCAACACGAACACGTTCGTGTTCGACGCCGCTGCCATCGATCGCGACTTCGACCTGCCGTACTACCGGGTCGAGAAGTCGGTCGATGGCGCGAAGGTGATCCAGTTCGAGCGCCTCGCGGGCGAGCTGTCCGCGCACCTTCCGACGCGGTTCGTTCGCGTCGAGCGCACGGGCCCCGATACCCGGTTCCTGCCCGTGAAGGATCCGGAGGAGCTGGCGCGCCAGCTGCCGCTGATCGCCGCCGTCGCCAGCTCGCGCCGCTCGTACGAGTGACTACTGGTCGGCGGTCTTCACGGTGAAGCTGCCCGCCGCATAGCCATGCACGCCGATGTACAGCGTGCCGTTGCTGGTGGCGGTGTACGTGACCGTCTCGTTGCCCGACGAGGTATAGCCGCGCGCGAGGTACGCGCTGGTCGTGGGCTCCGCGCCGAACTGGAGATAGAGGTCCACATCCGAGGCCGAGGTCGTGCGGATCACGACCTTCTTGCCGGCGGGCATCGGTAGCTGGAACACCTTCATCGCGCCCTGCGCGACCGAGGCCGTCTGGTTCAGGTGCGCGAACACCGGCGGGTTCGGCGGCGTGGTGCCACCGCCCGTGCCCTCGGTGTACGTGATCTTGAGCTGGTAGTTGCTCGTCGCCGCGTAACCGTTGATGCCGACATAGACCACGGCCGGGCCGACGATCGAGCACTGCTCGGCGGTGCCGTTCTGGTACGGGCGGCAGTCATACGCCGTCGACGTAGGCGCCGCGTTCTTGCGAACGTAGAGGTCGGCGTCTCCGTCGCCGGTCATCACCGCGGTCAACGTCGCGTTCGCCGCGAGGTTGTACGGGCCGAGTTGCTTCCACGCGCTCTTCGCGATCGCGCCGGAGTCGTTGACGGTCTTGACGGTGCCGGTGGTGCCGCCGCCCGCGTCCTGCATCGACATGTCGTAGAGCTGCTTCACGTTCGCGTAGGTGATCTTTCCGCCGGCGACCGAGGTGCCCTTGACGCTGATCGGGAGCCACACGAAGTCGGGGTGCATGCGCTTCGAGGCGCCGATCCACTCACCGCCGATGATCTTGCCGTTGCCGTCGAGCTCGAGGATGTAGTCGTAGTGATCCTGGTGGGTGTAGCTGTTGATGGTCGCGCCGAGGTTGCCGTCGGTCGACGCGGACGACTCGCCGATGTAGTCGACGTCCATGTGCGACTTCAGCAGCTTCTTCGCGAGCGGGTTGAACACGTACGCGGTGGGGATCGAGCCGCCGGCCGTGACCTTGATGGTGTAGGTCGCCGCGGCGGTGCCGTACGCGTTGACCGCGACGAACGCCTGCGTGGCGCCGGCCGGGACGGTCACGTTGCACGTCTCGTTCGGGCCGGTCTCGTAGGGACGGCACGCGTACGCCGTTGCGGTCGGCTGCGCGCCGAACTGGACGAACAGGTCGGGATCGCCGGAGCCCGTCATCGCCACGGTCAGCTGCTGACCCGCCACGACCGGGAACGTGCCGACCTGCGACCACTGGCCACCGGCGGTGGTCCCGGTCTTCTCGGTGGTGGTGCCACCCTCGGGAGGAACGCCGACGAGGCGGTTCGCGTCGAGGGCGGTGACCTCGGCCTGCTCGGTGATGCGATAGCCGCGCAGCGGCTGGTTCCACACCTCGCTGTCCCACGTGCGGTCGTACACGAACGAGGCGCGCTGCTTGCCGAGGTAGTTCGTCATCAGCACGTGGAACGTGCCGGGGTTGGTGTCCTTGCAGTTCGCCGACGCGCCGTTCGGGCGGCCGTACTTGTCGAACGTGATCTCGTTCGCGCTGTCGAGCGCGTCGCAGCGCAGCGACACGAACTTGGTGTTCGTGCTGTCGTGCGCGAGCGTGACGAGCGCCTTGATATCCTGCACCTTGAACAGCACGCCGTTCATGGTGACCTCGTGCTTCGGCTCCGGCAGCAGGATCGCCGCGGGCGACCACGCGTGGCAGATGCCCCACCAGGTCGGGATGCAGCGGCCGCTGGTCTGGCCGTCGCGCTTCGCGCACGCCTCGCCGAGCGAGCTGTTGCACTGGCTGTCGGTGGTGCACGCCGTGCGATCACCGTTGCTGTCGATGCCGTGGTTCGCCGACACGCCGGCCTCCACGCCGGTGACACCGAACGCTTTCCCGTACTTCGTCGACGGGGCGTCGCTCGAGGTGCCGGCCCACTTGTGGTTGATCGAGTCCTCGTAGACCGGCCAGTAGTTGCCGGCCCACGGGATGTTCTGCGCCTCGCCCGTCATCGGCAGCGCGCTCGCCGAGTACTCGAGGCTGCCGTTGAACAGCGCCGGGCTGTCCGAGGAGCCCCACGACTCGTCCTTGCCGTCGATGCCGCCCTTGACGTCGCTCTGGTCCGGCTTGTCGTCGCCACCACCGTCGTCGCTGACGCACGCTACGAGCGAGACGCCCGCCAACAAACCCACGATCACGTTCTTCATATGTGCCGCGCCTGGAGCACGGACCGTGCCGAGCGTCCGGTCGTTCGGACGCGAGGCACCACATGCGGACAAACCTGCGCACGGATTGGTCGAACCGAAATGATTCCGTCGACCGTGTCTCTGTCGCAGGCTACTCGGCTAGCCAGGACGCGAGGTGCGGGGACATCAGCGACGAGTAGCGGCCGTGAGCCCGACTACGTGAGCAACAGCGGCGATCCGGACTGGTACCGCACGACCGCGAACGTTCCGCCGTAGGCGACGAACAGCGCGTCGGCGCCCGAGACGTAGAGGCTCATCGCGGCCTCGGTCGTCGTCGAGTACGCCTCGTGATCGATGAGGAACACGCCGCGCACCGTCTTCCATTGCTCGAGCGCCGCGGCGGTGCTCGGCCGCGCGCGCGTGGTGTCAATCGAGGTGATCAGCTCGTGGTAGCTGGACTTGTCGAGCTTCGGGAGGAAGTGCGCGACCGCGCGCTCGCGCTTGTCGTCCTTGACGAGGCGCTCGATGAACGGACGCAACGCCATGTCGAGCGCGGTCTCGGTCGCGACCTCGGGGCTCGGAGTGAAGCGGGGCCGGATCGTCATGACCCGACGATACCTCAGTATTCGTCGTGATCGACGACCGTGAGCGTACCAGCGCCGGCATCGCCGAGCGATTGCTGCGCCGTCTCCGCCGTGGTCACCGCGACCGTCACCGCATCGTCGGGACGCAGATGCGTGCGACACGCGGCGCGCACGTCCTCGGCACCGAGCGCGGCGAGCGCCTCGGGGAGCCGCGAGGTGTAGCCGCTCGGAAGATCGAACACCGCGTCGCGCACGGCGAGCTGCATGCGCTGCCGCGCGGTGGCGACGTGGAACGGCATCGAGCCGATCAGATAGCTGCGGGCAAAGTCCACCTCGTCATCGGTGGGGCCGTTCTTCGCGTAGTCCTCGAACAGGTCCAGCGTGAGCTTCACGGCCTGGCCGGCGACATCGATGCCGGCGGCCATCCAGATCTCGAACCAGTGCGGCAGCCGCGAGCGGCGCAGCGCGCAGCCGGCGCCATAGCTCCAGCCGCGCTTGACCCGGATCTCCTGCATCAGGCGGCTCGAGAACATGCCGCCGAACACGGCCTCCGCGATCGCGAGCGCCGCGGTGTCGGGGTGACCGTAGCCGACGGACAGGTGCCCCACGCGGAGCTGCGCCTGGGTGCGGTCCGGCTTGTCGACGAGGATGACCCGGCGGCCCTTCGCCTCGCGCAAGGTGGGCTCGGTCGAGATCACGGGCCGCGCACCGGTGGGCAGGCGCTCGGTGAGGCGGGCCACCACGCGCTGCGCGTTCGCCTCATCGATATCTCCGGCGAGCCCGATCACGAGGTTGTCGGCGATCACCTCGCGCTTCCACACCGCGGTCGCGGTCGCGCGATCGATGCGGGTCAACGATGCCTCGGTGCCGAGCGACGTGCGCCCGTACGGGTGACCGGGCGAGCACACCCAGTCGAACCAGCGGGTCGCGAGCGCGCTGTCGTCGTCGCGGATCTCGTCGAGCACCTGCGGGGTCTCTCGGAGGAGGCGCGCATGCTCTTCCTCGTCGAAGCGAGGCTCCGCGAGGATATCGGCGGCGAGATCCACCACCGCATCGAGGTGGCGCGACAGCGCGAGCCCCGACAGCGACACCGCATCGCGCGACACGCCGATCTCCACGGCGGCGCCGAGCGAATCGAGGGTCTCGTCGAGCTCCGCGCGATCGCGGCGACCCGCGCCCCGGCGTGCGAGGAGCGAGGAGTGGCGATGCAGACCCTCGATGCCGAGCGGATCGGTGCAGGCGCCACCGCGGATCGCGATGTCAAACCAGACCAGCGGCGTATCGGGTGATGCCTCGATGATGACGATCGGACCGCTCACGCCGCGTCCTCTTCGCCGTCATCGCTCTCGGTGCCGGCTTCGGGCTCCGCGATCACGATCGTGCGGCGCTCCGGCTTCAGGTACTGCTTCACCACGCGGGCGACGTCCTCGGCGGTGACCAGCGCGAGCCGATCGGCGAGCTGCGTGACCTTGCGGAAATCGCCCAGGGCGATCTCGTAGTGACCGAGCGCCTCCGCCTTGCCGTCGATGTCGACCAGCGAGGTCCAGAAGTCGGTCTCCGCGATCGCCTTCGCCTTCTCGACCTCGGCCTTGGTCGGCGGCTGGTCCACCATCTGCGCGAGCTCGGTGTCGATCATCGCGAGGATGCCGTCGGCCGTGTGGCCGCGCGCCGCCGTGACCGACAGCCGGAGCAGCGATGGATCGCGGAACGGTGTCAGCTGCGCATCGACGCTCGAGGCGGCCTCCCGCTCGATCACGAGGCGGCGATACAGGCGCGCCGACGGGCAGCCCGCGAGCAGCGTGGCCACGATCTCGAGCACGGCCCAGTCGGCCTCGTCCTGGCCGGGTGCCTTGTAGCCGACGAGCAGGCGATCGGTGGCGATCGGCTTCGGTGCACGGACGATCCGCTCGCGCGTCTGCTCGGGCTCGACCACGCGGGTCACCTCGGGCAGCTCGGCCGGGGGAATCGAGCCGTAGTGGCTCGCGATCAGATCGAGGAGCGCGGGCTCGTCGAAATCCCCGACGCAGATGATCACGGCGTTGTTCTGCGCGTACCAGGTCCGATAGAACGCGCGGATATCCGTGAGCGACAGCGCGCGGATGTCCTCCATCCACCCGATCGTGGGCCAGCGGTACGGATGCTCCGTGAACGCGTGCGCCATGAGCTGCTCGTCGAGCCAGCCATCGACGTCGTCCTCGACGCGCTCGCGGCGCTCGTTGGTCACCACATCGCGCTCGGACTCGACCGGTGCGGTCTCGAGGACGAGGTGCTGCATGCGCTCGGCCTCGAGCCGGATACCGAGCGGGAGATCGCGCGCGGGCAGGGACAGGCGGTAGTAGGTCCAGTCGACCCACGTGGCGGCGTTCGATTCGCCGCCGGTGCGCTCGACCAGGCGATCGAACTCGCCGGGCGGCAGGCTCTCGGTCTGGCCGAACATCAGGTGCTCGAACAGGTGGGCCATGCCGGTGGCGCCGGGCTTCTCGTGGCGCGAGCCAACGCGAAACCAGGTCTGCAGCGCGACGATCGGCGCGCGCTTATCGATCGCGGTGATCACGCCGAGCCCATTCGAGAGACGGTAGCGTCGCGCCGTGGTCCCGCGTCCTGCGGGTGCCTCGGCCTCGAGCTTCCAGCCGAGTGACGACGTCGACATCGATCGTTGATACCACGCTTACGTGCGGCTCGTGCCGAAGCTGGGCTCGAGTACCAGATCGGCGTCACGCGCGAGCTCGGTCAGCGCGACGTGTGCCCGAAATAATTCGCTCGGTGCGCGCATGCCGATCGGGCCGACCGGCCGCGCGACGAGCTGTCGCGCGGACCACGCCGCGATCGCGGCGGTGGTGCGATACAGATCGCGCCCGCGCACGGTGACCTGCGCGGCGGAGAATCCTCGTCGAGCCTGCGCGACGATCGCGAATGCGGTCTTTCCGTAGTCGGTATCGGGCGCCGCGTAGGGCGCGAGCAACGCGCTCGCGGATCGCGGCACGAACGGCAGCGCGCGAGAGAACAGGCGCATCGCGGCGCTCGCACTTGCGGAGCGCGTGGTCGACACATAGGTGGTCACGAGGTTCGTGGCGATGTGGCGCGGAACGGTCACGACCTCGCCGCCGGCGTAGCCGATCGCATCGCGCTCGCCGCCGAGCGTCGGCCCCGCGTTGATGCGGCGATGGTCACCGCTCCTGCCGGGCTCCCAGCGATCGCGGCGCCACACGAGCACGCGGCTGCCGACGCCGCCGAACAGCGCGCGCTGGCTGCCCGCGGACAGCGCGAGATCATCGAACACGTAGCTGACCGCGATCTCGTCGAGTGGTCGATCGTCGGCGAGCCGCGGCACTGGCTCCATGCGCGCGACCGGCCCGAGATCCGGCGGGAGACCACAGACGTGCGCCGCGGCCCACGCCGCCGCGAGGTCGCCGATCATGCAATCGACGCCGGCGCCGGGCAGGGCGACCAGGCCCGCGCGCCGTGCGGTCGACTCGTGGCGCTCGTGCAGCGCGTGCATCACTCCCTGCTCGCCGCCCACGTCTAGATAGTGCGCGCCCGCGGTGAGCGCCGCCTCGAGCACGGGCTCGGCGCACTCGCGCAGCGGCCCGGCGGCATTGATGACCACGCGGGCACCGGCGAACGCCATGGCGAGCGACGCCGGATCGGCCGCGCTCGCGGTGTGCACGTGCGCTACCGGAACGGAAGCGGCGACCTCGGCGAGCGAGGCGGGGCTGCGGCCCGCGATCTCGAACGGGATCGCGGCGCGCGCGAGCTCGGCGCACACGCGGCGGCCGACCAGGCCCGTCGCGCCGAACACCACGATCGCCGCCTCGTCACTGGAGCTCATACCGGAACCCGAGGCGCAGCGCGTGATCGATGCGCTGATAGTCACCCGCCGCCGTCGGAAGCGCATAGCCGGTGCGCGTCGCCCGGCATCCCGCCGAGGTGTAGTCGTAGTCCGCGTCGATGCAGTCGAGCCGGTGGCGCGGATCGAATGCGCTGTCCTCCACCTGGATCGTCGGCGAGTACGCGATGCCATACGACAGCTGCACCACCCACGAGCGCAGCCGCGCCTGGACTCCGAGATCGAGGGTGACCGCTGCCGGGGCCACGGTGAGCGCCGACAGCCGGGAATCATCGACCGCCGCGGTCTCGTAGCCGACGCGCGCGCCGAACCGGAACGGGTGGGGCTCGCCCAGATCGAGCTGCTCGACGCCGGCCCACACCGCGAACGAGTCGTGCAGGCCGCGCGCGCGGAGCATCTGCTCGGGAACACCGTTGGGCACGAACGTGCTGCCGTACGCGCGCACGTCGTACGCGGTCATGCGCGACAGATCCTCCCACCGACCGCCGACGTGCAGCTCGAGCTCCTCGGGCAGGCGCGCGCGGACCTCGGCGTCGATGCTCGCGGGGTACTGGACGAGCACGGTCGAGCCGCCCCGCAGCACCTCGCCACCGTCGCGCGGTGCGCGGGTGACCGTCATCGACCCCGAGAGCGAGCTCTGGATATCGAAGCCG
>JBBRED010000313.1:0-10361 GCA_038203335.1 Haliangiales bacterium | reverse complement strand
GGTCCACAGCACCTGCCCCAGGTGGTAGTCGCCGTGCACGCGCGCGCGCACGACATCGATGCGACGCCGGGTGATCCGCGCGAGCACGCGGTCGAGCTCCGGCTCGCACGAGATCACGTGCTCCGCGAGTGCGCGCTGCTCGGGCGAGAGGGTTCCGAGCCGCGTCCGCAGCAACTCGAACGTGCGTGCGGCGTGCGCCACCACCGAGCCGTAGATCGACTGCTGGTGCATGATGTCGTACGCCTCGGGCGCGAACATCGGATCGCTCGGGGCGTTCGAGAGCGCGAGGTGCAGCTCCGCGGAGCGTCGGCCGAGCAGGCGAATGCGATCGAGGAACGGGCCGATCCAGTCGACCACCCGATCCGGGTGGGCGCGTCGCGCGCGCTCGACGAGCGTGCCCGTCTCCGGCGGTGGGGACTCCGGCCGCTTCTCGTCGGCGAGCACGCGGTCGAAGAACCGGCCGATCGAGTCCTGCGCGAGCGACCACGCATCGCCCTGGTTCGGCACCAGCTCGAACAGCGTCCCGAGCGTGCTCGGCTCTCGACCCGGCGGCTGGTACTCGAGCGCACCGACCAGGCGCGGCACGCCGGCGAACGGCGGCTCGCAGCGCTCGAGGAACTGACCGATCTCGAGCTCCGAGCTCGGGCCGTCCTCGATCACGCGGAACAGCTTGAGGATGAACCGGTCGCCGTAGACCACCCCGCTGTTGCTCTGGTCCGCGGTGGTCGCGCGCGGCGCGTGCGATCCGGGCTCGAGGATCTCGTGGAGCGCTCGTCTGCCGACCGCGCCGCCGCGGCCCGCCGCCGTGCCATTCCCGGCGATCAGCGCGAGCAGCGCCGCCGTGAAGCCGTCCACGCACAGCGCGTCATACAGCGTGCCCTGGATCTCGCCACGTCCGGGCACGTCGAGCAGGGACACGCGTGCGATCACCGTGGCTGCCGTGCGCCCGCTCTCCGTGGGCTCGGCGTCCTCGGCGAACGCGATCGGTACGACGTACGTCTCCGTCGGGCCCTGGTCGTACTCGATGTTCAGCAACACGATCGCGTAGCGCGCGTCGGCGCCGAACGAGATCACGTCGGCGATGCCGACCTGCTTGCGGCTACGTGCCTTGCTGCGGAACCAGCGCCGCGGCACCGCGAACGCGAGCAGCCGCCGCGCGAGCTCGGCGCGACGCTGCGGCGCCAGGATCTCCGTCCACGCGCTCTTCGCGACCAGCGGCGGCCCTTCGACGGCCTCGGCTCCCGGCGGCTTGTCGAGCGCGAGCCAGTAGAAGTCGTGCGGTCCGAGCGACATGAAGTACGGCTGATCGCCGACCTCCGGGAACTTCATGCGCCCGAACAGCTCGACCGGAACCATGCCCTTCATGCGCCCGAGCTCGAGCCGGGTGCACTGCACGAACCTCGAGAGGTTCGCGACCACGAGCACGCTCTCGCCCTCGAACTCCCGAACGAACGCGAGCACGCGCGGATTGTCGCTCGCGATGAACTCGATCGAGCCGCGGCCGAACAGCCTGTGCTCCTTGCGCTTCGCGAGCAGGCGCTTCATCCACCACAGCAGCGACGCCGGGTTACTCTGCTGTGCTTCGACGTTGACCGCCTCGTAGTGATACTCGGGGTCGATGATCGTGGGCAGGTACAGCTTCTGCGGATTCGCGCGGGAGAACCCGCCGTTGCGATCGGAGCTCCACTGCATCGGCGTGCGCACGCCATCGCGATCGCCCAGGTAGATGTTGTCGCCCATCCCGATCTCGTCGCCGTAGTAGAGGACCGGCGTTCCGGGGAGCGAGAGCAACAGCGCGGTCATCAGCTCGATCTTGCGGCGCACGCCGAGCAACGGCGCGAGCCGGCGGCGGATACCGAGGTTGATCCGGGCCGCGCGCTCCGCCGCGTAGCCGCGGTACATCGTGTCGCGATCCTCGTCGGTGACCATCTCGAGCGTCAGCTCGTCGTGGTTGCGCAGGAACGTGGCCCACTGGCACGCCGCCGGGATCGAGGGCGTGCGCTTGAGGATGTTCACGATCGGGAAGCTGTCCTCGGTCTCGAGCGCCATGAACATCCGCGGCATCAGCGGGAAGTGGAAGTTCATGTGGCACTCGTCGCCCTCGCCGAAGTACGCGGCGGCATCGGCGGGCCACTGGTTCGCCTCGGCGAGCAGCATCCGGTTCTTGAACTTGCCGTCGATGTGCGCGCGCAGCTTCTTCAAGAAGTCGTGCGTCTCGGGTAGGTTCTCGCAGCTCGTGCCCTCGCGCTCGTAGAGGTACGGCACCGCATCGAGCCGCACGCCGTCGACGCCCATCTCCATCCAGAAGTCGATCACGCGGAACAGCGCCTCGTGGACGGCCGGGTTATCGAAGTTGAGATCGGGCTGGTGCGAGTAGAACCGGTGCCAGTAGTACGCCTTCGCGACCGGATCCCACGCCCAGTTCGAGGTCTCGTAGTCCTTGAAGATGATCCGCGTATCCTCGTAGCGAGCGGGCGTGTCGCTCCACACGTACATCTCGCGCTCGGGACTGCCCGGCGCCGCGCGGCGCGACGCCTGGAACCACGGGTGATCGGACGATGTGTGATTCAGCACCAGCTCGGTGATCACGCGGATCCCGCGCCGGTGGGCCTCGTGGAGCATGCGCTGGACATCGGCGCGCGTGCCGTAGTGCTCGTGCACGTCGGTGTAGTCGGCGATGTCGTAGCCGCCATCCTTGAGCGGCGACGGATAGAACGGCAACAGCCAGATCGCGGTCACACCGAGATCGGAGAGGTAGTCGAGCCGGTCGATCAGACCGGAGATGTCGCCGATGCCGTCGTTCGTGGAGTCCTGGAACGCGCGGATGTGGATCTCGTAGATGATCGCATCCTTGAACCAGAGGGGGTCATCGGGGAGATCGTACGTGGTTGGTTCGCTCATAGGAAGTACTCGAACTGGTTCTCGCTGCGCACGAAGCGCCGGACCTCGAACACGTGCGCCGGCGAGACCTCGGGCGCGAGCTCGATGATCGTATCCGTCCCGCCGGGAGAGCGCTTGGAGTAACACACCACGAGATCGCCATCGGTCGCGTAAAACTCCGCGGGAAGCGAGGCCGGCGCCGGCGAGCCGTCTCGTGCGGAGCGCGGAGCTGGCATCGCGGCAGCCTAGCGGCCGCGCCGCGCGTCGAGGACGTGCCCGCGTTCGGCCTTACCACCGCCTCACCCGGCATGCGTGGTGCAACTCCGTGAGGCATGACCGAGCTCCAGAAGCTGCGCGAGAAGCTGTGCCGCGAGCTGGCGCAGTCCGAGCACGCGGCGATCGTGCAGCCCCGTCGTGAAGCGCGCCGGCTCGGCGACGTGCCGCCCGCGACGGCCCTCCGCGCGATCGCTGATCACGCCGCGGCGATGAAGCCGCGATTCGATTCGGTGATCCCGGAGCGTCGCGCGAGCCGCCGTGGCGTTGCGATCGGGCGCGGCGTCGGCGAGATGTTCTCGACGCTGCGGAACGTGGTGTTCGACCGCATCATCGACGCGGAGCGCTCCTATCGCGGCACTCTTCTCGGCGTGAGTCATGGGATCGACCTGGTGCGGATGCTCCGCGCGGTCGCTGATCGCGAGAACGACCAGGCGCTGCTCGAGCTGTGTCACGACTGGTTGACCACCCGGCTGGCGCTGATCGCCCACGCGCAGGACCGCCTCGACTGGTTCGTCGAGCAGCCAGCGTTCGCGCTGTCGTGATCCGGAGTAGCGAGCGCCGGTGAGACACCGTGCTCGGATGCGCCACCTCCGTTTGGTGATCTCGCGTCCGTGAGCAATCCACGCGCCCGGTGTGCTGGCACGCCACACGCAGCCCGAAAGGTCACCGGCGATGGCGATCCAGAAAGCTCCTTCACTCCCGCTACGACTCACCACCTCCGGCTCCGGGCTGATCGACCTGCGTGGCCTCAAGATCCTGGTCGTCGATGACGATCCGGATGGGCTGTTCCTGATCGAGACGCTCCTCGAAGGAGCGCATGCACGCGTGGTCACCGCCGACACGGCGGCCTCCGCACTTCGTGCGCTTCGATCGACCCGCCCCGACGTGATCGTCAGCGACATCGACATGCCAGACGGCGATGGCTACCAGCTCATGCGGATGATCCGCAGCCGCACCGCAGACGAAGGCGGCTGGACCCCGGCGATCGCACTCACCGGGCATGCCGGCACGCTCGACCACACACGCGCGCTGCTCGCCGGCTTCCAGGTTCACCTCGCGAAGCCGATCGGCGCCGCCGAGCTCCTCATCACGATCCGCAGCGTCGCCGCCGCAGCGCGATCGCCCAGCTGAGGTGGTCTCCTGCTTGCACCGTGATGCGAGCATGGGAATCCTTCGCAGATTGTTCGGTGACACCACTTCTACCAACGTCGTCGAGCTGCTGACCGCGCAGCACGAGGAGATGGACGGCCTGTTCGAGCGGCTCGAGAAGGGCGAAGGCAATCGCCACGCACTCCTCACCGAGCTCGCCGACAAGCTCGCGGCCCATGCGACGGTCGAGGAGAAGGTGTTTTATCCCGCGGTGATGGCCGCGGACACGAAGTCGATGCTCCACGAGTCCGTCGAGGAGCACCTCGGCATCAAGCGCGAGCTCGCGGACCTCATCACGATGCGGCTCGGTGAGGACCAGTTCAAGGCGAAGCTGAAGGTGCTGAAGGAGTACGTCTCCCACCACGCGCATGGGGAGGAGGAGCACAAGTTGTTCCCGCTCGTGAAGAAGCTCCTGAACGCCGACCAGCTCGCGGCGATCGGCAACGAGGTGCTCGTGATGTACGAGGATCTGATCGCGAGCTCGCCGTCGAAGAACGTGCCGAACGAGACCACCGCGGCGGCGCCGCTGCCGCTGACCTAGATCGTTCCCGCGAGAACGAGCTCGCGGGTCAGTGCCTCGTCGAGCGCGTGCGCGGCGCTCCCACCGTGCGCGGCGGCGACCATCGCCCCGTGCGTGTGCGTCATCAGATCGCCCGCGGCATAGATCCCGGGGACGCTGGTCTCGAAGTGTTCGTCGACCGCGACCAGATCACGCGCCGCGAGCCGCACCCCGAGCGCCTGCACCAGCGGGGTCTGGACCTGTGGCGGTCGCACGAACAGCGCCTTCCGCTTCACCTCGGCACCTCCCGCGAGCAGGACCGCGAGGCCGTTCGCTTCGCGCCGCAGCCCGGTGATCGGACGCTCGTCGACGGAGATGCGGGCGGTCGCGAGTTCGTCGGCCAGTGGCGGCGGGAGCGTGAAGGTGCCGCCGGTGAACACGATCAGATCGGTGGTCCACGCCCGCAGCAGGATCGCCCAGTCGGCGCCGCGCGCATCCGGCGCGATGTAGCCGAGCGGCTGATCGCGCACCTCCCACGCGTGGCAGTTCGGGCACTGGAACAGCGCGCTGCCCCAGAGGTCGCGATAGCCGGGAAGATCGGGGAGGACGTCGACGAGGCCCACGCACAACAGCACGCGCCTCGCCTCGACCACGCCACGCTCGCTCTCGATCTGGAACCGACCGCGCTCGCCGCGGATCGCGGTGACCCGTTGGTCCTCCGCGGCGGTGAACGTGGGGTACTCCGCGAGCTGCGCGCGCGCGCCGGCGCATCTCCTCCGGCGGCGTGCCGTCCTGGGTGACGAAGCCGCGCACCTCCGAGGCCGCGGCGTTGCGCGGTGGCCAGCAATCGAACAGCGTCACGCGCTTGCGCGATCGTACGAGCGCGAGCGAGCCGGCGAGTCCGGCCGGGCCGCCGCCGATCACCGCCACGTCCACGGTCATGTCTTGATCAACTGCAAGGCGTGCACCGTGTGGATGGTGTTCATCGCGCGCGACACCGCCACTGCGACCACGACGCACATGGATCGCTGGGACGGTGCGCGTGACGGACGCGCGCCAACGAGTGCGTCAGTCGCGGCCGGGGTTCGCGAGCCCCAGACGGTGCAGCATCTTGTGGATCGACATCCGGTCGATCCCCGCGGCGCGCGCGGCGGCGGAGATGTTGCCGTCGTGCTGCGCGAGCAAGCGCGAGATGTAGCGCTTCTCGAACTCGCTGATCACGGCCTGCTTCGCGTTCTTGAACGGCTGCGTCACGTCGACCGGGACCGTCATCGACGCCTCCGCCGAGGTGGCGGTCTGCGACGGCGTCACCGTGATGCCCGATTGTTCGCCCTTCGGCGCGCTCGAGGCCGGCGAGCGGCGCAGCGAGTCCTCGCTGTCGGGCGTCTCGGCGAGGAGCACGGCGCGCTCGATCACGTTGCGCAGCTCGCGCACGGTCCCGGGCCAGTCGTGCTTCATCATCAAGTCGATCGTCTCCTGCGCGATCGACGCGAGCTCGCCACCCGGCGTGGTCGCGAGGATGTGCTCGATGAGGAGCGGGATGTCGTACTTGCGATCGCGCAGCGGCGGCACGTGCACGCGCGCGACGGCGAGCCGGTAGTAGACATCCTCGCGGAACCGGCCGCGGTTGACCTCGACACCGAGGTCTCGGTTCGTGGCGGCGACGACGCGCAGATCGACCTCGAGGGTCTTGGTCCCGCCGACGCGGCGCACCTCCTTGCGCTCGAGCACGCGCAGGAGCTTCGGTTGCATCGCCAGCGGAAGCTCGCCGATCTCGTCGAGGAACACGGTGCCGCCGTGGGCGCGCTCGAACGCGCCGGCGTACGAGTTCGTGGCACCGGTGAACGCACCGCGCTCGTGACCGAACAGCTCGCTCTCGATCAGGTTTGGCGGGATCGAGCCGCAATCGAGCACGACGAACGCACCCTTCTCGCGCGGCGAGTGATCGTGCAGTGCCTCGGCGACCAGCTCCTTGCCCACGCCGGTCTCGCCCGTGACGAGCACGGTGGTATCGCTCTTCGAGAGCTTCTCGAGCCGCGCGAACATCTCGCGCATCTTCACCGAGCGGCCGATCATCGAGCCGAACCGGTCAGTGTCCGAGAGCTCGATCTCGACCGAGTCGCCGAGCGGATCGAACTTCAGGCGCGTGCCACCGAGCGCGATCTGCGCGCCGGGCTGGATGTAGACATCGTTGATCCGCAGCCCCGAAACGTACGTACCGTTCGTGGAATCGAGGTCGCGAAGGCGGTAGCCGCGGTCATCGACCCGGATCTCGCAGTGCAGACCGGAGACCTTGGAATCGGAGAGCTGCACGTCATTGCCGCGCCGCGCACCCACGCGAATCACGGAGGCCTCGATGTCGCGAACCAGCCCCGCGTCGGCTCCGCTGACCACCTCGACGCGGACCCGGCGCAGTCGCGCGGACGTCGCACGTCCGCCGATGTAGGTGACCCATGTGCCCGAGCGCAGGTCGTCTACCGCCATGTGCCGGCACGTTACCACAACCTCCGGATTTACAAGCAGTTCGTCTAGGCGGCGTCGGCGATGCGCTTCTTCGTCGCCCGGAAGTTCGCGTCGAGGCGCTGCGCGACCTCGGCCCCGAACGCCTCCTGGGCCGCCGGGAACACCTCGGTCTCCTCCTCCTTCGCATGGTGGAGCACGGTGTCGAGCAGCGTCTGGAACGTGTCCTTGCGGTGCGGGGAGCCGATCGCCAGGTCGTCGATGGTCCTGATCAGATGCTCGAGCTGGTTTGCCTCCGCATCGTGGTGATCGGCCATCGGCCGCGTCTTCGGGTTGGTGCGCAGGGTCGGGAACACCTCGCGGACCTCGGCCTTCTCGTGCGAGAGCAGCTCGCGCTTGATGGTCGGCCACAGCTCGGTGAACTTCTCGTCGCTGCCCTTCGCTCGCTCCATCAGCATCGTGACCTCGCCGTGTTGCTCGGCGAGCGTGCGCCACACCCCGGTGAGGCCGGAGAGCCGGGCCCTGAACGCCTTCACCTTTCCGGCGCCAGTCGAGAGAAGCGAATCTAGACGGTTCGGCATGTCGTGCTCCTTGGTTGCAGAGATGCCGTGCATCGCTCGGGCCGGTGACACCAGCGCACGGTCGAGCGCCTTCGCACGCGATCGGCTCTCGGCGCGGAGGTATGGTGGGATCGAGCGGGCACACGCATTGCTCTTGTCGCGCGCGCATGGCCAAGACCAAGGGGACCCCGCGAAGCTCGAACACGAAAACGCCGTACGCTCCCGGAGGCGAGCCGCATCAGCAGGCCACCGGTGACAACGTACTGACCACCAACCAGGGCGTTCCGATCTCCGACGATCAGAACATGCTCCGCGCCGGCGCGCGCGGCCCTGCGCTCCTCGAGGACTTCCACTTCCTCGAGAAGATGACTCACTTCGATCACGAGAGGATTCCGGAGCGCATCGTCCACGCGCGCGGCTCGGCCGCCCACGGCTCGTTCACCCCGTACAAGGGCGCGGGCAAGTACTCGCGCGCGGCGTTCCTCCAGGACCCGGGCGTGAAGACGCCGGTGTTCGTGCGGATCTCGACCGTGGCCGGCGGCGCGGGCTCGGTCGATCTCCCGCGCGATGTTCGCGGCTTTGCGACGAAGTTCTACACGTCCGAGGGCAACTTCGATCTCGTCGGCAACAACATCCCGGTGTTCTTCATCCAGGACGCGATGAAGTTCCCCGACTTCGTGCACTCCGTGAAGATGGAGCCCGACCGCGGGTTCCCGCAGAACGCGTCGGCGCACGACACGTTCTGGGACTTCGTCTCGCTCGCCCCCGAGTCCCAGCACATGGTGATGTGGGCGATGTCGGACCGCGCGATCCCGCGCTCGCTCCGCATGATCGAGGGCTTCGGCGTTCACACGTTCCGGATGGTCGACGCGACGGGCAAGGCCACGTTCATCAAGTGGCACTGGCGGCCCATGCTCGGCGCGCAGTCGGTGACCTGGGACGAGGCCGTGAAGATCTGCGGAGCCGATCAGGACTTCCACCGTCGCGATCTGTTCGCGGCGATCCAGGCAGGCGCGTTCCCGGCGTGGGAGCTGTCGATCCAGCCGTTCACCGAGGAGCAGGCCGCGGACTTCGACTTCGACGTCCTCGATCCGACGAAGCTCATTCCCGAGGAGGTCATCCCGCTCGTGCCGCTGGGCAAGATGGTGCTCGATCGCTGGCCGGATAACTTCTTCGCCGAGACCGAGCAGGTCGCATTCCACCCAGGTCACCTCGTGCCGGGCATCGAGTTCTCCGACGATCCGCTGCTCCAGGGCCGGATCTTCTCGTACACGGATACGCAGCTCAGCCGGCTGGGAGGGCCGAACTTCCACGAGCTCGAGATCAACCGACCGAAGTGCCCGATGCACAACTTCCAGCGCGACGGGATCAAGCGGCAGCAGGTCGACAAGGGCCGGACGAATTACGAGCCGAACAGCCTCGATCCGAACGGTCCGCGCGAGACGCCGCGCGGGTTCGCGACGTATCCGCAGCCGGTCGCCGGCCCCAAGGTCCGCGAGCGCTCCGAGACGTTCGCGGATCACTACAGCCAGACCCGTATGTTCTATCGGTCGCAGACGCCGGTCGAGCAGGCGCACATCGCGAACGCGTTCATCTTCGAGCTGTCGAAGGTCGAGACCATCGCGGTCCGTACGCGCCAGCTCGGGCACCTGATGATCATCGATCCCGAGCTCGCGGCGAAGGTCGCCGATGGCCTCGGGATGACGGGCCAGGCCGATGAGATCACGCCGATGAGGCAGCCGATCGATCTCCCGCCGTCGCCGCCGCTGTCGATCCTCGCCAAGGCGCCGGTCACGCTCGAGGGCCGCAAGGTCGGCGCGCTGATCGCGGATGGCTTCGACGCGGGTCTGCTCGCGAAGCTCCGTGCGGCCGTGGAGAAGGCCGGCGCGATGTTCGAGGTCGTCGCTCCGAAGGTCGGCAAGACCGTCGCGGCCGATGGCACCGAGGTCACCGCGGATCACAACGTGGCGGGCGGTCCGTCGGTGATCTTTGACGCGGTCGCCGTGCTCGCCGCCGGGTCGCTCGTCGATGCGCCGGCGGCGGTCGGCTGGGTCAGCGACGCGTTCAACCACTGCAAGGTGATCGGCGTGGTCGAGGAGGCGCAGTCGCTGCTCGCCGCCGCACGCGTGAAGGACGACGCCGGCATCGTCGATCTCGGTGGCAAGGGTGTCGCCACGTTCGTCGACACGGCGAAGCGCGGCCGGATCTGGGCGCGCGAGGACGCGCAGACCGACAAGCCACCGGCGCCGAACGGCAAGCTGAAGGCGAAGGCGAAGAGCACCTCTCGTCGGTGATCGCTCGACCGAGTAGCGCTACGCTCGGGCGATGACGAGCGACGACAACCTCACGCGCCTGAGCGACCTGGATGATGCGTGGACGGTGCTCGGCGCCGGTGCGCGCCTCGATGCGGTGCGCAAGGGCGGCCGACGGATCCGCGACAAGATCCTCGCGGCCGGCGTCGCGGGGGGGGGGGGCCCCCCCGCGATAGCGACGGTCCCCCACCCCCCCCCGGTGGGCCTGGACGGCGGGGCCCGCGC
>JBBRED010000312.1:0-10416 GCA_038203335.1 Haliangiales bacterium | reverse complement strand
CGTGTACAGCTCGCCCCACCGGGTGCGGCGATCGAGATCGAGGCCGGTGACGATGTTCGAGAACAGTGGCTTCTTGTCGATCAGCACCTCGATACGCGCGCTCGGATCGAGCGACGAGGTGAACTCGACATGATAGCGCGAGCTCGACTTCGGAGGCGCGGAGCCGAACTCGTGCACGATGCGCGGCGAGGACTGCGGCACGGGCTCGGGCTGGAGCCAGGCTTGCGAGTGCTCGAACACGAGGCCGCGCTCCGTGAACGTGGTGGTCGGCGGCGTGACGAGGCCCCGGTGGACGCGGCCCGCGACCACGATGATCACGAACGCGAGCAGCAGCACGAAGATGTCGTGCCGGTGGTAGTGCGTCTTCAGCTCCGCGAGGTCGGTGCGCGCGCGCTGGCGGAGGCGCTGGATCGCCGCGGCGGCGACCTGGACGGGATCGAACTCCTCCTCCTCCTCGGCGGGCTCCGCGGCAGCGGGGAGCGCTTGCGAGCTCGGGCGGCCGCCCGGGTTCGTCGGTGCGCGACCGGGCTGCGATGGCGCGCGAGGCGGCTCGGCGGGCTGGCCGGACTCCTTCTGCTCGCGCGCCTCGGCCTGCGCGGCCACGTCCTCGGCGAGCGCGCGGAGGATCCGGTCGCGCTGCATGCGGACGGTGACCTGGGGATCGTTCGACGGTGCATCGGGCGGCGGCGGCTCCCCGGGCGGAACCGGCGCCACGTCGGCGCCCTCGGCGGCGGCGCGGCTGCGCGCCCGGGCGGCCTCGATCGCGGCGCCGGCAGCAGCGGCGGCGACGATCGCCGCACCACCGGCCGATTCGATGTCGCCGACGATCTCGCCCACGATGCGGGCGGCCTCGAGCGCGGCCGCCTTCGGATCGGGCATCGAGTACTGCGGCGGCGGTGGCGCGGGCGCGGGCGCGACATCGCCGTCGAGCGGCCACTCGGGCGACTGCATCGGGTCCGGCGGCTTCACGCTCTGCGCCCGGGGCAGCTTCCCGGAGGGGCGCGCTGGCGGCTCGGGCTCGGCGGCGGGGAGCTTCGGCGACGACGCGCGGGCGGATTCGGCGGTGTCGGCTGGGGCCTCGGGCGTCGCCGTCGATGCACGCGGCGGCGGCGTCGGAGGGCCGCCCGTGGTCGTCGACTCGACGATCTGCGCGGTCTCGACGATGCGGGCGGTGTGGATCGGCGCGGCCGGATCGAGCGGTGCGGCCAGGTCCCGCGGCACGGCGCCCGACTCGTCGATGTTGTCGACGGCGCCCGACTCGTCGATCTTGTCGACGGCGCCCGAATCGTCGATCGCCGGTGTCGCCGCATCGGGCGTGCCCGCCTTCCGCGACTTGCGCGGCTTCTTGGGCTTCTTGTCGCCCGTGGTCACGACTGCCTCCGGAACGGGGAGCTCGCGAGGAGGCGCTGCGCCGCGAACCACGTGATCGCGAACACCGCCGAGGCGAACAGCGCGGCGTAGCCGACGCCGCGCCACGGGTGCTGCGCGAGACCGCTGGTCACGACCCAGTTCTCGACGACCGAGAACCCGCCGTTGAGGCCCGCTGCGCCGAGGAGGCCGAGCATCACGAGGAGGCCGCGCAGCGACGCGCGGCGCTGGGAGAACTTCGCGCGGCCCATCACGTAGCCGAGCGCGCCGGCGAACGACGCGTGGGCGAGGGTGGTCACCACGGCCTGCGCGGCGGCGTGCGAGAGATAGACCTGGTGGCCCTGGCCCGAGAGGCGGTGGTAGTTCGCCCACACGGCGTAGCCGGTGCCGCAGGCCATCATGTAGACGATGCCGTCCATCGGCTCGTCGAACTCGCGCGAGACGTAGATCGTGTAGCGAACCACCGCGTACTTGCACATCTCCTGGGCCAGACCGGCGACCAGGACGGCGTAGAGCACGCGATCGAGGGCGAGCGGGTTGATCCCGTTCATCTCGAGGGCGGTCGTGGGCACCGCGGTGTACTGGACGAAGTCGGCGAGCGGCCCCGCGATCAGGGCCCCCAGGACGCAGACACCGGCCACCAGCTGCTTGGGCTCCGGCTCGTGCCGGTCCATCAGATAGAAGAAGCCCAGCCAGAACAGGGCTGGAATACCCGCCATGAGCGAGGCCAGCACCGGGCCGAGGTGGACGGCGTGGTGCACCCCTCCCACCAGCTCGATGAGCCAGGCGATGAGGACGAACCCGACGAGGCCGGCGATCAGCACGAACTTGCTGCCGACCAGGACTCGGGCTCGGCGGAGCGACCACCGCGGCCTACGCATTCCGAAATCTTACGCTGCCCGCGCCTAGCGCGCAGGTTTGGGGCCTTCTAGAATCCGGCGCAGTAGGTTCCATGGCCAAAAATCGCGGTACCGACGGGCAGTTGCTCACCATCCACGAGCTGGCGGTGTACCTCCATCTCGACGAGGCGACGGTCACAAAGCTCGTCAGCGCCGGCAAGATTCCTTCGATCCAGGTCGACCGGCAGTGGCGGTTCAAGCGCCAGTCCATCGACCAGTGGATCGAGGAACAGCTTGTCGGAGACGACGAGAGCTTCGCGGACGTGCCGGATGGCATGAAGGTCCCGCTCGAGGAGCTGTTGCCGGATACGTCGATCATCCCCACGCTCCGTGCGCGAACGCCGGTCGGCGTGATCGAGGAGCTCGCCGCCCGCGCATACACCAACGGCTGGCTCGTCGACAAGCCGTGGTTTGTCGGCGCGGTCGTCGAGCGCGAGTCGCTGTCGTCGACGGCGATGGAGGGTGGCGTGGCCTTCCTCCACACGCGCGCGAAGGACAAGGGAAAGATCGGGCGGCCGTTCGTCATCGTCGGGCGGTCGTGGGAAGGGATCATGTTCGGGGCGCCCGACAACAACCCGACCTATCTGTTCTTCCTCCTGGGCCTCAAGTACGACCGGCTGCACCTGCCGATCCTCGGCCGCCTGGCGCGCGCGCTGCGCAACCCGGCGACCATCGCGAAGCTCCGTGCGCTCAGCTCGCCGGACCAGGTCCGCGCGCTCCTCCTCAAGGAGGACGCCGAGGTCCGCGCCGGCCGGATCGACGAGTACCAGGCGTCGAGCGCGTTCGCTCCCAAGCTCGACCGCCAGCTCCGGCTGCGCGCGATCCGGCGCCTCCAGGGCCAGAAGCGGGCCGACGTGGTCATGCAGGAGAAGCGGCAGGCGGCCCTCGACGGCGGGCGCAAGAAGACGAAGTCCAAGCCGAAGCCGAAGGTGGTCTATCGCGGCCCGGTGACGCCGCGGGCCGTGCAGCCCGAGGCCACGGTGCCGGCGCCGGCGGTGCCCGCGCCCAAGGTCGCGACGGGCCCGAAGGTGCGCCCGGGCACGAAGCCGAAGCGGTAGCGGCGATCTGCCGTGACGGGCGTCGCGAGATTGCCCGCCCCGGATCGCAGGTCGGTTGCTATCCTTCGATGATGGGGTCCACTGCCCTGTATCGCGATCCGGTGCCGTTTCGACCAGCGCGAGCGGAGGTTCAGCTCGAACCCGATGCGCTGACGATGCGCATGCCCGATGGTCGGTGGCTGCGGTTCTCGCTCGATGGCTGTGTGCCGATCGCGAGCGACGGGTTCGTGATGGCGCGGATCGACACCCGCTGGGAGCGCCGGTTCGTGCGGATGCTCGCGCTCGAGCAGCTCCACGCGCGGATCGTGGTGATCACGCCGCCGGATCAGGGTGCGGTCGCGCCGAACGTGGTGTGCGTGGCGGAGGCGCCACCGGAGGCGGCGATCCTCGACGTCCATGACTTCGACGCGCTCTGCGACTGGGTGCTCGGCGGCGGTCGACTCGCGGCGTGCGCGATCGTGGATCTCGCGCGGCTCGCGGCGATCGCCTCGCCGCAGTTCGCGGCGGTGATCGGCGAGGTCGCCGCGCAGCGCGCGCTCGAGCTGGTGTGGGCCGCGCGTGGTCCGCAGCGCGGAGGATCGGATCTCGAGTCCGCGCTGCAGCCGCTCTCCCAGGCCGCGAAGCACTCTCAGCGCGCGGCCGAGGCGCTGATGGCGGCGTTCGCGCATGCCTCTGGAATCACACGGCGTCGTCGGCGCGGCTAAACTGGCGCTCGCTGGATCAGCGCGGTAATTTCGCCCCATGCGGCTCGCCCTGATCGCGCTTCTCATCGTCGCGGGGTGCTCCTCCGATGACGAGGTCTCGCGCGAGCTCGGCGCGCGCTGTGACGGCACCTCCGATTGCGACGAGCGCTGCCTGCCGCCCGATGCGGACTATCCCGGCGGCTTCTGCACCGTGAGCTGCATCACCTCGAGCGAGTGCCCGAGCTCGTCGTCGTGCACGGATCGCGAGGGCGGCATCTGCCTGTTCGATTGCTTCGACGATCGCGACTGCACGTTCCTCGGCGCCGGGTGGACGTGCAAGGAGACCAACGCGCGCGAGGAAGGACTCAAGGTGAAGGTATGTCGCGGCGACTGACCCTCGTTTGCCTGCTCGCCGGTGGGATCGCGCACGCCGAGCCGTCGTTGACGGCAGAGGCGGATCCGGCGACGCCCGATGATCCGGAGGAGATCGGCGATCAGGCGATCGCGGCCGAGACCGGCATCGCGGGCGGTGGTCGACTCACGCCGGGCGGCTTGCGCGTCGCCGGCCACTACCTCTATCAGCTCTCCGACGTCGACTGGTTCGACGGCACCGCGGCGTTCACGTTCGGCGGCGGCGGCGCGGCGTGCTTTCGCGATCGCATGGACACCTCGGTCTGCGACCACGGCTTCGTCGACGGTCGCGGCATCGAGGTCACGGCCGCGGTGCGCCGCGTGTTCGCGCCGCAGAATGGCTTTCGTCCGTTCGCACGCGTCGGCATCGGCATCGCGCTGGTGCAGTTCGCCGATGACGATGTCAGCGGTATCGCGATCCCGCTGCACCTCGGCGGCGGCATCCGCGCGCGCGTGGCGCCCTCGATCGCGGTGATCGCGCAGGGGGACCTGACGCTCGGCTTCGGAAGGTTCGGCGGCGACCTCGGATGGCAGCCGCAGGTCGGCGTCGCCTTCACGGCGGGCGCCGAGTTCCGCTTGCGATGAAGCGGTGGGCGCTGGTGCTGCTCGTCGCCGCCGCGTGCGGCCGAGATGGCTCGCCGGCGTCGACCCAGCTCGCGATCCGGATCACCGCGGATGGCGCACCCGTCGGCGCGCGCGTGGTGCTGTTCGATGCCACCGGCGCGCAGCTGCACATCGGCAAGATCGATCTCTACGGTCAGCGCCAGGGCAACGCGGCTTGCGCGATCGCGCCGAACGTCGTCGGCACGTGGGACGGCCTCGTGGTCGGCACCGGCACCGGTGACGTGCCCGTCGGAGCGGATCCCTGCTCGCCGTCGCCGGCGATCCCGTACGGCGTGTACACGGTGCTCGCGTACCGCGGCATCGAGTTCGAGCGCTGGGAGGGCACGGTCGATGTCTCCGCCGGGAAGGGCCGGGTCACGCTCGCGATCCCGCTCGAGCGCGCGTGGACGCCGGTCGGAACGCTCGCCGCCGATCTCCACGTCCACGCCGCGGCGTCCAACGACTCGACGATGCCGAACGACCAACGCGTCCTCGCGCAGGTCGCCGCCGGCATCCAGGTCATCGCGCTCGCGGACCACAACACGAATGGTTCGCTCGCCGAGCCGATCCACGCGCTCGGCCTCGATGGCGTGATCGCGGCGCTGCCCTCGAACGAGCTGACCTCGGAGAACATTCACCTCGGCGTCTATCCCGTCGTCATCGATCCGAAGGCGCCGCGTGGTGGCGCCCCGGCCGAGGCCGTGGTCAAGGCGGCGAATCCCGTGCAGATGCTCGAGCTCGCGCGCGCGCTGCCCGGCGAGCACGTGGTGCAGGTCAACCATCCACGGTTCCGCGTCACGGCGCTCTACGACGTGCTCGGCTGGAACGGCACCGCGTGGCCACCGCCGTTCCCGGTCTCGTTCGACGCCGTCGAGGTGCTGAACGGCTTCACCGCGTTCAACGTGCCCGGCGATCGCCGGTTCGATGACAGCGTGCGTGACTTCTACACGCTGATCGACCACGGGCATCCGATCGCGCCGCTCGGGAACAGCGACACCCACGACTTCAACTGGAACCACGACGGTCTCGCGCGGACCTACGTGTTCGTCGATCCGCCGAAGACGTCGCCGTTCGATCAGGCCGCGTTCATCCACGCGATCCTCGCGCACCGCGTGGTGGCCACCACCGGGCCATGGCTCGACGTGCGCGTGAGCGCGGCCAAGGGCGAGGCAGCCGTCGGCCCGGGCCAGCTCGTTCGCGCGACCGGCACCGTCTGGCTCGACGTCACGGTGGCGCAGGCGAAGTTCGTCCACGTGGACCGCCTGACGATCACGATCGGTACGGCCGATGGCCCGAAGGTCGCGCAGCAGATCGCCGTGCCTGCCGGGCGGACGTTCCACTGGGCGGACGCGATCGCGGTGGGCGGCGCCGACACCTGGATCGGGGTCACCGCCGATGGCGACACCGCGATGCCGCTCGAGCAGACCGGCACGTGCCAGAAGGACAAGTGGAAGCATCCGGGCGTGACGCCGTTCGCGATCGCGAGCCCGGTCCTGATCGATGCCGATGGCGACGCCCGCTGGAAGCGCGGCGACGCCGATCTGCCGGCGAACTAGGCGCACGTCCGCGTGCGGACGGCCACAGATCCGGACTTGACTGTTCTTTGTACAATGTACAGTGTAATTGGTATGGGACGACAGAGCCGGATCCGCAGACTGTATGGCCGCCGCCTCGCACGACGCCTCGCCACATCATCGGGGGCCGCGAAGACCGAGCTGCTGGCCCTCGCCGAGCAGGAGGCGAGCTACGAGATCGCACGCCTGCGCGAGAAGGGCTGGAGGCTGGTGACCCAGCTCGACTCGGGCGAGGGCGTGTTCGTGCGCGACGACGACGTGGTGGGGCTCCACATCCAGCTCCCGACGGCGCTGTACAAGCGGCTCGACGCCGAGTGCGCGCGCCGCGAGATCACGAAGCGCCAGCTCGTCACCGTGGCGCTCGAGCGCTACCTCGGGGAGACCTCGTAGGTGCGCGTGCTCTACGGCGTGACCGGCGAAGGGCTCGGTCACGCGATGCGCAGCCGCGTCATGGCGGACCACCTGCGCGCGCGAGGACACGAGGTCAAGCTGGTCGCCTCGGCGCGTGCCCACGACTACCTCGGCCGCCACTTCCCCGATGTTCAGCGGATCCCGGGCTTCGCGATGGCGTACCGCGGCGGAACGATGTCGCGTTCGCGAACGCTCGCCCACACGATGCGCTCGGTGAAGCCGGCGATCCGCGAATCGATCGCGCTCTACCGCCGCGCGATCTCCGGCTTTCAACCCGACGTCTGCATCAGCGACTTCGACTCGTTCACCCACGTGTTCGGCCGGCTGTTCGACCGTCCCGTGATCTCGCTCGATCACCAGCACGTGATCGATCGCTGCCGCCATGACGATCGGGTGACCGCTCGCCTGCCGCGCGACTTCCGGCTCACGCGCGCGTTCGTGCGCGCGAAGATGCCGGGCTGCGCGCACTACGTGGTGACCTCGTTCTACTTCCCGGAGCCGAAGCCGCGCTGCCGCGACCGGACCACGCTCGTCGGCCCGATCCTGCGGCCGGAGATCCTCGCGCTCTTGCCCACGCTCGGTGACCACGTGCTGGTCTATCAGACCGCGCACGCCACTCCGGCGCTGGTCGCCGCGCTGCGCGCCATCCCCGAGCAGCCGTTCATCGTCTACACGCGGGACGGCACCGGCGTGGACGGCAACGTCGAGCTGCGCACCTTCGACGAGGCGAGGTTCCTCGCCGATCTCGCCTCGGCGCGCGCCGTGATCTGCAACGGCGGGTACACGCTGATGTCGGAGTCGCTGTACCTCGGCAAGCCCGTGCTCTCGCTCCCCGTGCGCCACCAGGGCGAGCAGGAGCTCAACGCCGCCTACCTCGCGGAGCTCGGGCTCGGTGTCGCCCTGCCGTGGCTCGATCCGGCCGCCATCCGCGCCTTCGTTCGCACCCCGCACGCCGCGGCGCGCGTCTCCCCCGGAAACGCGCGCGCGTTCTCCACCATCGATCGCTTGCTCCTGGAGGTCTCGTGAATCACGATCTCGACTCGATCCCCGATCCCGCGAAGGCCATGTACGAGGCCGAGACGTTCGACGAGTTCTGGGAGCACTACCAGGAGGTCCACGCGAGCCGCTCGGTGCGCACCGCGCACGCGATGGGCACGACGGTCGGGCTGCTGTTGCTCGTACGCGCCGTCGCGAGGCGCTCGCTGGTCACGGCGCTCGCCGCTCCCGTGATCGATCACGTGATCGCGCAGGCCTCGCATCGGCTCGAGGGCGAGCACACCCAGCCACTGCGCCGGCCGTGGTGGCACGCACGGGCCGAGCTGCGGCTGTTCCGCGGCACGCTGCGCTCGCTGCGCCACCGTCGCCGGCTCCCGCGCTAGCATCCCGCGCGCCGACGACGGTGCAACCGATCGTTACTTCGGGCCGACTTCGAGCACGCCGCCGCACGCGACCTCGACGAGGCCGGTCCCGGAATCGCGGAATAACTCGCGCGCTTCGCCGTCGCAGGTGATCGCGGTGGTGGTCGCGAACCGCTCGGGCACGTAGACGAGGTTCGGTGCGTCGCCGGCACCGTCCAGCTCGACGCGCACGGCATCGCCGGCGAGCGAGGGCTCCACCGAGCGCGGCGTGCTCGCGTACCGTGCCACGCGAACACGCGAGACCCAGCCGATGATGTTCGGGCGCTCGGTCCAGGTACCGCTGGCCGCGTCCTTCGAGAACAGGCCCCAGCTGCCCTGGCTGTCCTCCTTCCACACCCAGAACGCGTTCGAGGCGAGGTAGCGGTCGTGCAGCAGCTCCTCGGTCTGGATCCACTTCGCGTGCGCGGCGTCGTCGGTCGGTGCCGCGCCGAACTCGCCGATCCACAGTGGCGTCTTCCACGCATCCGCCTCCTCACGGGCGGCGCGCACGCTCGGCTCGAGCGCGTCGAGCGTGGCGCGCTCGAACGGGCCCTGGTCGGCGAAGAACACGAACGTGTAGACATGCGGCGAGTACACCGCCCCGCTGACCGGGAACGGCGCCTTCGCGACCGGAATGAAGTCCGCGAAGTTGCGCACCGCCGACGGCTCGAACATCACCAGCTTCGCCGGCGCCGCATCGCGCACGACCTGCGCCATCCGCGCCTGGAACGGCTCGAGCTCCGCGCTTCCGGTATCCGGCTCGTTGAACAGCTCGAAGCCGATCACCGCGGGATGCTCGGCCCAGCGCCGCGCGATCGCCTCGAGCATCGTGGCGAACGCGTCTTGAAGCCCCGCGGGGTCGGCGGGATCGAAGAACGTCTTGAACGCCATCCGCGTCTGCGCTGCCAGCCGGCGATCGCCGAGATCCGTGAGCGGTCCGCCGAGCAGCATCGTGGGCGCGGGCTGGATCGCCCACAGCGGCGCGCCGTCCTCGCCGATCTCCTTGGAGTACGCGTCCTGGTGGAGGTCGATCACCACGTAGACGCCCGCGGCCTCGGCGCACGCGACCGCCGCGTCCACGCGCGCGAGGTACGCCTCGTCGAGCTGGCCGCGCACCGGCTCGATGCCACTCCAGTTGATCGGCAAGCGCAGCAGATCGAACCCGAGCTGGCGCATCCGCGCGCAGTCCGCGGCGGTCAGCGGGGGAATCGGCTCGAGCGGTGCGCGCCCGTCGGTGAACGTGACGTCGAACACGCCGTCGACGCGCGCGTTGATCCCGCGCAGCACGGCGACGCGACCCTCGGCATCCCGCAGGTGCGACCCATCGGACCACAGCGGCGTGGTGTGCGGCTCCGCGGCGTCGTCGCCGCACGCGGCGAGCACGGAAAGCGCGACGAGCATGGCCTTCATGTCGACGAGTCTATCCGTTGAGGGCTACTTCGTGACGCCCTTGGGCAGCAGCAACCAGTACTTGCCGGGCCCGCCCATCCGCCCGCCGCGCTCCGCGGCCGCGAGGTCATCGCCCCAGTAGATATCGCCGCGCACCGGGCCGAGGATCCCGCCGCCGGTGTCCTGCGCGATCAGCAGCTGGCGCCACGGTGCCGCGCCGGGCTTGCCCACGATCGGCGCGCGGGTATCGACGAAGATCGGCGTGGACTGCGCGATGAACGCGCGATCGATCGCCATCGAGCGCTGCGAGGTGAGCACCACCATCTGCGATCCCACCGCGCCGGCCTTCGTCGACTCGCGGAAGAACACGAACGAGCTCGATTGATCCACGACCTCGTCGAACTTCCCGGGGTGATCCACGAACCACTTGCGGATGCCCTGCATCGTGCCGCTGCCCGGCGCCTGCAGCTCGCCCATCGACTTGAGCACGCCGCCGACGCCGCGGTACGCGCGCCCGTTCTTGCCGGCGAACTCGAGCCACACCACCGAGCCATCGTCCATGATCGCCTTCGCGGAGCCCTCGATGTGCGCGAACAGCACGTCGACCGCATCGTCGGCGTACA
>JBBRED010000311.1:0-10434 GCA_038203335.1 Haliangiales bacterium | reverse complement strand
GGGTCGGGTTCGGGGTCGGGTTCGGGGTCGGGTTCGGGGTCGGCTTCGGGGTCGGGTTCGGGGTCGGGTTCGGGGTCGGGGTCGGGTTCGGGGTCGGGTTCGGGGTCGGGGTCGGGTTCGGGGTCGGGTTCGGGTTCGGGGTCGGGTTCGGGGTCGGGTTCGGGGTCGGATGTCGCTGCTGCCGACGCGCTTCCGCGGAAGCGTCGTCGCCGTTGCGCAACGTCAACCTTCGCCGAAATCAAGCCGCGCACCCCGGGCTGCGTTTCGCCCTCAGCGGGTCGCCACCGCACAATTGGCGCGTGGCGTCTCCGCGGAGACGCCATGGTCGGACGTGGCCGGCGTCCTTCGCGCGGGTCGCGCTGCTCGCGGTCGGCGTCGGCCGGAGTGGGCGCGTCGCGCGGCCTAATCGCGCCGTTTTGGGATCACGATCGTCGTGAGGCTCTCGCGGTCGACGCGGCACGCACGAATCACGTGCTGTCCGGTGAGCTCGGCCTTCAACAGGCGATGAACACCATCGAGAATGCGCAACCGCGGCGCCGTCGCGAGCAGGTGAATCGGATACCGCAGGTCCGCGGCGAGCGTGCGCTCCCAGTGCGCGCGATAGCGAACGGGATCCGCGCGCACGTCGGTCGGCGTGACGGCGAAGTGGCGATCTCCGTCACGCCACCAGGGCAGCTCGAGCTGCCAGCGGAGATCGCCGACGGGAATCTCCTCGACCGGCAAGGAGAGTTGAAACAGAGCGTCGCGATCCCATCGGATGTTCAGAAGCACGCCGCGCATCGCCGGCGGAATCTGGTCCCATCGCTGGAATGGGCTGGCCTCGAGATCGTCGACGTCGTCCGGATCGTCATCGGCCACATGTCGATCCTACGTGAACCTCCGTGGTCGAGGCTTGTTCCACGTTGAAGCGGGCGCTACGAACGGACCATGCAGATCAGCGACCTGGATCTTGCGGACCGGGCGAGGTGTGAACGGTGCGCGCAGCTTCTCGTCGACGAGTTTCGCGAGATCGCGCCGGATGCGTGGCCGGTCATCGAGAAGGCGCGCGAGACGGTCGACGAATGCCTGCGCGGCGGACTGGTCCGCGTCGCGCGCGAGGGCGACACGATCCTCGGGTGGATCGGCGGTCAGCACGCATTTTCGCGCGTCTGGGAGCTCCACCCGCTGGTCGTCACTCGCACGGAGCAGAAGCGGGGCGTCGGACGCGCGCTCGTGGCGGATCTCGAGCAGATCGTGGCGGCACGTGGCGCGATGACGTTGGTGCTCGGCAGCGACGACGAGGTCGGGTTGACGTCGCTCGCCGGCGTCGAGCTCTATCCGGACCCGCTCGCGCATCTGGCGCGCCTCGAAGATCGCGGCGGGCACGCGTTCACGTTCTATCTGAAGTGCGGGTTTGTCGTGACGGGCGTCGTGCCCGACGCGAATGGGTTCGGGCAGCCGGATATCCACATGGCGAAGCGCGTCGGGTCGCGCTGATCACGCACGGAGGAAGGCGGAGCCGAAAAGGTGCCGGCACGGCAGCGCGAGGGAGGGCACGCTGCCGCACCGGCATGAACGATGAGTGAGAGAGAAGGTGCCGGCGCGGCGGGATGACGACCACCACGCCCAGACGGAGAAGTCCGCCGCGCCGGCATGAACGATCACTTCTGCGCGAGCGTGGTGTCGCCCTTGATGTCGAGCAGCGGCTCGAGGCGCTTGAAGGTCCGGTAGCCGAAGCCCTTCACGCGCCGCAGATCGGCGACGCGCTTGAAGCCCCCGTTCTTCTTTCGCCAGGCGACGATCCGCTCGGCCTTTGCAGGGCCGACGGTGGGAAGCAGCATCAGCTGCTCCTCCGATGCGGTGTTGAGGTTGATGCGACCGGCGGGTGCCTTCTTGACGGGGTGAGGGCGAGCGTCCGGGTCATCGGGCGCGAGCTTCGGCGCCGCCGCGACGACGGTGGGCGCAGCCGAGGCCGCGGTGGTCCACGAGCCACCCATCGCGATGACGAGAGCGACGAGCGCGAGCAACGTGGGCGCGCGAGACGCGAGGTTCTTGAGCGAGGTCATGGTGGGATCCTTTCGTCAGAACGGGAGCGGCTCGCTCGCGGTGGACGGCTCGACCGTGCGGCCGCTCGCGGCGATGCGGTACGACTCGCGCTTCTCGAGGTCGCGCGCGTCGAGCTCGCGGATGTGGAGCTTGATGCCCTTCGGACCGATCGCCGCGATCGGGATCGATTCGAGGAACCCATTGATCGAGAGGTCCTTGTTCTCGAAGCCGCCGCCGATCTTGAGGAGGAAGGTGCCGTTGCCGTCGTAGCGGGGGACCTCCGCGAGGATCTTGAACTGTTTCTTTTGCATGAGGAGGGGAAGAGCAACAGGGATGCCAGAGGCAACTCCCCGAAGTTGTTCACACGGCGTGTCCGAGATGTCCGAACGGCGGACGATGTGGACGCGGGCTGGACGAGCCCGGACTACTTGCCGAGCGAGACGTCGAGGCGAGACGTCTTCGCGGCGTCGACGCGAACGGTGCGATGCAATGCGACCGGCGCGCCGTACACGAGCTTCTTGTTCGCCACGGTCGGCACCGGCGGCTGCCAGATCGTGACGTCGTAGCTGCCGGGCGCGAGCTCGTCGATGCGGAACCGGCCGGTGTCGTCGGTGACCGCGAAGTACGGCGTGTCGATCCCGACGACCCACGCCGCGCCGAGCGATCCATCCTCGGCCTCGACGCGCGTCACACCGAGCTTGAGCTGGAGCGCGACGCGTCCGGCCTCCTGGAGCTCGCTGGTCTTCGTGGCCACCCCGGGCGCGGTCACGGCGACGCGGGTGCGCGTGGCATCGCCGTGGATCGCGAGCTGCGCCGGCAGCGGATTCACGACCTGCGTGATCGGGGCGAACACGCATCCGCGCTTGACCACCACCCCACCGACGAGCGACGGCCGCTGCTCGCCCATCGCGTTGGGCAGCACGCGTCCAGTCGTGAACTTCTCGATGTACACGAGCGCGCCTCCGACGCCGCGCTCGGCTCCGATCGCGAGCGGATCGATGGTGCCGCACGACGTGCTCAGTTTCGGGATCGGGCCGCGCCACGAGATCGTGCCCTCGATCGCCGCCGACAGCCCGACCCGCTGCTGGTAGTGCGGCATCCGGTTGACCGACGGATAGCCCCACTGCGGCGGCACGTAGCCGGCGTAGGTCGCGCCGCCGTACGCATTGCCGCCGTACGCATCGCCGCCGTACGAGTCGCCGCCGATGCTGTCCTCGTAGCGGCGCGGGACCGGCGTGCGTGCGGGCAGCGCGGATGCGGCGTCGTCGTCGGTCATGAGGTGGGCCGAGGCGCGCGCGAGGATGCCGTGGCCGTCATCGCGCTCGGTGCCCGCGGCGTACAGCGGCTGGCGCTGGGCGGTAGGCCCACACGACAGCGCGAACATCGCCAGCAAGCCCCAGTGCGAACGCACGCCGTAGCGTGTCACGGCCGGAAGTAGCCGTCGAGCTGCTGCGCGACAGCGAGGAAGATCGCCCGCGCGTCGGCGATCGAGAGCGAGGTGGCGTACGACACGCGACCACCCGTGCGCGCGAACGACAGGTTCTTGACCACCCGCGCCAGCGGCTTGCCGATCACGATCTGGATCGCCGTCGAGTCGCCCACGCGGTCGCGCACGGCCTCGGCGGCGGCGATGAACTCGACGGCCTCCTTCTCGGAGACGAACCGCATGTTGCCTCGCACGAGCCAGCCCTGCTTGACGAGCTCCATCGCGAGCGACAACCGGTCGGGTGTGGGAAACGTCTTGATGCCGAGGCCGTAGTCGTTGTCGCCGAGGTCGAACCGCTTGCCGCCGAGCGCGAGCGTGACGACGAGCGCCGGGCCCCGGGCATCGGTGCCGGACTCCTTCTCGATCGCGCGGATCCCCGCCAGCCACGCCGGCAGCCTCGCGGTGGCGACGATCGCATCCGGATCTCCGGCGACCGGCGTCAGGCTGCCGAGGTCGGTGGGCTGGGCGAGCAGGAACCAGCCCTTGTACGGCGACAGGAACACGCGCTTGTCGCCGCGGTAGGTGCGCGTGCGCTTGCCGACGAGGCCCGCCTTGGTCGTGGTCCAGGTCACCGGCGATGCGGCCGACAGGAGATCGCGCAAGCCCGCGCGGCCGAGCAGGGTGCGGCCGACGAGCGTGGTCGCGTTGATGTCCTTCGGCGAGAACGTCGACACCACGAGGGTCTCGAGCTTCTCGGTGATCTTCGCGTCTCCGCCGCCGAACAGGAACTGGTAGTCGGGCATCGGCGCGATCAAGCGCTCGGCCGCCGCCGCCCATTCGGTGCCGCGCAGGCGATCGAACCGGATCAGCGCCGTGAGGATGTGGCCCTTCGGCAGGTACGTCAGAAGATTTGCCGCGGTGCCGGCGGTGGTCGGCGCGCCGTCGACGGCCGGCTCGTTCGTCATCCCGGTCACGCCGGAGCCGGAGCCGGTCCCGAACGCGATCGGTCCCACGCCCGCGCTGCCCGCGCCGGAGCCCTCGCTGTCCCCGGCGCCGGATCCCGCCGCGCCGATGATCGTCCGATCGGCCACGTCGCCGGGGATGCCGCCATCGCTCTGGCCCGTGGGGTCGACGGCCGCGACCCTCGTCGCATCGCCACCCGCATCCGAGGCGCCGCTCGTCGCTGTCAACGCCGCATCGCCACCGGTCGGCCCGCCGTCGTTCATCGCGACGGTCGTCGCATCGTCGCCTGCATCGCCGCTGGCGATCGTCGCCGCATCGAAGCCGGCGTCGGTCTCGGCGACGAGCGGCGGCGCATCCACCGCGGCATCGGGCTTCTTCCTCGGCGCGTCGACCGGCGCGTCGACCGGCGCGTCCGGCGGCGCGTCCGGCGGTGCATCCGGCGGTGCATCGACGCCGGCATCGATCGCGTAGCCCTCCCCGGGCGTCGGTGGCACCGTGCTCGCGGGATCCGTGTCGACCTTGTCGGGCGCCCCGGGCTCGGCCGCCTTCGCGATCTCCTCCGGCAGCGCCTCGACCTTCGGCGGCGCCGGCGCGACCTCGATGTCGACGACGTCGACCTGCGTGGGCTTCGGCCGATCGAGGACCAGCCCCGCGATCCCGCCCAGCACGATGTGCACGATGACCGAGATCGCGATCGCGCGCCGCAGCGCGGGCAGTTCGCTGGGAATCAGAGGAGCTTGCACGGTTCTCGACGACGGCTCTCCACGGCAGTAGCATTCCGCCATGGCCGAGTCCAGCGAGCGGGCGCTGACGCCCGACGAGGCGGCGTACGTCACCATGGCGCGCGACAAGGCGTTCGTGCTCTACGAAGGCACCCGAACGCCGCACCGCAGCTGCGGCATCGCGCTGGCCGAGACGTTCGGCCTACCGACGCCCGCGTACCAGGCGCTTCGCCGCGGCGGCATCACGGGCAAGGGCTCGTGCGGAGCGATCCGCGCCGGTGAGCAAGTGCTCGGCGAGCTGCTCGGCGATCCGAGCCCGATCGGCACCGTGACGCCCGCGTTGCGCGAGGCCGTGATCTGGTACCAGGGCGCGTGGCACGCGAAGCTGTTCGCGAACCAGGCCGCCCCCGACGTGGTCTGCGATTCGTTAGTCCGTCCCCACGGGGACTTCATGGGACCCGCACGCAAGGCGTTCTGCACCAACCTGGCCGCGGACGTTGCGGCGCTGACCGCCGAGGCGTTATGTCGCTTTGCGCCCGTGCGTCCCGAGATCCCGGCGCTGGAGCTCTGATGAAGCTAACGAAAGAACAAGTCGCCGCGGTCGTGACCGAGGCATCGCAGAAGATGGGCGATCCGAACTACTCGTCGGTGCTCGTCGGTGGATTCGTCCAGTCGCAGACGCCGGTGGCGCAGTTCATCAGCGCGCACGAGCGCGAGCTCGGTGGCGCCGAGGCGATCGTGGGCGTGATCTTCCACATCGCGCTGATCGCGCAGTGCTACCAGCGCAACGGCGGCAAGATCCGCACGCTGTCGTACGAGGATCTCGATTCCGCCGCGCGCGGCGAGCCGCTGGTTCGCCTCGAGACGGCGCAGCTGACGATCCACGAGTTCATCAAGGCGAACGTCGAGAACGAGGAAGCGCAGAAGCTGATCGCGATGATCGCGCTCGCGATCGACGGGATGTCTTGAGCGACGGCCCGCTGCTCGTCCTCGGATGCGGGTACGTCGGGACCCGGCTCGCCCTCGCGGCCCGTGCCGCCGGGCGCACGGTCCGCGTCTGCGCCCGCGGCACCGGCAAGATCGCCCACCTCGCGCAGCAGGGCATCGAGGTGAAGTACCTCGACGTCTCGATCCCGAAGCAGCTCACCGCGATGGTCTCTGGCCTTCACGGTGCGACGGTCGTGTACTCGATCCCACCGGCCACCTCGGGCCCGCCGGGCGCCGCCGTGCGCGCCGCGATGCAGACCGCGTACAGCGTGGGCGCGAACGCGTTCATCTACTTCAGCTCGAGCGGCATGTACGGAGCGCTCCCCGACGACGACGTGTGGATCGACGAGGACACGCCGGTCACGCACGATGATCCACCGATGAAGGGCGTGCAGACCGACGAGCTCGTGATCACGCAGAACCAGTTCGATCGCCTGCGTACGATCGTACTGCGGCTCGCCCCTGTGTACGGCCCGGGACGCGGCGTGCGCGAGCGCCTGCGCAAGGGCGACTACAAGCTGCTCGACGGCGGCGCGCACGCGATCTCGCGGATCCACGTCGACGATGTGGTCAAGGTCGTGTTCGCCGCCGAGGATCGCGCGGAGACCGGCGCGCTCCTGCTGGTCGCCGACGACGAGCCGACCACGCAGCGCGACTACGCCGCGTTCCTGACGGAGCGGATGAACCTGAAGATGCCGCCGTCGCGCGCGCTCCACGAGGAGGGCGCCCGCGTCGCGCATCGCAATCGCAAGATCAAGAACACGCGTCTCAAGGAGACGCTCGGCCTCACGCTGACCTACCCGACGTACCGGGAAGGCGAGGTCGCGATCGAGGCCGAGATCGAGGAACGCCTGGCCCGGGAGTAGAGCGCGGCGTTCCTCGATCGTGATACGACTCGGCCATGCCGAATCCTGTTGCGACGTTCGAGACCTCGCTGGGCTCCTTCAAGGCGGAGATCTTTCAGGACAAGATGCCGGTCACTGCCGGCAACTTCGTCAAGCTGGTGAAGCAGGGCTTCTACGATGGCCTGCACTTCCACCGCATCATCCAGAACTTCATGATCCAGTTTGGATGCGAGTTCTCGAAGGACCCGAACAGCCCGCGCTGCGGCACCGGTAACTCGCCGCTCGGCAACGTTCAGGACGAGCACCCGCCGGCGCACAAGATCTCGAACGAGCCCGGCACGCTGTCGATGGCGAACACCGGTCGTCCGAACTCGGGCGGCGCGCAGTTCTTCATCAACACCGTCCACAACGATCGCCTCGACTGGTTCTCGCCGGGCCCGTCGAAGCACCCCGTGTTCGGCAAGATCACGGACGGCATGGACATCGTGAAGAAGATCGAGACCACGCAGACCGATGGCTCGGACCGCCCGAAGACGCCGGTGAAGATGATCAAGGTCACCGTCGAGGAGTAAGCAACGCTCGGCCACCCCGGTGTGGTCTGATGCCGCGATGAGGTCCGCCGTCGCCGCGCTGGTCTGCCTGGGCAGCACCGCGGCCGCGCAGCCGGCCCTCGAGCCCGACGAAGATCCGGAGATCATCGAGGTCGCCGGCAAGGCTCCCGAGGAGACCAAGCCACTCAGCTACCAGCTGACCGCCGACGAGATCCGTACGATCCCCGGCGCCGGCAACGACATCCTGCGCGCCGTCCAGGTGCTGCCCGGCGTGGCGCGCATCCCGTTCTCGTTCGGCGGCCTCGTGCTACGCGGGACGGCGCCGCGTGACACGGCGGTGTACCTCGACGGGATCGAGGTGCCGATCGCGTTTCACTTCGGCGGCATCACCTCGTTCTACCCGGGCGGCATGCTCGCGGATCTGATGCTGACGTCGGGCGGCTTCGATGCCTCGTACGGTCGCTCCGAAGGCGGACTGGTCACGCTGACCACGCGCGAGCCGCGCACCGATCGCTGGCGGCTCGGTGGCTCGTTCGGCCTGCTCGATTCGTCGGTGCAAGCGGAAGGGCCGCTGCCGAAGAAGGGCGGGATCCTCATCGGGTTGCGGCGCAGCTACTTCGATACGGTCGCCGCGCCGTTCGTGGCGGATGATGTTCCGCTACCGAGCTACTGGGACTTCCAGCTCAAGACCGGCTGGGGCGATGCACGCACGAACGGCCGCATCACGCCGATGATGTTCGGCTCGATCGATCACGTGGTCAGCAACAAGATCAGCGTGACGTCCTCGTTCGTGCGGTTCGCCGCGCCGTATCACCGCACGTGGGGCAGGACCACGCTCAGCGTGACGCCGTGGTTCGGCCTCAACAACCTCACGTACAAGGACAAGGATACCGATCAGGACCAGACGTTCTCGCGGCCGATGTTCCCGGGCGGCGTTCGCGCCGAGCTGCTGCGCGATACGCCGTGGGGCCACCTGCGCGCGGGCGCGGAGCTGAGCGGCGGCTATCTCGCGCCGACCGCGATCAACTTCGACGGCAGCGGCGAGAACCCCAACGTGGTGCGCGGCACCTCGACGGTGCGGTGGACCGACATCGCGGTGTGGGAGGAGACGCGGATCAAGCTCGACGGCGATCGGTTCGCGATGAAGCCGTCGATGCGCGTCGAGGTCTACGGACTCTCGGGCGAGGTCGTCGTCGATCCGCGCATCAACGTGCATCAGCAGCTCAGCGATTCGATCACGCTGCGCCAGTCGATCGGCCGGTTTCACCAGCCGCCAACACCCGCCGACGTGGATCCGAGCACCGGCAATCCGGCGCTCAACAGTTCGTATATCGATCAGCTGTCGCTCGGCGTGGATGCGCTGCTGCCGCACGACGTCACCGCCGCGATCACCGGCTTCTACAGCTACGGCACCGACATCGGCGTGCAGATCCGGAACCCGCGCCCGGGCGGCGATGCGCCCGATCCGAACCTCGGTGGCCTCGGCCCCACGTTCCAGCTGCTGCTCGAGAAGCAGCTCGGGTTCGCGATCTACCGCGACAACATCGGCCGCGCGCGTACCTACGGCGGCGAGCTGCTGCTCAAGCGCAACGTCGGCGACTGGTTCGCGATGCTCTCGTACACGCTCTCCCGCTCGGAGCGCGTCGACGATCCGCGCACGGGCGCGGGGTGGCGGCCGTTCGAGCTCGATCAGCGCCACAACCTCAACGTCGCCGTGTCGCGCGCGTGGGGCAACTGGCGGTTCGGCGCGCGCATCCAGGCGACGTCGGGAAATCCCTACAGCCCCGCGACCTACGATCCGGTGCGCAGCGAGGCCGTGCAGGATCCGTGGGCGGCGCGCCTGCCCGCGTTCTTCTCGCTCGACCTGCGCATGGATCGGCGCTGGCATCGCTGCTGGGCGGACATCAACCTGTACGTCGACATCCAGAACGCCACGCTGCATCACAACGTCGAGGGTCGCGACTTCAGCTACGAGACGCTGCGCGACGAGGACATCAAGGGGCTCCCGATCCTCCCGTTCATCGGCGTCGAGTTCTTGCCCGTACCCTAGCCCGTGGTGCGCAGCAGGCAGCGCAGGAGCTCGGCGACGCCCCACGCCTGGGCGACACAGCCGCCCGGCTGGTACGGCGCCTCCGCATCGAACACCTCGCCGATCTGCCCGATGCAGTTCTCGCCGAGGTGCTGCACGAGGCCATCGAGGGCGCGGCGCGCGGCCTCGCGATCGTCGGGACGCGTCTTCATCAGCGCGTCGATGTACGGGCCGATCAGCCAGCTCCACACGGTGCCCTGGTGATACGCGGCATCGCGCGTCACGAGGTCGCCGTGATAGCTGCGCTTGTAGTCGGGGTGGTTCGGCGACAGCGAGCGCAGCCCGACGGGCGTGAGCAGCTCGCGTTCCACGGTCTCGAGCACCGCGGGCCAGTGCGCGGGCGCGAGCACCGGGTACGGCAGCGAGATCGCGAACAGCTGGTTCGGGCGACACGCGGGATCGTCGCCCTGTTCGCCGTCGACGACGTCGTTGAGGTGGTTGATCTTCGGGTTCCAGAACCGGCGCTCGAACGAGGCGAACATCTGGTCCGCGAGCTCGCGCAGACGATTCGCCTCGTCGGGCTGTTCGACGTCCCACGCGATCATCAAGCGCAGCGCGTTGTACCAGAGGGCGTTGATCTCGACGGCCTTGCCTCGACGCGGCGTGACCACCCAGTCGCCGACCTTCGCATCCATCCACGTGAGCTGATAGCCGGGCGCGCCCTGGACGAGCAGCCCGTCCTTCGGATCCACGCCGATGCCGAACCGCGTGCCCTGGATGTGGTGCGCGATGATCGAGCGCAGCTTCGGGAGCAGCGCGCGCAAGGTGCGCTCGTCGCCGCTGGCGCGAACGTAGCGATCGATCGCGTGGAAGAACCACAGCGTCG
>JBBRED010000310.1:0-10508 GCA_038203335.1 Haliangiales bacterium | reverse complement strand
TCGGGCGTGTTCGGCACGAAGGACTACGCGGCCACGATCACGGAGCTCCGTGATCGCGGGACGCGCGCGCGCGGCTGAGCGTATCGTCGGCGAATGCCGCCGCTGGTCACCGCGCTCTACGGAGCACTCAACGCCATCTTCAACGTCTTTCTCGCGAACGAGGTGTCGCGCATGCGCAAGAAGCATGGCGTCAGCCTCGGCCAGGGCGACCACCCCGAGATGCTCGTCGCGATCCGCGCACACTCGAACAACGCCGAGTTCGTGCCGCTCGCGATCGTGTTGCTGCTCGTCGCCGAGCTGTGCGGGGGATCTCCGATGGTGCTGCACATCGCCGGCGGCGGCCTCTTGCTCGCACGGATCGCGCACTGGATCGGCCTGCCGCGGAAGGCGCCGAACGTGTTCCGGTTCAGCGGCGTCGGCCTGACCTGGCTGGCAATCGTCGGCACGTCCGGTTATCTGTTGTATCTGCGCAGCACCATCGGCCGCTGACCGTCAGGGGCTCACCACGGGCCGGGGCCAAGTGCGCGAGCCCTCGTGAGCCGGAGCGTGGCACGAAGCTCGCTGTAGGTCGGGGGCACATGCGCTCGACTGCCTTGCTCGCCACGCTCGCCCTCGCACTCTCGACGATGTCGGGGTGCTACCTCGGCCGCACGAAGTCCGCAAAGACCAGCGCCTACGTCCTCAACGGCCTGGTCGCGGGGGTCGGCGGCGTGATCGCCTTGTCTTCGAGCGGCGGATCGGAGCAGCACGACGACGTCTCCGGCGGCATCGGCAGCGGCCTCGCCTCGGGCGCGCAGGCAACGCTCGGAGGTGCGCTCGTGATCGGCGCGGTGATCGCCACGGTGATCACGCTCGCGGTGCCGACCGAGGTGGAGCCCGCCAATGATCCGCCGCCGCGTGCGGTCACGATCGGAACGGTGACCGCCCCCGGCCTCACTCCAGCGATCGTCCAGATCCGATGAGGCGCGCACTTCTCCTTCTCGTCGCGATCAACTCGGGCTGCTACGTCGGTCCATCGCGCGCCCAGCGGACGACCGCGATGGTGATCACAGCGTGGTCGCCACGGTCGGCGGCGCGCTGATCGCCGCGACCGCGGTCGACCGCGCGAGGCCGGAGGACGACTCGACGATGATCCAGATCCACCCCGACGCCTACGCTGCGGGCGGAATCATGGTCGCTTTCGGGGGGCTCGGGACGATCCTCGACCTCGCGATACCGAGTCCCGGGCCCCACGACTGACCGTGTTTCAACCTCTCGCACCGCGATGGCGCGAAGCGAGAAGCGGTTCTTGGCGGCCACTCCTGCCATATCGCCCCCGATCGTCACGCTACGTTCGCGGTTCGCCGTCACCAGTTACGTGGCGAGTCGACTGGCCAGGGACTGGCAATCCCATCCGAACTCCCCGAGTCCACTGGTCGGACCAGTGGCACGCGATTCGCTTGATGGCTCCGGCATGCGCAAGACCGTCGTTCTGTTGGTGGCCACCATCACCCTCGTCTCCGGTTGTTATCTCGGCCGCACACCGACGAGAAAACGCGAGGCCTACGCCCTGAACGGCGTCGCGATGGGACTGGGTTCGTTGCTGATCGTTTCCGTCCTGGCCGGAGGTCACGGTTGTGTTGGTTACTGCGAGAACTCCACCAACGGTCCTCCTGATCATTCGAAGCCGGACGGGTTCACGCTCGTGGGCATCGGAGCTGGAGTCATCTCGGCCGGGGTCGCTGCGCTCATCGTCACGGCGACCTTGCCGACCGAGCCGGAGCCGGAGCGCGTGCGCATTCCGACATCGCTGCCCGCCGGTGTCGTCACGGTACCGGGGCTCCAACCAGCAGCCGTCACGCTGCGCTAGCCGTCACTCATTCAATCATCGAGACAGATCATGCGAAAATCAATCCTCGTCGTCACCGCCGTACTCACGCTGTTCCCCGGCTGCTATCTCGGCCGCGCACCGCAGAGGAAGACGACGGCCTATGTCGTGAATGCCGTCGGCACCGTCGCGGGAGTCTTGCTCGTGGCTGCCGCCTCCCGCGGCAGCGTGTATCAGAGCGGAGCATCGTGCCGCGACGGAGAGGACGACACCGCGTGCCTCTATCGCAGAGCCCGACTGTCGCTCGCGGATGTCGGCCTCATGGTGGTCGGTGCGGGCATGGCAGCAGCATCGACCGCCATGATCATCGCAACGACCACGCTGCCCACCGAGCGCGAAACGCCGGCGGCCACGCAAGCCACGGGCGTCGTCAACGCACCGGGCCTCAAGCCCGCGACCGTCACGCTACGCTAGCGGCGTTCGAGCCGCGCGAGATAGAAGCCGTCGGCGTCGGGCGGCCAGGTGCGGTGCTCCGCGACGAGCACGAGGCCGGTGCGAGCGATGAGCGCCGCGATCTGGTCCGGTCCCTCCGCGCGGGTGAACGTGCACACGGAGTAGACCAGCGTGCCGCCGGGCGCGAGGCGCGGGACCACGGCATCGAGCAGCATGCGCTGGAGCTCGGCGAGCCGCGGCACGTCCGAGGGCTTGAGGCGCCACTTCGCATCGGGGTGACGGCGCAGCACGCCGAGGCCGGAGCACGGCGCATCGAGAACGATGAGATCGTACGCAGCGGCGAGCGGCGCGGCCGGATCGAGGAGATCGCAGGTGTGCCGGTGGATCGAGGTCAGGCCGAGGCGCGCCGCGGTCTCGGCGCACAGCCCGAGCTTCGTCGCCGAGAGATCCGCCGCGTCGATCGTGCCCTGGTCATCGGTCAGCTCGGCGAGGTGCGTGGACTTGCCGCCGACGCCCGCGCAGGCGTCGAGGATCCGCTGCCCGGCCTTCGGTGCGGCCGCGAGCCCGACCTTCTGCGCGCCGAGATCCTGCACGGTCCAGCGCCCGGCCATGAACGAGCCGTTGCGCGCCGGATCGCCGAGGCCCTCGAGGCGGAGCGCCATCGGTGCGCCGTCGACGGGCGTGGCGGTCACGCCGGCCTCGGCGAGCTCGGAGATCAGCGCCTCGCGCGTGGTGCGCAGGCCGTTCGCGCGCGCGATCAGCGGCGCGGACTCGGCGAACGCGGCCGCGATCGCGGGGAGCTGATCTCCCGCGGAGGCGGCGAGCTCGTCGAGGATCCAGCGCGGCAGCGAGGCCGCCAGCTCGAGATCACCGGCCGGCAGCGGGGGCTCGCCCGCGCGCGAGATGTTCCGCAGCACCGCGTTCGCGAAGCCGCCGACCTTCGGCCCGCCGACGGCACGTGCGGCCTCGACGGCCTCGTTGACCGCGGCGTGGCTCGGCACGCGATCGAGGAACAGCATCTGGTAGGCGGCCACCCGCAGCGCGGTCACCACCTTCGCCTGCGTCTTCTTGAGATTTGCGTGTGCGGCGATCGCGCGGTCGAGCCGCGATCGGTGGCGGAGCACGCCGTAGACGAGCTCGGAGGCGAGGCGGCGATCTCGATCCTCGAGATCGGTGCGCGCGAGCTCGCCGTCGAGGGTGGGCGTGGCCCACGCGCCGTCCTTGTCGATGCGGTCGAGCACCCGGCGCGCGACCTCGCGCGCCGAGACCTTCGCACTCACGCCGGCTCCGGCACGAGCGGGCCGAGCACGTCACCTACCGCGATGCCGCGCCCCGCGGCGAACTGCGCGGCGGCGAGGCGCTTGCGGCCCGGCGCCTGGATCTCGCGGACGATCGCCAGGTTGTCGCCGCACACCACGTGCAGGCCGCGCGCGTCGATCGCGATCACGGTACCCGTGGCCTCGGGCCCCGGCGCGCGCGCGTGCGGCACGGCGCGGAACAGCTTCACGATCTGGCCCCGGTGCATCGCCTGCGCACCCGGCCACGGATCCACGCCGCGGATCCGCGCCGCCACGAGGTGCGCCGGCCGGGAGAAGTCGATGGCGCCATCGGACTTCGTCAGCATCGGCGCGTGCGTCGAGGCGTTGTGGTCCTGCGGTACGGGCTTCGCCGTGCCGTCGGCCATCGCCGCGATCGCATCGAGGCAGGCGGCGGCGCCGAGGGGCGCGAGCCGCGCGAGGAGCTCGCCCGAGGTCTCCTCGGGATCGATCGTGACCTTGCGCTCGAGCAGCACCGGGCCGGTGTCCATGCCCGCATCGAGTTGCATGATATCGACGGCGGTCTCGTGATCGCCGTGGATCACCGCCCACTGCACGGGCGCGGCGCCGCGGTACTTCGGGAGGATCGAGGCGTGGACATTGATGCAGCCGCGCGGCAGCGCCTCGAGCACCGGAACCGGGAGGATCTTGCCGTAGGCGACCACCACGGCGAGCTCCGCGCCCGTCGCGATCATCGCGTCGCGCAGCTCCCCGGTCTTCGCCGATCGCGGCTGGATCACCGGGAGCCCGAGCTGCAGCGCAGCGACCTTCACGGCCGGAGCGGTGATCTGGCTGCCCCGCCCCGCCGGCTTGTCGGGCTGGCTGACGACGAGCGCGACCTGGTGCGCGGTGGCCAGCGCCCGCAAGCACGGCACCGCGAACTCCGGGGAGCCCATGAACACGACGCGCACGGGTGCGATCTACCACCGATCGGCGCGCTACTCGACCAGGTTCGACAGGTACGTCATGCGGAGGCGGTCGTCGCGCAGGACGCGGAACGCCTCGTCGAGGACGTGAGCGATGTCGTCGAGCTCCTGCGCGAGCTCGCGCCGCAGATCGTTCGGGAACGAATCGGTGGCGAAGTCGCGGCGCGCGGACTGATAGGCGCGGCGGATCTCGAAGCCCGTGGCGTCTCGACGCACGCCGAGCAGCGCGAAGTAGTCGGCCTCGCTGACCAGCGACCACCGCGCGCGCACGCGCTCGCGATCGATCGCGAGATCGGTCTCGCCGACCAGCGCGGATGACTCGTCGGGCACCTCGGTATCGGTGCGGCGCGCCGTCGCCAGGCCGAGCACGCACAACCCCCACGCGAGCGGCAGCACATCGGCAACGTCCACACCTGCGGCAGCCGCGACGGCACTGAGATCCGCGCTCGCATCGAACGCGGCGAGCGCGCTGCGCTCCTCGACCGCGAGGTCACCGAGGTTGATGATGCCGCCGAGCCGTTCGCGATCCGGCACCTCGATCACCGTCGAGGCGGAGCCGATCAGCCGCTCGAGGCTCGTGCGATCGAGCTTGCGACGGATCCCCTCGAGCACCAGCGCGGCGGGGTGACGCGACAACCGGATGCGCTCCGACGACGGCGTGGCATCGAGCGCGATGTGGTACGTGCCGCGGTCCCACTGGAACAGCGAGTACACGATGTCCTCGACGTGACGACGAACCGCCGGCAGCAGCTCGCGGCGTTTGAGGTAGCCGAAGTCGACGAGGATCTCGCCCATCCGTCGCCCCGACTCGGCGACCACGGCCTGGCAGCGCTCGTACTGCGACGCGGTGATCTTCCCCTCGCGCACGAGCAGCTCGCCCATGCGATCGCGCGGCTCGCTCGACGACGCGAACACCGGCCGCCCCTGGTCGAAGAACACGACCTTCTCGACGGCCCCGATGCCCTCTTGCCGGAACGAGATCCGTCCCGTCGAGGCCTGCGCGAACATCTTCGCGAGCAGCATCGACGCATCCGAGACGCCGCGCGCGATCTCACCGGTATCGGGCAGCCCGCGCTCACGGATCTGCGTGTCCCACGATCCGGGCGAGGTGGTGAGGTCGCGGATCTCGCCGGAGCGCGACGAGCGGCCCTCGATCTCGGTGTGGCCGCTCTGGAGCGCCGGCTCCTCGCCGAGCGACGTCAGATCGCTCTCGGTGTGGTGATCGTGGCGCGGCCCGACGTCCACGGCGACCGCTGGTGACGATGCCGCATCGCCGCCCTGGAACAGGCGCTGCGCCATCATCGACATCTTCGCGCGCAGCTGGCGGGCGAAGTCGCGGCCGTCCTGCGCCGCGGCACCGGCGGCGATCGCGGGCAGCGGCTCGATCGCATCCGCGTCGGTGAGATCGATCACCTCGAGCCGCGGCTCGCTGAGTCGTCGCTCCGAGGTCTCGTGGCCGAGCACCAGGTCATCCTCGAAGTCGTCGAGGCCGAGGTCGTCGTCCGCCACCGGCTTCGCGCGCGGCTCGCCGCCGATCAGCTTCGCGAGCGGCAACGCGCCGGCCCACGGATCGGTCTCCCGGCCGCTCGTGCGCTCGATCTCCGGCGCCGCCGGCTCGGGCAGCGGCGGCGGCATCGCGCTCGCGGGGTCGGTCACCGGGCCGGTGGCCTCCGGATCGCGGATGATCAGCGTGGGCTCACGCACCGGTGGCTCCGGCGCGCTCCAGGCCTGCGAGACCTCCTTCTCGCGGAGCTCCGACGTGGTGCCCGGCTGCCACATCTCGAGCGGCGCCGGCACCGAGGTCGGCGCCTGCGAGTCGCTGTGCGCGCGGCGCGGTGGGTTATCGGGCAGGGGCAGCGGCTCGGCGTCCTCGTCCAAATCCGGCCGCAGCTCCTCCTCTTCGACGATCTCGACGAACGAGTTCGCGAGCGCCTCCCACCGCGCGCGCTGGGCGGCGCGCTGCGACACCGTGGGATCCTCGTCGGGCAGCGGCTCCGGGGCGCTCGATTCCGTTGGCTCCGCCTTCGGCGGCGCCGTGCCGCGCACGAGCGCCACCGCCTCGAGCGCACCACCGACCGCGAACCGCAGCGCCTTGGCCACGATCGGGCTCGACACGAAGCGATCGGGCGCGAGATCGAGCGCGTCGAGTGCGGTGCGCATCGGCCCGTCGGCATCGCCGATCAGCACGACCGCCACCTCGGCGCGCGGCATCATCCCGCGCAGCGTCTCGATCAGCGAGGCCGCGTCGCCGCCCTCGAGGGTCGCCGTGATCACGCACACGTGCGGACGGCGCGCCGCCGCCAGGTCGATCGTATCGTCGCCGCCGGTCGAGCGGAGGACCTCGGTGAAGCCGAACGGGAGCGGTTCGTCGAACATCACGGCGATGTCGTCGACCCGAGGAGGATCGGCGACGATCAGCACGCACGGAACGGTCGAGTCACTCACCCCGCAGCAGTATACAACGCCGCTACAGGGTCGACACCGGGTCGACATCCAGCGTCGCCCTCGGATCCTTCGATGGATCGCCGAGGGGCAGACTGCGCGCGACCCTGCGCAAGGCGTGTCGGTCGGCGCTGCGCAAGAGAATCTGCCAGCGGGTCCGACCGCGCAGCCGTTCGAGCGGGGCTGGCGCCGGGCCGAGCACCTCCACCACACCGCCCACGTGCTCCGCCGCGGCCCGCGCGACCGCCCCCAGGTCCGCCGCCGCCGCTGCGACCTGGTGCCCGTCCTTGCCCTCGATCCGCACCGCGATCAGCCGGCCGTGCGGCGGGTAGCCAAGCTCCTGGCGCTCCGCGTACTCCGCCGCGAAGAACTGGGCGTAGTCGTGCTGCGACGCCGCGACCACGGCCGGGGCCCCGGGCCGGTACGTCTGGATCAACACGCGGCCGATCCGATCGCCGCGCCCCGCCCGGCCGGCCACCTGCGCGAGCAGCTGAAACGTGCGCTCCGACGCGCGAAAATCCGGGAGATCGAGCCCGGTATCTGCACACAGCACGCCGACCAGGGTGACGCCCGGGAAGTCGTGGCCCTTGGTGACCATCTGGGTGCCGATCAGGATGTCGACCTCGCGGCGCGCGACGCGCCCGAGCACTACCTCGATCTTCGCGCCGCTCGCGACATCGCGATCGAGCCGGGCGACCCGCGCGTTCGGGAACGCCTCGACGAGCGCCGCCGCGACGCGCTCGGTGCCGAGCCCCTTGCGCTCGATCGAGGGTGCCTTGCACTTCGGGCATGCCTCGGGGACGCGCTCGGTGTGGTTGCAGTAGTGGCAGCGCAGGCGATCGCTGTGCTGGTGATAGGTCAGCGACACCGAGCAGTTCGGACACCGAAACGAGTGGCCGCACGCCTTGCACAGCACGAACGTCGCGAACCCGCGGCGGTTGAGGAACAGGATCGTCTGATCGCCGGCGGCGAGCGTCTGCTCGATCGCGGTGCGCAGGGGCGCCGAGAGCATGCCCTCGCCGTCGGCCATGTACGTGCGCAGATCGATGATCTCCACGGTCGGCATCGGCCGCGCCATAGGCCGCTCGGTCAGCCGGAGCAGCCGGTACGGACCCTTCTCCGCGTGCGCCGCGCTCTCGAGGCTGGGGGTGCCAGAGCCGAGCACGCACAGCGCACCGGCGCGCTGCGCGCGGACGATCGCCACGTCGCGCGCGTGATAGCGCACGCCCTCGTCCTGCTTGAACGAGCCGTCGTGCTCCTCGTCGACGACGATCACGCCCAGGTTCGCGAGCGGCGCGAACACCGCCGACCGTGCGCCGACCGCGATCCGCGCGTCGCCGCGCCGCAGCCGTGACCACTCGCCGAGCCGCTGCTGCTCGCTCATGCCCGAGTGGAGGATCGCGACCTGATCGCCGAACCGCGCACGAAACCGCGCCGCGAGCTGCGGCGTCAGCGAGATCTCCGGAACCAGCACGAGCGCGGACTTGCCCTGCTCGAGCGTCTCCGCGATGACGCGCAGGTAGACCTCGGTCTTGCCGCCGCCGGTGACACCGTGCAGGAGGAACGGCGTGAACGGACGCTTGCCGTCGGGACCCGGCGGCGCGAGCGCCGCCGCCGTGATCTCGCCGACGGCGACCGCCTGCTCGCCCGTGAGCAGCGGCGGGGCGATGACGAGCATGTCGGCCCCGGTCGCGAACGCATCGAGCGCGATCTCGCGATCGAACAGCTCGACGAGCCCCGCCTTCGCCAGCTCGCGAAGCGTGGTCTTCGCACCGGGCATCTGCTGCTCGATCGCGTCGAGCGCCATCGGCTCTCCAGAAGCCAGCACGTCGAGGACGCGCACGCGCTTGAGCGACTTCGCCGACGCCGCCTTCGCCGCGGCGATCTCGCCGACGAGCTTCACCATCCGCTCGCGCTTGAGCTTGGTGCGCGCGTTCGAGCGCTGGTCGTGCAACTCGACCAGGCCGTCGGTGATCAACGCCTCGAGGATCCGCCGCATGCCGGCGTTCGCGCCCGCGAGCGGAAGGCCGCCGCCCGCCAGCTTGACCAGCACCACGCGCTGCTTCGCGGGCAGCGCGGCGCCCTCGCCCTCCGCGATCGTGCGACCGCGCTCCGTCAGCGCATAGACCAGCTTCGCCTTGACCCCGCTGCCCGCGGGAAGCGCCGACTTCAGCGCCTCGCCGGGCGGCGACTCGTAGTAGTCCGCGATCCACAAGCACAGGTCGACCAGCTCGCCGGACAACGCCGGCTCGTCGTCGAGGATCTCGCTGATGTCGATCGGCGTCACGCCCTCGGGTGCGGGGGTATCGGTGCGGACGACCACCGCCGTGATCTTCTGCTTGCCGAAGCGCACCAGCACGCGCGAGCCCACCTGTGCCCGCCCCGCCAGGTGCGGCGGCACGCGATAGTGGTAGCGCCCCGGCACCGGCAGGGTGACGCAGACCTCGACCAGCCCCGCGGTGGCGCTCACGCGGCGCCCCCGGGATCGGATCGATTCGAGCACAGCATCGCGCGCACCGTATCATCCACCTCGGACATGGCCGACCACCGCCCGTTCCCACCGTCGGCACGCCGCCGCGCGGTCGCGCGCGCCGCCGGGCTCTCGGCCGCGAGCCCGATCCTCGTCGGCGCGGTCGCCTGGATCGGCGCGCTGGTCGCGATCCTCGTGTTCGGGCGCGCCATCGCGGCCCGGCTCGGCGCGTGGATCGCGGCCGCGTGCTCGAGCGCGGATGGGAGCGGCGCGCACGCGTCGTCGCCCTCGGTCGTCACCGACGTTCTCGCCATCGCGCTGCCGGTGCTCGCGGCCGCCGCGATCGCCGCGCTGGTCGCGCACCTCGCGCAGACGCGCGGGTTCTGGGTGCCTCGCCGCAGCGTACGCGGCGCGCCCGCGCTCGATAGCTCGCGGACCCGGCACGCGGCGCTCGGCATCGCGAGCGCGATCGCGATGGCCGCGGCCACACTCGCGTGGCTGTGGGCCATTGCGCCGCGGCTCGCGCTCCTCGTGCAGCATCCGGGCGCCGGCGCGCTCGTGCTCGTGGGCTACCTCGGCACGCTCGCGGCGGTGTGGATCGTCGTCGGCGCGCTCGATGCGCTCGTCCGACACGCGGACCTCTCGCGGTCGCTGCGGATGACCGCGGCGGAGAAGCAGGAGGACGAGCGCCTCTCCGGAGCGGATCCGCGGTGGCGCACGCGCCGCGCCGAGGTCGCGCGTGGTCCGTCCGTCCGCGACGCGGTCGCGGGTTCGTCGCTCGTGCTGCTCGCCGATGGCATCGCCGTCGCGGTCGCGTGGGATCCGGTGCGCCGCCCGATCCCCGTCCGCACCGCGATCGGCCGAGATGCGCGCGCCACCCAGATCCTCGGGCTCGCGCGCCGCCACGGCATCGCGGTCCATCGCGATCCGGAGTTCGCGCTCGCGCTCGCCGAGGGCGACGGCCCGGTCCCCGAGGCGCGATGGGCGCGGCTCGCCGAGATCATCGCCGCGACCGGGCGCCGCACCGACCGCAGCTGAGCAGCGAGCGCCCGCGACGATCAAAGAGCGCCGCGCACGAGCGCCGCGATCGCAAC
>JBBRED010000309.1:0-10530 GCA_038203335.1 Haliangiales bacterium | reverse complement strand
GGCGGCGGCCCCAAGAAGGTCCTCGCGGTTGGCAAGGAAGCCAAGGAGATGCTCGGCCGCACCCCCGGCAACATCATCGCCATCCGGCCGATGAAGGACGGCGTCATCGCCGACTTCGAGGTCACCGAGGCGATGCTGCGCTACTTCATCCAGAAGGCGCACCAGCGACGTACGCTCGTGCGTCCCCGCGTGATCGTCAGCGTACCCTCCGGCATCACCGAGGTCGAGAAGCGCGCCGTGCGTGACTCGGCGCTCGCTGCTGCGGCCCGCGAGGTCTATCTGATCGAGGAGCCGATGGCGGCCGCGATCGGCGGCGGTCTGCCGATCACCGAGCCCACGGGCAACATGATCGTCGACATCGGCGGCGGCACCACCGAGGTCGCCGTGATCGCACTCGCGGGCGTCGTGCTCTCGAAGTCGATCCGCGTCGCCGGCGACAAGATGGACGAGGCGATCGTCCAGTACATCAAGCGCAAGTACAACCTCCTCATCGGCGAGCGCACCGCCGAGATCATCAAGAAGGAGATCGGTTCGGCGTATCCCCTGGAGGAGCCGATGACCGTCGAGGTCAAGGGCCGCGATCTGGTCGCGGGCGTCCCGAAGACCTTGATGGTCAACTCCGACGAGATCCGCGAGGCGCTCAGCGAGCCCGTGAACGCGATCGTCGATGCGGTTCGCTCCGTCCTCGAGCGCACGCCGCCCGAGCTGTCGGCGGATATCGTCGACCGCGGCATCGTGCTCTCCGGCGGCGGCGCACAGCTCAAGAACCTGGACGTCCTGCTCCGCGAGGAGACGGGTCTCCCGGTGATGGTCTGCGAGAACCCGCAGCTCGCGGTCGTCCTCGGCACTGGCAAGGTGCTGGACGAGCTGGGGCTGCTTCGCGAGATCGCACTGCGGTAAGCATCGTGACGATCCGTCGTCGCATGCTCGATTGGTTGGCTGCGGGCATGTTGATCGTGCTCCCGGCCCTGGTGCTCCGCGCGAGCCTCTCGCGCGGCACGCCGTCGGCGATCGACGAGGCGCTGCTCCGCATCACCGCGCCGCTGCAGGCGGGTGTGAGCTGGGTCGTCGAAGGCTTCGGCGGACTGTGGTCGCGCTACGTCGCGCTGGTCGACGTGGAGTCCGAGAACCGCGAGCTCCGCGAAGAGAACGATCGGCTGCGCAAGGACCTCGCCACGATGACGCGGCGTGCGTTCGACGTCGAGGCGCTCGAGGATCTCGCCGTCGTCAAGAAGCGCACGCCGGCGGATACCATCGGCGCGCGCGTGATCGGCGCCCCGCTGTCGCCGCAGTTCCGCGTGCTGCGCCTGCGGATCGATCGCGGCGATCGCGACGTGCAGCCCGGGATGCCGGTGATCGTCGGCACCGGCCCGGTCGGCCGCATCGACAAGGTCTACGGCGACTACGCCGACGTCATGCTGATCAGCGATCCGAGCTCGAAGATCGAGGTCGTGATCCCGCGGACCGGCGGTCGCGGCTTGCTGATCGGTGTCGGAAAGTCGGACTCGTACTCGTGCAAGATCGAGTGGCTCGAGCGCAACCTCAAGCCGGAGGGCAAGCTCGAGGTCGGCGACGAGGTCGTGACGTCGGGCCTCGGCGCGAGCTTCCCGCCCGGGCTCGTCGTCGGCAAGATCAGCAAGATCAACGGCGATGACGGCATGTTCCAGTCGCTCGAGGTCAACCCGACCGTCGACGTGTCGCGCGTCCGCGCCGTGATGGTGCTGCTCGCGCCTCCGCCTCCACCGGATCCCGATGCGAAGACGAAGAAGCGCAGCGAGCCGGCCTTCGGCGGGAGAGCGCTGTAGATGCTGTTCTCGTCCGCGATGCCGGTGTGGATCTCGATCCTCGTGGTCGTGTTCGCGCTCGCGCTGTTCAAGGTCACGCTGACCAACGAGGAAGCGAAGGCGGTGGCGCAGCCATGAGAACCGCCACGCTCGTGATCGTCGCGTACCTCTCGTGCGTCATCCTCGCCGCGGTCTGGCGGCTGATGCCGTTTGGGTTTCTCCGCGATGCCACGCCCGAGGTGGGGGCGCTGACCGCCGCGTATCTCGGCCTCACCGCCCGCCGCGGTGTCGCGCCGGCCGTGGGCGGCTCCGTGGTCCTCGGCTACTTGGTCGATCTGATCAGCGGCGGTCCGCCCGGTCTGATGGCGCTCGTGCTCGGTCTCACCGGCCTGGTCGCGCGCGCGGTCCAGCAGCGGATCCTCGTGCGCGGCATGACGATGACGATGGCGTTCTCCGCGTTCGTCGCGCTGGTCGCTGGTGCGCTCGCGCTGATCGTGCGCGGCGTCTATCACGTGCCGCGCGCCGGGCTCGCGATCGAGCTGCAACACATCGCGCTGATCACGGTGACCACCGCGATCGTCGGACCGCTGGTGTGGCGCATGTTCCGCCGCATCGATGCCACCTTCGCCCGCACGCACCGCGAGCGGGATGCCGCGCTCGAAGGGCTGGCGCCCTGATGCTGCTGCGATCCTCCTCCGGCCCCGGCTCCGGCAACGGGCCCTCGCTCGCCGAGCTGCATCGCCGGCTCAAGTGGGTCGCGCTGATCGTGTTCGCGGCATTCGCGATGCTCGTCGGCCGGTTGTGGCAGCTGCAGGTCATGCGCGGCGACAGCTACTTCGAGCGCACGGTCTCGAACGTGGTCAAGGAGCGCTACCTCCCGAGCGTGCGCGGCAAGATCCTCGACGCGAAGGGTGTCGCGCTCGCCGACAACCGCCCGGCGTTCAACATCTACGCGACGCCGAAGCAGATGACCGCGGCCACGCGCGCGGAGCTCTCGCGCATGCTCGGCCTGTCCGATGACGAGCTCGTGAAGATCGACGAGCGCCTCGCGATCGGCACGAAGCGCGATCCGAAGACGCCCGTGCTCATCCTCGAAGATCAGGGCCGCGATCGCGCCGCGCTCGTCGAGCAATCGCTGACCAAGCTCGCCGGCATCGAGGTCCACCACGAGCCGTACCGCTACTACCCGCAGGGCGATCTCGCCGCGCACCTGATCGGCTACATGACGCAGATGACGGCGAGCGAGGCCGATCGCCTGACCAACCAGGGTTACGACCCGAGCGAGCTGGTCGGGCGCTACGGCCTCGAGTCCGCGTGGGAGAACTACCTGCGTGGCAAGAAGGGCATCGAGCGCTACGCCGTCGATGCGCGCGGCCAGCGGCTCGACGACAAGACCGCGGAGACGCTGATCCCCGGCGAGCGCGTGGTAGGGGCCGTGCCCGGCGCGAACCTGGTGCTCACGATCGATGCCGAGCTGCAGCGGATGGTCGAGAAGGCGGTCGCGCACGTCGCGTCGGCCGCCGTCGTGATCGTCGAGCCGAAGACCGGCAAGATCCGCGCGCTCGTCTCGAAGCCGAGCTTCGATCCGAACGTGATGACCGGCCACCTCACGAAGGCCGAGGAGACGCTGCTGATCTCCGATCCGCGCAAGCCGTTCATCGACAAGGCGCTGCGCGCGACCTATCCGCCGGGTTCGATCTTCAAGTTCATCACCGCGTTCGCGGCGCTCGAGGACGGCCAGGCCGCGGAGGACGAGAACATGTTCTGCACCGGCGAGTACAAGCTCTCCGGCACCACGTTCCGCTGCCACGGCACGCACGGCAAGGTCTCGCTGCTCGGCGCGATCCAGCACTCGTGCGACATCTACTTCTGGAAGCTCGCCGAGCGCATCGGCCTCGATCGGATCGCCGAGGTCTCGAAGCAGTACGGCCTCGGTGCGCCCACCAACCTCGGCCTCAACGGCGACTCCGGCGGTCGGATCCCGACCAAGGCCTGGTACGAGCAGACCAGCCGCTACAAGATCGGCTACGCGACGAACGCCGCGATCGGGCAGGGTGACGTCGAGGTCACCGTGCTCCAGATGGCAATGGCGTACGCGGCGATCGCGAACGGCGGCACGCTGTACGTCCCGCAGGTCGTCGAGCGCGTGGATACGCACGAGGGCCGGCAGATCGTCGGCTTCGAGCCCAAGGTCGTCCGCACGATCAAGACGCCGGTCGATGCGGTCGAGACCTGGAAGAAGGGCATGTGGATGGTGACGAACGAGAAGGGCGGCACCGCGTTCGAGCACGGCCACTCCGACGTCGTCACGGTGATGGGCAAGACCGGCACCGCCGAGGTCCGGAAGCACCACAAGCAGGAACAGGACGCGCAGCTCGATCGCTGGAACCCGAACGCCGCGCACGCGTGGTTCGCGGGCTGGGCGCCGGCCGAGGATCCCGAGCTCGCGATCGTGGTGTTCGTCGAGCACGGCGGCGGTGGCGGTACCACCGCGTGGCCGATCGCGCGCCGCATCCTCGAGGGCTACTACACGTCGCCGAAGCTCAACGGCAAGGCGAAGGCGGCGCCGGTCGCGCCCGCGCCGGCCCCCGCGAAGGGAGCCAAGCCATGAGAGGCACCGGTCTCCAGCTCCCGCGCACCACCGTAGGGGTGTCGCGCTGGCGCCGGTTCCGCGCCGCGGTCGATTGGCCGTTGATCATCACGGTGATGGCGATCTGCTCGATCGGCCTGCTCAACCTGTACTCCGCCACGCGCGGCAGCAAGCACCAGGTCAAGTTCGACTCGCAGGTCCAGTGGATGGTGGTCGGCTGCATCGCGTTCGCGGTGGCGACCATCGTCGACTACAAGGCGATGGTCCGGCTCGCGTGGCTCGGCCTCGGCATCGCGATCGCGCTGCTCGTGCTCGCGCGCCTGCAGGGCGCCACCGGCGACGACGATCGTCACGGCTCCACGTACCGTTGGCTGTTCCTCGGCCCCTTCGGGCTGCAGCCCTCCGAGCTCGTCAAGGTCATGATGATCCTCGTCCTGGCGCGCATGTTCCAGGACACCGAGACGTCGAGCCGGTACGAGCCGCGCGCGCTCGCGCTGCGCCTCGGCGTGATCGCCGTGCCGATCGGCCTCATCGCGACCCAGCCCGACCTCGGCACCGCGATCCTGCTGATCCTGATCGTGCTCTCGGTTGGCTTCCTGTCGATGCCCAACGTCTGGCCGGTCGTCCACGTGACGCTCGCCGGTCTGCTCGCGATTCCGATCGTCTGGGAGTCGATGCACGACTACCAGAAGAACCGCATCCTCGGCTTCATCGACTGCAACGTCGCCCCGAACACGGGCAACTGCTGGCACACGCAGCAGTCGATCTTCGCCGTCGGGTCCGGACGGATCTGGGGCAAGGGCTTTCTCGAGGGGACGCAGAACCAGTTCAACTTCGTCCCGGAGCACTGGACGGACTTCCCGTACTCGGTGTGGGCCGAGGAATGGGGCTTCGCGGGCTCCGTGCTGCTGCTCCTGATCTTCGTATTCCTGCTGGTCTGGATCATCAACGTGGCGCTGTCGGCCCGCGACCGCGTGGGCGCGGTGATCTGCGTCGGCGTCGCCGCCATGACGTTCTGGCACGTGGTGGTCAACGTCGCGATGGTGCTCGGCCTCGCGCCGGTCGTCGGCGTGACGCTGCCGTTCGTGTCCTACGGAGGCAGCTCGCTGGTGACGTTCTTCATCGCGATGGGCCTGGTCGCGAATGTGTCTTTGAGAAAGCACGGTTACTAGATAGTGTTTGACTGACACTATCGGAAGACGTACGGTGCACGCATCGAAAGCACCGTCATGTCCGCCGTCCATACCTCCAAGTTCCTCTCCCTCGTTCTCCGTCACCAGCCCGAGAAGGTCGGCATCGTCCTCGACGACGCCGGCTGGACCGATGTCGGTGCGCTGCTCGGCGCCCTCGCGTCGCACGGGCATCCCCTGACGCGTGCGGAGCTCGCGGAGCTCGTCGCGTCGTCCGACAAGCAGCGCTATGCGCTGTCGCCGGATGGCGCGCGCATCCGCGCCAACCAGGGCCACTCCGTCGAGGTCGAGCTCGACCTCCCGCAGGTCTCGCCGCCCGCGCGCCTGTACCACGGCACCGTGGCGGAGTTCGTGCCGTCGATCCGCGCGACGGGCCTGATCAAGGGCGCGCGTCACCACGTCCACATGTCCGCGGATGTCGAGACCGCGACCAAGGTCGGCGGTCGTCGCGGCAAGGCGCTGATCCTCACCGTCCGCGCCGAGGCGATGGCCGATGCCGGTCACGCGTTCTTCCGCTCGGCGAACGGCGTGTGGCTCACCGATCACGTCCCACCCGCGTTCCTCGAGTATCCCGCGCTCTCGCGCGGCGACAAGGTCCGCATCGCCGAACAGTCGCTCGCCGCGTGCGAGTCCGGTCGCTATGCGAACGCGCGGGGCGCCATCGTCGAGCTGACGGCGCTGATCGCGCGCGCGCTGGATGGCACCGTGACGCGCGACCTCGGCACGTACACCTCGCCGGCGCTCCGGCCGCGCGTGGCGGCGACCGAGATCTCGGTGACCGCGGAGTCGACGATCGCGGCGCTGCGCCGGCTCGCGGCGCACGGTGGCCACGTGGGCTGCCTCAACTTCGCCTCGGCGAAGAACCCGGGCGGCGGCTTCCTCGGCGGGGCGCAGGCGCAGGAGGAGTCGCTCGCGCGCAGCTCCGCGCTGTACCCATGCCTCCAGTCGCAGCCGGAGTCCTACGCGCGCAACAAGGCGAACCGCTCGGCGCTGTACCTCGATCTCGCGATCTACTCGCCGGCGGTGCCGTTCTTCCGCGACGACGAAGGCGGCTGGTTCGACGCGCCGGTCGTGTGCTCGGTGATCACCTGTGCCGCGCCGAATGCGGGCGCGCTGCGCCAGCACGACCGGTTCGATGCGGCCGAGGTCGAGGCCGTGCTGAGGACCCGCGCGGCGTTCGTCCTCGCGATCGCGCGCGACGAGGGCATCGAGCACCTGGTGCTCGGCGCGTGGGGCTCCGGCGTGTTCGGCAACGATCCCGTGATCGTGGCGCGCGCATTCGCGGACCTGCTCCACGGTCCGTTCGATCGCACGTTCGCGAGCGTGGTGTTCGCGGTGATCGGCGGCCCAGGGGCGGCCAACCACGACGCGTTTGCGACCGTGTTCAGCGGCAGCGCTCGATCGTCTCGACCTTGACGAACTGATCGGGCGCGGACTGGTTCGCGTAGCTCGTGCCGATCGCATCGGCGGAGAGCGCCGCGGAGTGGATCCGCGCCTCGTCGATGGTGCCGAGGAAGTGCTCGCCGAGGGCGGAGAACCCGATCTGCAGTGGTGAGGTCACGGCGGCGAGGGTGATCGACGGGGCGGTCGGGATCTCGGCGCCGTCGAGGTAGACGCGCATCCTCGTGCCGTCGTACGCGGCGGCGACGGCGTGCCAGGCGTTGCCGATGATCGGCGAATCGAAGACGTAGTCGGTGCCGGTGTAGAACTCGACCTTGTCGGAGGCGAGGCCGAGCCACCGGTTGTTGGCCGCGACGTCGAACACGGTGCGGTAGTTCGCGAGCGTGGTCGGCCGGATCCATGCCTCGTACGTGAACCGGGTCGGGAACACGAACGGGCTCAGCACGAGGCCGTTGTCCACGCCGTCGAAGCCGTACCCCGTGCCGATCTTTCCCACGACGCGGTCGGCGCTCGTCATGTTCTGCACGGTGGCGTGCCGCCCATGCGCGGTGCTGTCGCGTGCCTGACCAACCGCCGCGCCCGGGTCCTCGCGGAAGTGCCATACCGCGATGTAGTCGGGCCACACGTCGCCGGGATCCGGCGCCGGTGGTGACGGATTCGCGAAGTAGAGATAGAGCGGGAGATCCGCCGCGTTCGAGACCGAGGGCACGAGCACCCACGCGGTCAGCGCGCCGGTGCTGGCCTCGAAGCGCTCGATCTCGTACGGCAGCACGGTCACGCCGTCGCCGGCGGTGAACACGATGTCATCGCCGCTCGCGGTCGCCTGCTTCAGCTCGGCCGACGTGATCGCGACGAGGATCGCGAGGTCGCCCGGCACGCCGCGCACCTTGGACTTCTGGATCGCGAGTGGATAGCGCGCGGCCCAGTTCGCATCGCGCCAGTTCGCGGCGGCGCAGCCGGTGAGCGGGCCGTCGCCGGGAACGTCATCACCGCCGCTGCCGGGATTCGCGACCTCGAACCCGCACGCACTCGCGGCGAGGAGGATAGCGATGAAGGCTCGACCCGGCATCGGCGGAGCTTACAGGGATTGCCGGGCGGCGATCGTGGCTTCGCTCACGGTCCGGGTTGCATGGCCTTTGACATGCGCTCCGTCATCTTCTGCTGGAGCGCCGGGGGCATGTCCTTGCTGCACTTGTTCATCGCATCGGTGCTCTCGCCGGCGGCGATCACGCAGCTCTTGAACGCCGGCGGCCAGGCATCCTGCTCGCACGATTCGCGGACGATCTTGATCACCTTCTCGAACATCTGCTGGGTCTGCGGGTCGGAGTTCCCCATCTGCTTGCCCATCTGGTTGCGGATCTTCTCGGCGATGGTGGCGCAGTCGCCGCCGCCGCCGAGCGGCGCCTCGACGCCGACCTTCTGTGCGGGGGCCTTCGCGAACATCTCGGGGGCGCACAGCTCCGCGGAGGCCTTGTCGGTGGCTTTCGTGAAGCACTCGCCGGCCTCCTTCGACACGTAGACCTTTTCGCAGGCAGCCTTGTACCTGGCGACCACGGGCTCGCGGGCCTCGACCTCGGCGTAGTTTCCTAGCTCGAACGAGGCCACGATGTCGGCCACCTGCTGGCAATCGGCCGGCGGGGGCCGAACGCAGAGGTTCGACAGGCACAGGAGGCCTGGCTCGCAGACCTTGTTGGGCTTGCAGTCGCCGCGCTCCTTCCCGAGGGCAGGGCGCGCAGGGCCAGCTTCCGACGCCTCTTTCTGGCAGCCGGTCGCAAGCAGGATCACCACGACCGTCCATGCACGAGTCATGGAACGATCATACGCACGAAGCGGCTAGAGGTGCTTCTGCAGCTCGGCTTCCAGCTTGGCCCGGGCCACGGCCCCGACAAACTGGCCGACGACCTTGCCGCCCTTGAAGATCAGGAGGGTGGGGATCGACCGCACCTGGTACTGCTGGGGGACGATCTGGTGGTGATCGACGTCCATCTTGGCCACCTTCAGGCGGCCCTTGTACTCGTCGGCCACGGCATCGACCATGGGCGCGATTTGCTTGCAGGGGCCGCACCAGACCGCCCAGAAATCGACGAGGGTGGGCGTCTCGGACTTGAGAACCTCGGCTTCGAAGTTCTGGTCGGTGAGCTCTTTGACGTTCGCGCTGGCCATGGTGCGGGACCTCCGGGGACTAGAGGCTTTGTAACTCCCCAAAGCGGCCGTGACAACCTGACCAAGTAGCTTGCGGATGCGACCCCCGGTACACTTGTCCTACGTGTCGCGCCTGTTTATCTCGGTGGATCGCCTCGAAGCGTGGACGGCAGAGGGCCGCGCCTCGCTGGAAGGCGATCGAATGACCTTGACCGAGCTCAAGCGGCAGTTCGCGATGATGCCGGCGGTCTGCTTCGTGACCGCCACGGGTCAGGACCACGATCCTCATGATCTCGTCGGTCGGGTGAAGTCCAAGGATGCCCTGGATTCGATGGGCGCCGAGCAGTTCGCCAACTCGGTGATCTTCAACGACACTGCGTATGAAGTGATCGACGGCTTCATCGGCGATCCGTTGCCACCGTGATTGGCGCTCACGAGCGGCTGCTCTCCGTCGCACCGTCGCCCGCGTTCTGGGTCGCGGTCGTGGCCTACATCGCCGCGTCGACGATGCTCCTCGTGGTGCTCGCCGGCCACACGAAGCTCCGTGGCGTCACGATCGCGCTGGTCGCGCTCGCGCTCGTCGCGCACGGCACCGACATCGGCTGGCGCGGCACGCAGCACGTGCACCCGGCGCAGAGCGTGCGCGAGGCGATCGGCTTTCTCGCGTTCATCATCACCGGCGGCTATCTGCTCGCGAGCACGCGCTATCGCCTGACGCTCGGCGGGGTGGTCGCGATGCCGGTCTCGCTCATTCTGCTTCTGCTCGCGCGGCTCACTCCCGAGGGCGAGGCCACCGATCTGTCCTCGCTCGGCCGCATCCACATCTCGCTCGCCACGCTCGGCGTCGGCGTGTTCGCGCTCGCGAGCGCGCTGTCGGCGATCTACCTCGTCGAGGAGCGCGCGCTGAAGCGCAAGAAGTTCGACACCGTCGCGTTCAAGGACAAGGGCGCGCCGCTCGACGCCCTCGACAAGCTCTCGCATCGCCTGATCTGGGCCGGCTTTCCGATCTTCACCGTGGCCCTCGTGCTCGGAGCGATCTGGGTGAGCAAGCTCGGCGAGAGCCTCGATCGCCTCGAGTATCCGCTCGCCGGCGTCACGTGGATCTCCTACGCGCTGCTCCTCGTGATGCGCCAGGTCTACGGCTGGCGTGGCAAGCGCGCCGCGAAGCTCACCCTCATCGGCTTTGCGGCCGCGCTCGCCGTGCTCGCGATCTACCTCATCCGCCGGATGGTGGCTTGAGCGAGGTGTTCGTCGTCGGGCTCTCGTGGCGAACGGCGCCGGTGGCCGTCCGCGAGAAGCTCGCGTTTCGCGAGGAGGAGCTGATCGACACGCTCAAGCTCCTGACCCACGAGCTGCCAGTTGCGGAGGCGCTGCTGATCTCCACGTGCAATCGCGTCGAGATCTACGGTGTCGCGAAGCCGGG
>JBBRED010000308.1:0-10581 GCA_038203335.1 Haliangiales bacterium | reverse complement strand
GTTCTGCTTGCGCGCGAGCTCCATGAGCGCGCCGGTCTCGAGCGACAGGTTCGGCGCGCCGTTGGCGTACGGGACGCCCATCTTGAGGCACGCGTACGCGTAGATCTGCGACGGCGCGATCTCGTCGTTCGAGGCCTCGAGGCCGGCTTCGAACTTGGCGAGGGAGCTGTGGACGTCGCTCGGCGTGCGATAGACCTCGGTCGAGCCGCACCACACCGCGATCAGGCGATCGCAGCCGTTGGTCGCCTTGAACTGCTTGATGTCCTCCATCAGCTGCTCGGCGAGGTGCTTCTTCGACGTGCCCTTCTTGACGTTGGGTCCGTTGAGCTTCTTGACGTACGCCTGCTCGAACACGGCGGTCATCGGCTTGATGGCCTCCAGCTCGGCGCGGATCGGCTCGAGGTGCTCGTGCTTGTCGAGCACGCCGGCCTTGAGCGCGGCCTGGTACGCGTTCTCCGGGAAGATGTCCCAGCCGCCGAACACGATGTCTTCGAGCTTCGCGATCGAGACGTAGTCCTTGATCGCAGGCGAGTTGTTGTCGGTGCGCTTTCCGAGACGGATGTGCCCGAGCTGCGTGAGCGAACCGATCGGCTTGCCGATACCTTTCCGGATCGCGATGACGCCGGCGATGAATGTCGTCGCCACCGCACCCATGCCCGGCATGAGGATGCCCAGCTTGCCGCTGGCCGGCTTGACGTCGACGCCTTTCTTGAGAGCCATGATCGAAACTCCGTAGGGGTTTGCTCGGAACGAGCGCTTGAGAACGAGGGACCTTGCACCGAGCTTCGTCGGGTTTCAAGCGGCGAAGAAGGGTACAACCGGGTACCCCGGGCGGTGCCGGATGCGGTGAAAGTTCAACGGTCGTCGGCGGATGGAAGGAACGCCGCGAGGAGCTGCTGCAGCGCCGGTGGCAGGCGACCGAGATCACGCTTGATCCCGCGGGGCTCCGCCGGTTGCTCGTTGTCGACGACGACCTCCGCTCGATCCCGCGGCGCGTGCTGCTCGCGGTACAGCCGCTGCGAGGGGAAGTACCGCTGGTCGATCCGGCGCTCGATCTCTGCCTGGGTTCGCCCCTTGCGCAGATCGCGGCCGACGATCCGCCGGCGAGCTTCGGCCTCGCTGGTCTCGAGGTAGATCAACAGACCGTGGGCCACGCTCGGCATGCGTAGCGGGAATACGCCTTCGACCACGCAGATGGTCGCGCCCTCGAACACCAGCGGACGCGTGCCCGTGCGGCGCTCGGTCGCGATGTCGTAGATCGGGACCTCGGAGGATCGCTCGCCGGCGAGGAACGCGCGCAGCACGCCATCGCACGCGGGGAGATCGTAGTAGGCGTCGTAGTACGCGGTCGCCTCGGCGACACCGGTGGTCCAGTCGACGGGGCGACGGAAGTCATCGACGCGGATCACGACCGCCGAGTGGCCATGGGACTTGATCGTCTCGAGCAGCCGGCGCGAGAACGTCGATTTGCCGGAGCCGTCGAGCCCGTCGATGGTGATCAGCGTCCTCATCGCGGCACGTAGGAGGTGAGGGCCGCGACGATCGCCGCGTGGCTCGCCGTGTTCGAGCAGATGCTGCCGCGGTAGTGCTTCGGGTCGGCCAGGTTGTAGCGGAACGCCACGCCGGTGCCGTCGGTGTAGACGCCGCCGGCCTCGCGCACGATGACCTCCGGCGCACAGGTATCCCACTCGCACTCGCCCGAGCTCAGGTTGATCACCGCGTCGAGGTCGCCCGCGGCCACCGCGACGAGCTTCGTCGACGCGCCCATCGCGACCCGGCTCGCGATGCCCTGCTCGTCGAGGAACGCGACCAGCGGCGCGCTCGGATACGCGCGGCTGGTGCCGATCCGCAGCGCGGGCAGCGCGGCGGTGGTGGTGACGTGCACGCGTGTGCGGCGCTCGCCGTCGATGCGCCACGCACCGTGCCCGAGCGATGCGCCGTACGTGATGCCGGCGATCGGAAGATCGACCGCACCGACCACCGGCACGCCCCCGATCGCGAGTCCGACGTGGACGGCGAACTCGCCGCTGCGGTTGACGAAGTCCTTGGTGCCGTCGAGCGGATCGATGATCCACACGCGGCGCGAGGTCAGCCGCGCATCGGTATCCGGCGTCTCCTCGCTCAGGATCGCGTCGGCCGGGAAGGCCGCGCCGAGGATCTCGAGGATCGCCGCGTTCGCATCCCGATCCGCCTGCGTCACCGGTGAGTCGTCGGCCTTGGTATCCACCGCGATCGGCCCGCGATCGTAGTGCGCCCGGATCACTGCCCCCGCCGCGCGCGCCGCACGTTCGGCGATCTGCAGCTCGGCCGAGACATCCATTTCGGGGACCCTAACACGCGCTCCCCGGCCCGCCACGTACGGGAGCGGCAGGCGCGGGCAACACCGCGCGAGTGCGCGAATGATTTGCTATACGTCCTGCAATGTCCGTCGGAGACACCGTCTTCGTCGACTACGCGCACAGCCCGCGCGTGGCGACGATGCGCGTCTGCGGGATGAGCGTCGTCGAGCGCGTGCTCCGCCAGGCGGCGCAGCGCGGCGCCACGCGTGCGATCGTCCGTGGCGCCGCGCTGCCGCCGACCGTTCCGCTCGCGGTCGAAGCGATCGCGGCCGATGCCGCCGTACCGGATGCGGCACCGATCGCGGGCGACGTGATCGCCGGCGTCACGATCAGCGACGAGGCCACCCGCCGCCGGGCCTCGCGCGCGTTGCTCCAGACCTGCCGCCGCCCGTACGACGGCCTCGGCGATCGCTACGTGATCCGCGCGCTGTCGCTGCGGATGTCATCCGTGTTCTGCCGCGTGGGCGTCACGCCGAACCAGATCACCTGGGTCAACATCCTCGTCGGGCTCGCGGCGTGCGCGTCCGCCGTGCAGGGGTCGCGCGCGGGCTTCATCGCCGCCGGCGCCCTGATGTTCCTGCAGGTCGTGCTCGACTCGTGCGACGGCGAGGTCGCGCGCCTGCGCTACCTGTCGAGCAAGTTCGGGATGTGGCTCGACAACACCTCCGACGACGTCATCGACAACCTGTTCATGGCCACGCTCGCGATCGGCATCGGCGGTGCGTGGATGTGGATCGGCCTGGCCGCGGCGATCGCGAAGTCGTTGACCGCGCTGATGATCCACATCGATGTCGCGCGGCGCGGCAAGGCGGGTGACATCATGGCGTTCAAGTGGTTCTTCGACACCGCCGACGAGGAGCTCGCGGAGCGGTTCGAGACCGGCACGTCGATCACCGGCATCGGCCGCGCGCTCGGCCGCCGCGACGCATACATCCTCGTGTGGGCGGTGACCTGCGCGGCAGGCGTGCCCGCGATCGGCCTGCTCCACGGCATGATCGTCGCGTTCGGCTACTTCGGGCTCGCCGTCGCGCACGTCATCGTCAGCTCCCGACGTTGATCAACGACGCGCGTCGATCGTGCGCATCTGCAGCCCGCGCTTGATCATCATGAGCATCAGCTGCGCGCCCTGCGAGACCGCGAGCGTCCAGACCAGGAGGTCCATGCGCCCGACGATGAGGCCGACGCCGATCCAGAAGTAGAGGTCGATCTCTTCGAACAGGAACGCGCGCAGGAGCGACGAGCCGAACCACATCGCCCACTGCATCGGCGTGCGCGACGGAGGATCGACGGGCGGGGTCGCCGGCGAGCGGCGGTTCGCGGCCATCACGATCCACTTCATGTAGCCGAGCACGAGCAGCGCGTAGGCCGCGGCCATCGCGAGCATCGGCAGCCGGATGTCGCCGGTGTCCTTGTACGCGGCCCAGCCGACGGCGCCGCTGATCACGATCCAGGTGACGGCGTCGGAGACCTTGTCGTAGAACGCGCCGAACGCGCTGCCCGTCTGCCGGTAGCGCGCGAGCGTGCCGTCGAGATGATCGAGGAGGCAGCCGACCTGCAGCAGGATCACCGCCGGCCACAGGTACGCCTCGTGGTCGGTGAACAGGAAGATCGCACCGGCGACCTTGGTGATGTTCGCGGCGGTGGTGACGAGGTTCGGGGTCAGCCACTTCCAGTCGGCGACCGCGAGCATCATCAGGATCGACAGCGGCCGCATGACCAGGCGCGAGTAGAACTCGCTGCTCTGGATGTTGCGGATGCGCCGGAGCCGCCCGCGATCGAACGCGGGACGAGCGGTCGGCAGCGGAGCGGCGAGCTCAGCCGGCACGCCGCCGCTCCGCGAGCTCGGCCGAGAGCTCGCGTGGCGGGGCCGCAGGCGCCCGGAGACGCGCGATCTCCTCGGCCAGGACGGTGAGGAACTCATCGATCGAGTCGTCGCCCAGGTCGCCCATGTTGGCGATCTGCATGTAGCGATCGGCGAGGATGCCCTTGCAGCCGTAGACGATGATGCCGCGCGCCTTCACCGCGTCGTAGAGCGGCTCGAAGGCCACGCCGTCCGGGAGCTTGCAGGTGACGATCGAGTTTGACTCGGCACCGGTGTGCGTGAACGCCGGCATGCCGAGCGCGGCGAGACCGCGGCGCAGCTCCTGGTTGCGCGCCTTGTACATCGCGAACCGCGCGGCGTGCCCGTCGGCGAGGAACTCGGAGCAGGCGGCGTCGAGCGCGAAGTACACCGACACCGCGGGGGTGAACGGGGTCTGCGCCAGCTCGTCCATGTACCGGCGGTAGCGGCGGAGGTCGAGGTAGTAGCTCTTCGGCTTGAGGCCCGCGATGCGGTCCCACACCCGCGGCGCGACGCACATGAACGAGGCGCCGCTGACAGCGTGCAGGCACTTGTTCGCGCTGCCGTAGCAGATGTCGATGTTGTCGCGGACGACGTCGATGTCCTCGGCGCCGAGCGAGCTGACCGCGTCGACGATCAGCAGCGCGTCATGCTGCTTGCACAGCGCACCGATCGCGGCCACCGGGTTCAGCAGGCCCACCGAGGTCTCGTGGTGGATCATCGCGACGACCGCGATGTCGGGGAACTGTTCGAGCGCGGCCTGAACGTCTGCGGTCGCGATCGGCTCGCCCCAGCCGTAGCGGACGTGGACGATGTCCATCTCGTGGACCGTGGCGACCTCGACGAGGCGGGCGCCAAACGCACCGTTGTCGAGGATCAGGATCTTCTTGTCGGGCGGAACCGTGGAGACCAGCGCGGACTCCATCGCCGCGGTCCCGCTGCCGGTGATCGCGACGACCGTGTGCTGCGGCGTTCCGCGGTAGATCCGGCGCAGCTTGCCGGTCATCGAGACCATCAGCTCCGAGAACACCGAGTCGCGGTGGCAGACATCGTGGTGGACGAGCGCGCTCTTGACCGTGGCGGTGGTGTTCACCGGGCCGGGGTTCAGGAGCATGTAGTGGCCGTGCTTCTTCGTCTCGAGGAGCGCGGAGATCTTCTCTTCCACGTCGATCGGACGGCGCGCCGCCCACGCCCAGACGTGGCTGCGGAGGCCGAGTACGCGTCCCGACCGCGCGAGCGCGAGGAGGCCGTGCTCGAGGGTGGGGTTCGGCAGCATCGCGAGCGAATCGAGGATGGCGCGAGAGACCACGGCGTGACCGGTGAACACGCCGTCGGTGTCGACGAGGTCCTCGCCGAGGGCCGCGACGGTCATCAGATCCGTGTCGGCCTCACGGCGGAGCTGGACGTGCACCTCGGTGCCGGGCTCGGATGCGCCGGTGGTGGCGACGACGATCGCCGCATCACACCCGGGCTGCTCGATGGCGAGGTCGACGAGTGCGCGCAGGGTGGCGGTGTCGAGCGGGCGGTCGCCACGAACCACCAGGCAGCGATCGTTCGCGTCCTCGATCCACTGCCGGCCGGCCAGCACCGCCGAGCCCGACAGGTTCTTCCACGACAGGTTCGCCAGGACCGCGACGCGAAGGCTCGGGAGCTCGTGAAGGTGCAGCCGCTCGCGCAGCTCCTCCGCGTGCCGACCATCCACGACCGCTACCTCGGTCACGCCCAGCTCGACCAGCCCCTCCAGCGTCTTCCGGATCCTGCCAACGGATCCAGCCGAAAGCTGGTTGCCCGACTCGAGTGCGAGTCGGTTTGCGAGCACGACAGCGTGCGAGACCATAGACCGCGGCGCTGGTGCAACAACCGAACCGCGCGAGATCTCAGGCACTTGCCGGAAAAGACGTCAGGTCTTCACCACATTGTGTCGGTGGTTTGACAAGACCGTAGCAGCGAGGTGCCCGATCCGCCGCGGTAGTTCACCGCCGCATTGACTCGTGTTTTGCATCGCGTATCGTCCGCGGCCTCATGAAAGCGGTGATCCTCGCTGCCGGAGTCGGCTCCCGCCTGGCACCGCTGACCAACGACCGGCCCAAGGTCCTGGTCGAGGTCCTCGGCCGCACGTTCCTCGCGCGTCAGCTCGAGGCCCTCGCCGAGGTCGGCATCGCGAGCAAGGACGTGGTGGTGGTAGGTGGCTACCGGATCGATCGGCTGCGCGAGGCCCTCGCCGGCACGGATGCGACGATCGTCATCAACGACCGCTACGAGCCCTGGAACAACTTCTATTCGGTCCTGGTCGCGGAGCCCGCGCTCCGCGGGCACGACTTCCTCCAGCTCGATGGCGACACGATCCTCGATCACGCGCTGCTGCCCAAGGTGCTCGCCGCCCCGGGAGCGGCCGTGCTGGCCGTGGATTGCCGGCCCGACCTCGACGACGAGACCATGAAGGTGACCGTCGCGCCGGGCACCACACGCCTGACCGGGGTCTCGAAGAAGCTCGCGCCGGCGGCGTGCGCGGGTGAGTACATCGGGATCACCAAGCTGACGGCCACGGCGGCCGCCGCGGTGTTCGCGGAGCTCGCGAAGTTCCCCGACGAGAACCTGACACACGAATATTACGAGTACGCGTTCAACCGGCTCGCGCCCGAGCGCGTGGCGTTCGAGATCGTCGACGTCCACGATTGCACGGTGCTCGAGATCGACAACATCGAGGACCTCCGGCGCGCAGAGGAGCTCCTCCGCCGTGCCTGACGCTGCCGGTGTGTTCGATGCGATCATCGTCGCGGACTCGCCCCACCGGCACACGAAGCTCCTGGGGCTGACGCTCGTCGAGCGCGGTCGCCGCGTCGCGCTCAAGGCGGGTGCGCGCCGGGTGTTCGTCATCGAACAGAGCGCCGATACGATCGCCCTGCCCGCCTGGGAAGCCGAGCGCGGCGATGCCGGCCTGCTGGTCATCCGCGCAGGCGATCAGGTCACGCATCCTCCGCTGATCGTACCGCTGGTCGGCGGGAGCGGCGCCCGCCGGATCGCCGTGGGGCCCGATGGCGAGTACGGCGGCGCGCTGTATGCCGAGGGCGACGCACGGGACGTGATCGCGGCGATCATCCACGCCCCCCGGGACGCGGACCAGACCATCGCGCGCGCGTGGATCGATGCGCGGCGGATCGCGCACGGCGAGATCGCACGCCATCTCGCCACCACGGCGCGCGAGCGGCGTGGCGCGCGGAAGCTGCTGCTCCGGATCCTGGTCAAGCAGACCGAGGACAGCCCCGTCAGCAAGTACATCTACCGGCCGCTGTCGCGCCCGCTCACGCAGCTCCTCCTGAAGACGCCGGTGACGGCGAACCAGGTGTCGTACTTCGTCGGCGCGCTCGGCCTGTTCGGGTGCTGGCTCACGGCGCAGCCGAGCCAGGCGGCGCTGATCTGGGGCGCGGCGCTGGTGTTCATCTCCGGCATCATCGACGGCTGCGACGGCGAGATCTCCCGCCTACGGCTCACGAGCTCCGCGTTCGGCGCGTGGCTCGATACCGTGATCGACGAGATCACGACGTTCACCTACTTCGTGGCGATCGGCTACCACGCGTACCTCTGGCATCCGCACGGCTGGGTGGCGGGCTCGATCGCGATCGGATCGGTCTGCTATCTGTTCACGATCTACGCGATCTACTACTTCTGCATTGTCGTGCTGAAGGCCGGCGGGAGTCAGTACTACCAGGGGGATCTGGAGATCGTCGACGGACCCGAGGGCGCCGTGCTGCGGCCGCGCCACAAGGAGCCGTCGAAGCTGCCGGTCGTGATCCAGAACCTCGGCGCGGTCGCGATGCTTCTGATCCGCCGCGACTTCATCAACCTCGCCGCGCTCGCGCTGACGTTCGCGAATGCGTTCGAGGTGATCTACGGCGGCATCTGGCTCGGCACCGTGGTCGCCGGCGTGATCGTGTTCCCGGAGCACCTGCGGCTGCGCCGTCAGCTTCGCGAGCTCCGCGATCGCGGCGCCACGCCGCGCTACGTGGTGGCCTGATCGTCGATCACCGGCGGCGGTGACGGCGAGTCCGCCGAGAGCGCGCGCTTCGCGGTGCGCAGACTGATGCCCTGCGTGTACGCGAGTAGCAGGCCGGTGACGAGGAGCACCACCGCGGACGTGATCGAGAGCCGCGCCCACGGCGGGAGTCCCCCGAGCACGGCGTGCACGCCAAACGCGACGATGCCCGCGCCGATCATGCAGCTCGCCACGCCCGCGACGGATCGCAGGTACTTCCCGACGGACCAGCCGAGCGTGGCGGTGGCCATGTACACGAGCACCCCGAACGCGATCGGATAGCCGATCGCCCAGGCCACGGCCACCGAGACGAAGCCCATCTGATCGCCGAGCAGCCACGCCGCGCCGAGGTACGAGAGCGGCAGCGCGACCGCGGCGGTCAACGTGTACTTGAACGTGCGCTCGGGTCGCCCGACGCCATCGAGGAGCGGCGGCACCACGTAGCTCACCGCGCGCAGCACCGCCACGATGCAGAGGATGCGAATCGCCGGCTCGGCACCGGCGTACTTCGGGAAGATCACCGAGATCACATCGTCCGCGGCGACGAGCACGATCGCGGAGAACGTCATCACCGTGATGAGGTTGAGCCGGGTGAACGACACGAACTGCGCCACGAGCTGGTCCTTCGAGTGGCGGAGCTTCGCGAACGCCGGGAACGCGATGTCCACGATCACCGCCGAGATGATGCGCACCGGATCGAGGACGATGTCATACGCGATGCGATACAGGCCGAGCGCCTCGCTGCCGAAGAACGCGCCCACGATCGGGTAGTCGACGTTCGTGTAGAAGTAGAACAGGATCTGGCTCGCCGACGTCTTCAGGCCGAACGTCACGTACTCCTTCGCCTCCGCGAGCCGGATGATCAGCTTCGGCCGCCACGGATGCCGGAGCTGCGCGCCGACGCCGGTGACGAACACGCGGCACATCGGGCCGAGGACGAAGCACCAGATGCCGAACCCGGCGGCGGCGAAGCCGACCTTGCCGAAGAACTCGGCGAGGTTCGCGATGATGCGAATGACCGACAGCTCCTTGAACCGCAGCTCGCGCTTCATCATCGCGATCGGGATGAAGTAGAGGTTCTGGAACAGGAGCTTGGTGCCGTAGACGACGAGCATCCAGCCCACGATGGGATGGCCGATCTGATTGCCCACGAGCGGGGCCACGATCAGTAGGAGGGTGAACAGGAGCGACGCGGTTCCGAGGTTGATCCAGAACACGGTCGAGATCTTCGACTCGCTGTGATCGTCACGCTGGATCACTGCCGATGACAGCCCGAGGTCGGTGGCCTGATCGAGGATCGGAAAGATCCAGATGCACATCGTGGCGATGCCGTACTCGGCCTTGCTCACCCACGTGTTGAGGATGATCAGGCTCGCGAGAAGGTCGAGGATGCCGACCAGCGAGCTCGCGATGCCGATCCACGCCAACCCGCGGTTGACGCTGGTGCCCATCCGCTTCTGCTCGGACATCGCCGCGGGCAGCGTACAGCGTGTCGAACGGGTCGGCACGGTTGCGCCGCTCCTTACCGTTGCGGAGCCGAGAGCGGTTGGCTAGGGTCCCTCACCATGATCACGGACGCCGTCGTCCTGGCGAGCACCGGCGATACCGCGCTCCAGCGCGTGGCCGGCGTACCGCTGGTCAAGCGCGCGCTGATCGTGCTGTCGCGCGCCGGCGTCACGCGCGCGTTCGTGGTCGGCGATGACGCGGTCCGCGCGTTTCTGGCGAAGGATGCGGATCTCGCGGCGACCAAGCTCGCCGTCGAGGTCGGCGAGGTCGAGCGCGTGCGCGGGCAACTCACCGGGCCGACCATCGTGGTCCGCGCGGACCACGTGTTCGACGTGACGATCGCGAAGCTCGCGGCGGCGAGCCGTGAGGCTCGGCTCGTGGATGCAGACGGCACCGACGTGGGCGTGCAGGTCGTGATGCCCGCCGCGCTCGTCGTCGAGCCACCGACCGAGCAGATCCGGATCCCCGCCGATGCCGTGTGGCATCGCGCCGATTCGGCCGACACTCGTCGGGCGGCCGAGGACCGCCTGTTCAACTCGCTGCGCAAGCGTACCGACGGCCCCGTCTCGCGCTACCTGAACCGGCCGATGTCGCTGTTCGTCACGCGGCGGCTGGTGAACACGAGCATCACGCCGAACCAGATGACGTTGGTCGCGAACCTGATCGGCGCGCTCGGCGTGTGGCTCGTGTTCCAGGGCACCTGGGCCACGCTCGCCGCCGGCGGCACGCTCGTGCACCTGCAGTCCGTGCTCGATGGCTGCGATGGCGAGATGGCGCGCCTCAAGTTCAAGTCATCGCGGATCGGAGAATGGCTCGACAACGTGCTCGATGACCAGGTCAACATCGGCTACGGCATCGGCCTC
>JBBRED010000307.1:0-10646 GCA_038203335.1 Haliangiales bacterium | reverse complement strand
AGAGCTCGAGGGTGGTCTTGGTGAGCGACAGGGTCAGGTAGTGATGCTCGCGCGCGATCGAGATCATGCCGTCGTCGACCTTGCAGTCGGGCTTGCCCACGATGCCGCAGCGCACGGCGTACAGCGAGGCACCGCCGCCGCCGCTCACGACGTACCGGATGCCGCCCGCCTCACCGCGCTGGTACAGGTGGTCGTGTCCCGAGAAGATGTAGTCGACGTGGAACCTCGCGAGGATCGGCACGTAGTGCGTGCGCGCGATGCCGTTGCCCTTGTGATAGCCGCGCGAGTACGGACCGTCGTGCGTGAACGCGAGGACCGCGCGGACGTTGCGCGCGCGGGCCGCGGCGAGGTCGGCGGCGAGCCAGGTCTCCTGCTCGACGCGCTCGTACGCGTTCGAGTCGAGGAACACGAGGTGAACGTCGGCGAGGTCGTAGCTGTACCAGTAGGCGCCGGCGGGTCGATCCTTCGGACCGGGCGGCAGCGTGAAGATGTCCTCGGCGCGCGTGGATCCATCGGCGCCATCCCAGCCGAGGTCGTGGTTGCCGACGGAGGGGAGATACGCGGTGGAGGCGAGCAGCGGCTCGGTGATCGTGAAGAAGCGCTGCCAGTCGGCCTCGTCCGAGCCGTGGAGCACCATGTCGCCGGTGACGGCGACGAGATCGAGCGGCTCGCCGAGCATCGCGTCGACGATCTGGCGATGGATCGCGTGGCCACCGCGCACGTCGCCGTAGATGCCGATCCGGATCTCGTCGCCGGCAGCGGGCGCGGTGTGGAACGCGAGGATCGCGGACTGGCTCGCGCCGGCGTGCACGCGGTAGCGAACCTGGGCGCGCGGCGGCAGGTTCGCGAGCGCGAACGCGTGATGCGCGCCGGGTGGGCTGGTCGCGTGCTGATCGAGCACGTCGCCGGTGCCCCACTCGATCGCGGCATCGGTGTTGACGTCGGTCTCGACCGCGATGGTCGCGGTGGTCGCGCCCACGCTCGCGAGCACCGGCCCGCGCAGGATGCTGCGATCGCGCCGTCCGACGAGCGCGGCGGCGATGGTCGGCGCATCACTGCGACCCGAGGGATGGACCTCGATCGCGAGGATGTTGGTGCCGAAGCGCAGCAGGCTCGGTGTCACGGGGATGTAGAACGTCTCCCACTCGGGGCCATGCGGCCGCTTCGCGAGGCCGGTCGGCGTGACGTCGAGATCCAGCGACCGCCGCGCGACCTCCACGCCGTTGAGCCACGCGGCGACGCCATCGGTGTACCGCAGCCGCAGCTCGAGCATCTCCACGCCCTCGTCGGCTGCGGCGATCCGGAACGTGGTCACGCCGAACGCCACGGCCACGCGCTCGTCGGACGTCGCGGCGGGGATCGCGGGTAGCGCGCCGGCGATGCGGAACGGCCAGTCCTCGGGCGCGGTACCGGCGCCGAGCACGGCGAGCGGTGCCGCCGTGCGACCAGCGGCGACCTCGAGCCCGCTGACGGCGAGCGCGCCGATCTGCGGCTGGAGGCGCGGCGCGGTGATCGCCTGCCACCGCCACGCGGCGAGCGCGTACGGCGTGCCGCGAACCGGCACCGCAGGGGCGCCTTGCTCGGCGGGCTCGTCCGGATCCGCGCTCGCGACGTTCGCGACGAGAGCCAGCACGACGAAACAACAGACAACGCGCGACACGCGCGCTGATCTTACCTCCGCAATCCGGTTGGGATTGCTGCGCGCCCGACGTTCGTCGAGCTTGCGGCGTGAGCTAGGTGCGCGCGCGGCGCTCGCCAGCGGTGGCGAGATCGACGAGCTGCGGCAGCGAGAAGCTATCGAGCTTCGCGAGGTAGTCCTTGTCCTTGGACTTGTTCTGCGAGGAGCTGATCGCCGAGATCAGCTTGTCGCGGCTTCCCCACTTCTTCTTCACGGTCTCGACGACGCGCTGGAGGCGGAGGAGCTGCTGGTTCGACGCGGTCTTGAGCTGCGTCTCGACGTCGCCGGCATCCTGGCTCGAGCGCGCGATGCTCGACGCGAGCGTCTTCGCGAGATCGGCCTTGGAGCCGGTCACGGCGACGCGCGCCTTCGGGTGGCGCGGGCCCTGTGCGGCCTTCGCCGCCTTCGGAGCCTTGGGAGCCTTGGGCGCCGCGGTCTTGGCAGCAGCCTTGGGAGCAGCGGTCTTCTCGGTCTTCTTCGTGGCCATGATCGTGTTCCTACTTCGGAGGCTCGGGAGGCGGCGAACCTTGCTCGGATGCTGGCTTTTCGTCAAGCACAGACAGCAGTTGATTGACATCGTCCACGGTGAGCGGCGCCCGGAACCTGACGACGGTTCCTTCGGAGGTCACCGCGACCTTCGCGACGATCGGGCCCAGCGACTTCATCTGGGCCACCATCGCAACGACCTTCAGCTCGTTGTTCGCAAACGATTCCAGCGCCTTGGCATCCTCGCCCGATGCCATCACTGCGCCGAGATCGAGTCGAGCTCCGTCGGTGGGATCCATCGTGGCGACGATCGCCGACGGGCCGGTCTTCAGTCGGCCTCCGGATGCGCCGACGAGGCCCTGGCGGACGCGCTCGTCGACCTTGCCGACCGCCCACACCGGCGCGTTCTGGTCGACCAGCGGCAGCAGCGTCTTGATCTCCGGGTTGTCCATCGCCTTTGGCCCGCTGCCGAGCGCGTCGAGGACCCACGGCTCGCTGGTCCCGAGGATCACCGTGTCGGCGCGACCGAACGCGAAGAACATGGTCCGGTTGCCGTCCTTCACCTGATAGAGCGAGCGACCGCCGACCTGCTTCACGGTCAGCGCCCCGCCGCCCTTGCCGACCATCGTGCGGATGCAGTTCGCGAGGTCGGGCTCCGCGATCGTTCCGTTCGCTACCATCAACACGGGACCGGTGCCGGTCGCCGCGCCCTGCGGTGGCGGCCCCAGCGCGAGCATGACGCGCTTGAGCTGCTTCCCGAGGTCGAGCTTGCACGACTCCTGAACCTCGCCCCACTTGGTGGCGAGGACGGGATCGCGCATCAGCAGCTGATCGACCATGCGCGCGACCAGCGCAGAGTCCTGCAGCTTCGTGACGTCCGCGGCGATCAGCACCTGTGCTGATGCCGGCACCGCCGCGAGGCCGGTGACCTCGGGCGACGGTCCGCTCGTGTCAGCGGACTTCTTCTTCCCACACGCCCCGGCGGAGAGGCTCAGCACCAGGACTGCGATGCCGAGCCTCGTACGCACTTAGGGACCGCCCATCTTGCCGCCGCCACCGCCGCCGCCCATGCCGCCCATCATGCCAGCGAACAGCTGGATGAGCGCCTCGAGCTTCGCGGTCGACAGCGCAACGCTGACCTTCACGTCCGCGGCGTCCGCGGCGATGTCGAGCTTGTCGACCATCTTCACGAACTGCGCGACCTGGCCCTTGGCCATGTTCGCGATCTGGACGGCCTGGTCCGGCGTATCGAGGCGAACGCGGAGATCGACCGTGAGGCCATCGGTGACGTTGACCGAGCCGAACACGGCCTTCGGCTTGAAGCCGAGCGCCGCGGCCTTGTCGAACGCCTTCGAGTTGCCGTTCATCAACATCCACAGCGAGTCCGCCGTGTTGATCTTCGAGTACATCTCGACGAACGCCGGCGAGGTCTTGAGCGCCGAGCCGCCCGCGGCCGCGAGCTTGACGCCCGCGCTGTTCGCGTTCGCGCCGACCACTCCGACGAGCGTGTCATCGCTGACGTACGTGAACGCGAAGTTGTCGCCGCCCTTGTTCTTGATGTTGACGACGTCGCCATCCTTCTCGATGGTCGAGCCGTCCTTCGCCGCCTCGTCCTTCATCTTGTCGAGGCAGGCGAACACCTTCGCCTTGTCGGGGCCGTGCACCACGACAACGCCATCCGGCTTGTCGGCGCCGATGCCCTTCAGGCCCATCGAGATGCTCTTGATGGCGGCCATCGGATCGAAGCCGCACTTGTCCTTGAACTCGGCGAGCTTCTTCTGCGTGTCGCCCTTCATCATCTGGGGCTCCACGAACTTCTTCCACAGCGAGCTGGTCTGCAGCTGCGAGAAGTTGAGGCCGAGGACGATCTCGGAGTCGACGGGGAGCAGCGCGAGATCGTCGGCGTTCGGATTGACCGCCAGCGTGCTCGGGGCGGACGTCTGACCCGCGGGCTTCTCGGCCGGCTTCTCGGCCGGCTTCTCGGCGGACTTGGTGTCGCCGCTGCCGGTGGCCTCGGTCTTCTTCTCGTCCTTCTTGCAGGCTCCGGCAACCAAACCGAGAGCGAGCAGACCGACGACCGATACAGTGCGAATGCGAACCATCTCTTTGTCTCCTTGGAGTCCCCTGTAGGACAGCGGGCTTATAACACGGGGATCCCTACTGGTCGATCCACGGAATCGGTTGGCGGTTGACGTCGGTCTTCGTCGGAATTGTCACGGAAAGGCGACAACTGATAGGGTGCGGCGCATATGCCGTGGATGCCGCATCGCCTGCGCGACGGGGACGTGTGGGCGAGGGTCGACGCCGCCGGAAAGCTGGTCGAGGACGGTGGCCGGGTCGAGGTGGTCTACAAGGCTGCCGCCGGGGCCAAGGTCTACCGCGCGGGTGCGCGAAACCTCACACCGCTCACCGGCCCGATCGTGGACTTCGAGGCGGGCGAGCGCGCGCCCGAGAAGCCGAAGCCGGGCGCGCAGCCCGTGGCGCCGGAGAACGCGATCCACGTGTGGACCGATGGCGCGTGCTCGGGAAATCCCGGCCCGTGCGGGATCGGCGTGGTCGTGATCGACGGCAAGGAGCAGAAGGAGATCTCCGAGTACCTCGGCGAAGGCACGAACAACATCGCCGAGCTGACCGCGATCTTGCGCGGCCTCGAGACGGTGGCCGACCGCAAGCGGCCCGTGCTCGTGTACTCGGACTCCGCGTACTCGATCGGCCTCCTGACCCAGGCGTGGAAGGCGAAGGCGAACAAGGAGCTCGTCGAGGAGCTGCGAGGGCTGACGAAGACGTTCGGCGACCTACAGTTCGTCAAGGTCGCGGCTCACTCGGGCATCCCACTCAACGAGCGCGTCGACCACCTCGCGACCTCCGCCGTCAGCCGCCGGCGGTAGCGCTGTCCGAAAAAAGGGGTCGGACCCCATTTTCTGACAAGGTCAATGGGCGAGCTGCACGTCGGCCGCGACCTGGCCGAGGGTGACCATCTCCCAGTTCTCGTTCAGCTCGTCGAGGATCGCGCCGAGGCGCGCGAGCTTCTCGGCGATCGGCAGCCGCAGGTCGGGCTGCTGCGCGACCAGCTCGCCCGGGATGCCATCCTTCTCCGCGTCGGCGAAGTCGATGCCGTGGAGCTCGAAGTTGAAGAAGCGGCGCGCGGCCATCGCGGCGACCACGTACGTGCGCAGCCGATCGGGGAACGCGATCAGTGACGTCCCGATCGCGGGGATCCGCGCCCACGGTGTGACGGCGATCGGCAGCTCGACGAGCGGCGCTTGCCCGCGCTTCCACGGCGCGCGCATCGCCGGCCGATACGGCTCGCTCGGGGCCGCGAGCAGGCGCGGGTTCGTCATCACCGCCCCGCTCGGCCGCCGCAGCATCGCGAGGCCCGCCATCACCAGGGCCTTCGCCGCGTAGTAGGCGGGCGCCGGGAACACCGACGAGTCGTAGCGGTACCCGCGCTTCGCGAGCGCATCGAGCATCGCGGGCGAGACGTCGTAGCCGGGCGCGCGGAAGCCGCGCGTGGCCTTGCCGGTGATCGCGCGCAGCACGCGATCGCCGCCGGCGATCTCCGCCTCGACCACGTCGCGCGCGAGGCGCGCGAGATCGTACGGGTGCGAGTACGAGTGGTTGCCGAGCTCGTCGCCGCGAGCGTGCAGCGCCTTCAGCCGCGCGGCGTTCGCAGTGCGCGCCGCACGATCGGGGAGCATCGCGTCGGCATCGGCGTCCCGCCCGACGACGAACCACGTGACGTTCATCCCGCGATCGGCGAACAGCTTCGCCGCGCGAGGCAGTGCGCGCTCGAGGATCACGTGCTCGAGCTCGGGCGGGTGCGCGCCGAGCCCATGGATCCGGTAGTAACAACCCACGCCGTCGAGATCGATCGAGACGGCGCAGGGGGGCTTCACGGCTTTCCGCCGAACCGGATCACGTACGTCATCTTGGCGATGCCACGCAGCACGTTGGGCACGCGCTTCACGAGGTTGATCGCCGGCGGGCGCTTCTCGTGCAGCCGGATGGGGATCTCGAGCACGTGGAGATCCGCGTGGCCGGCGCGGATCACCAGCTCGCTCGCGAACAGATCGCGATCGATCACGCACGCCTCGACCACCGGCAGCAGGGTCTCGCGGTGGAAGGCCTTGAGGCCGTGCGTGTCGGTGCCGCGGAAGTCGAGCGCGACGCGCAGCATGGTGTTGATGACGCGCGTGGCGGCGCGACGGAACAGCGGGCGCTCGTCGCTCGCGCCCTTCATCGCCTTGGAGCCGACCACCATCGCGCAGTCGTTGTGGCGCAGGTGCTCGAGTGCGCGGCGATGGAAATCCAGGTCGCAGAGATCGATCTCCTCGCAGATCACCCAGGTCCCCCGGGCCTCGAGGATGCCGCGGCGCAGCGCCTTGCCGTAGTTCGGCTCGCCGGTGGAGAACGTGCGCACCTCCGAGCGCTCGGTGGCGAGGTGCTCGGCGAGCGCGGCGGTGCCGTCCTTGCTGCCGTTCTCGGCGATGATGATCTCGAACGTGAGATCGGGGGCGTCGAGCGCGTTGCGGACGACAGCGAGGCCATCGAGCAGCTCGGTCACCGCTTCGCGAAGGATCCCCTCCTCGTTATAGACCGGGATCACGATCGAGACGTCGGGCATCAAGGGGCCGGTCTTATCACACCACAGGGTCGACGAAGCGCTCGGTCTGCCCCGCGGTCATCATCATGATGTGGTCGCGGAGGCCGCGCTCGGTGGACAGCTCGACGAGCCAGCGCGCGGGCTCGTCGAGCCGCTCGTAGGAGAGCGGGAACGCGCCGTGGTGGATCGGCACGAGCATGCGCGAGCGCAGATCCTCGAACGCGTACAGCGCGTCGAGCGGTGACATGTGCCGCTCGCGGAACGACGCCGGCATGAACCCGCCGATCGGCAGCAGCGCGATATCCGGCGCGTAGCGCGCACCGACGTCGGCGAAGCCGGAGAAGTAGCCGCTGTCACCGCACAGAAACGCGCTCGGCCCCCTCGAGGGGCGCAGCACGTACGACAGGCCGCGCGCGAGCTCGGAGTCTCCGTGGGAGGTCGCGGCCGCGACGACCTGCACGCCGCGGACCTCGAGATCCGAGCCGGGCTGTAGCTCGACGACGCGCGCGAAGCCAAGCGATCCGACCCACGACGCGGTGCCCGCCGGGACCACCAGGGTCGCGGTGCGCGGCAACCGCTTCAGCGTGGGCAGGTGCAGGTGATCCGCGTGGCGATGGGAGATCAGCACGAGGTCGACATCGGAGAAGTCGCCGGGCGCGAGGCCGGGCTCCACGGCGCGCCGCACGCCACCGATCCAGCGGCCGAGCATGGGATCGAACGCGATCGAGAGGCCCCTGTAGCGAGCGATCACCGTCGCGTGGCCGCCGAACGTGACCACCAGCTCGCCGTCGTCGATCACCGGGATGGGCTCCATCCGGGCCGGGCGCGGGGCACGGAACCAGCGGCTCATCCAGTGCCCGACCAGGCTGCGGTATCGGCGCACCGGGACCGAGCGATGCAACCGCACCAGCTCCGCCGCGCGCGCCGTGACCTCCGCGGACATGATCTTCCTCACCTGCGACTGTCGCTGGGCTTTCCGTGTGACGCAAGTCGAGGGTACGTTCGGCCTCTCGTGGCCCCCCCCGCACACCCGGTCGTCCAGGCTGCCCAGAGGTTCGCGTCCTTGCTCGGGCGCTGGCCCGTGGCGCTCGCGACCGTGCTCGTGATGGCCGCGTTGGTGCTGCTGCCCGGCCTCGGGGCGAGCGGTCTCTGGGAGCCGCAGGAGCGCCAGCTCGCGGACCGCGTCGCGCCGCCCCTGGCCGTCGACGAGGCCAAGCCGGAGGTCAAGGCGCCGGTGGCGCAGCCCGTCGACGAGACCTGTCAGCGCTCGACGCCCAAGGACGCGGCTGCCCGCTCGCTGACGAACCGGGCGATCGTGTTCGGCCGCGATACGTTCGGCGACTCCGACACCGGCCGGCGGTTGCCGTTCGCGCTCATGGGTCTGCTCACCGCGCTCGCCACCGCGGGCATCGCGATGCGGCTCGGCCGACCGCGGGCGGGCCTGCTCGCCGGGTTGATCGTGCTCGCGATGCCGCTGCTCGCGCTGCAGTCGCGGATGCTGACCTCCGAGATCGGCACCGCGTGCGGCGGCGCCCTGCTCGTCTATAGCTTCCTCGCGCTCGGCCGCCTCGGCAGCGCGTATGGCACGGCGCTCGCGGCGGTCGACGCGGCGGTCAGCGTCGGCGCGCTGGTGGTCGGCAGCTATCTCGGATTCCACGGCGGCGGCGCCCTGCTCGGCCTCGTGGTGCCGATCGGCGCGTGCGCGGCCGCCGGTGGGTTCGGCGTGGTGCCGATGATCCGGCGCGAGAAGATCCTGTCGACGATCCCGGCGCTCGTCGCCACGGTGATCGCCGTCGGCCTGCTCGCGCTGCTCGTCTATCAGCTCTACGAGCTGAAGGAACCGAAGCCCGGGATGATGCCGGCACCGCGCGTGCTGTTCGGCAAGGCGATCGTCGCGGATACCTGCTGGTCATCGGCGCTCGGCGCGATGTGGCGCCCCGATGACGACCTGCGGATGGTCTTCGACAGCATGTTCGAGCAGATCGCGTACGGCACGTTCCCGTGGGGTGTGCTCGCGCCGATCGCGATGGTCGCGCTGCTCGGCAGCACCAGCAAGGATCAGCGCACCGCCGGTGCGGTCACGCTCGCGTGGGGCGCCGGCGCGTGGATCGCGTGCGAGGTGTTCCAGCGCAAGGTCGGATTCACGCTCTATGCCGGGTTCCCGGCGCTCGCCGTGGCGATCGGCGTGTGGCTCGACGACATCCTCACGCGGCGCGCGGCTGGCGACAAGGACGCGATGCCGGGGGGCATGATCCTCGTCGGCCTGTTCTTCGTGATCGCGGTGATCGATCTAGGCAAGGACATGCAGGGCTTCGCGGATCGGATCACGTCCCTGCTGATCGGCGCGGATCAGCTGCCGTATCCGAAGGAGTCGCGGCTGCTATGGATCCCGACGAAGCTGTGGATCTTCCTCCTCGGCATGCTGCCCGCGTTCGGCTTCGGGCTGTCGATGATCGTGTGGCGACCGCGCAACGAGCCCGGCACGTCACACCGGGTCGCCGCGTGGTGTGCCGGCATCGCGGTTCTCGGCACCGTGGTGCTCGCCGGGTTCTGGGGGCTGATCTGGCAGCCGCGGCTCGCGCAGAACGTATCCAGCAAGTCGATGTTCGAGACCTACAAGGATCTGCAGAAGCCGGGCGACCAGCTCGTGATCATGGGCGACCTCGGTCAGGCACCGCGCGCGTACGCGCCGGATGCGAAGCCGGAGACCGCGACCGGTCGCGAGCAGATCGTCGCCGCGCTCGGCCGGCCGAATCGCGTGTTCGCGATCGCGCCGCAGAGCGAGCTCTGCACGCTGCACCGCGAGATCGGCGGCAAGCCGTACTACGTGCTCGATGATCGCAACGTGCGCAGCCTGCTGATCTCGAACAAGGTCGACGGCACCACCGACAAGAATCCGCTCGCGACCGCGATCCTGCACGTCGAGCCGACGCAGTTCGGCGCGAAGCCGAAGGGCCGGGTCACCTGGGACAACAAGATCCAGCTCCTCGGTTGGGACATCCCGCCCACGATGAGGCGCGGCTCGCGCGTGAAGATCACGCTCTACTACAAGATCCTCCAGCCGGTCGGCGGTGCGTGGACCTCGCTCATGCACTTCGACGGACCGCTGCGCTTCAACGGCGATCACAAGCCGATCAACGATCGCTGCCCGACCTCCACGTGGCAGCCGGGCGACTACATCGTCGATACCTATACGGTGACCGCGGGTGGCGGCGCGTTCCCCGGCGGCAAGTACGATCTGTGGATCGGCTTCTTCACCGGCTCGGCGCCCAACTGGAAGAACATGACCGTGAGCGAAGCGCCCGGTGACATGCGTGACACCGCCGATCGCGTGAAGATCATGTCGGTCACCCTCGACTGATCATGGGTGATTGACGCCCGTCGCGATCGGGGGTTATGACCGCCCGCGATGGGAGCGAAGGCAAACGGGGATGTGATCGAGCCCGTACCGGTGGCGATCAGCGACGCCGAGCGGCGCCGGGCTCCCCGGGTCCTCCTCAACCTCGAGGTCGACTACGCGAGCGAGGACAACTACCTGTTCGCGTACATCACCGATATCAGCGCCACGGGCATCTTCGTGCGCACCACCGCGCCCGAGCAGGCCGGCACGCACCTGAATCTGAAGTTCGGGAGCCTGGAGGTCGAGGGCGAGGTGATCTGGGTGAACCCGTATCGCCCGGGCGCACCCGATAACCTGCACCCGGGCATGGGCATCCGGTTCGAAGCGCTCGATGATGGTGTCCGCGATCGGCTCCTCGAGCTGATCCGGCGGTTCGCGTATCTTTCCTGAGGCTCTGATGCCCATCATCTGCGGTACCGATCTCTCGGCTGCGAGCGCGGGTGCGCTCGAGGTCGCGCGTGCGCTGGCGAAGCAGCGCG
>JBBRED010000306.1:0-10718 GCA_038203335.1 Haliangiales bacterium | reverse complement strand
ACCGTCCTCGCCGCGTGCTCCGGCGGTGGCCACCAGGTCTCGATCGGTCCCGTCCCCGCGGCACGCACGATCGGCACGCTCGCCGGTCCGCTCTGCGAGTACGACCACTGCACGTGCGCGGATGCCCAGCACGATCCCGGGGTGCCCGATGGCACCCGCAAGCGCTTCGAGTTCCGGCTGTCGTCGGCGCAGCAACTGTGGTTGTCACTTCCGGGCGACACGGTGCTCTACAAGACGGTCGAGAAGCCCGAGGTCTGTTTCTACGTCGACCTCGCGCCCGGCGAGAGCAAGATGACGTTGCGGGCGTCGAACAAGGACGGCGTGTCGGCGCAGGTCGATGTGCACGAGATCGGCACCAAGACGAAGAGCATGTACGACACGTTCCGCTTCGAGTGCGGCAACCCCGGCGTGTGCAGCTTCGACGAGCTCGACGCCCTCAAGGCGACGTACGGTCAGGTCAAGCGCGGGCTCCACGACACCTGCGGTTCGACGCGCATCAAGAACATCGGCTGGGACCACGGCAAGGCGCCGGATGGCACACATCCGAGCGAGCTCGTCGTCGAAGCGACGCTCGATGTCTACAAGTTCGCGCCGTGGAAGGCGCACGGCGATGACACCTGCGGCGAGGGCGGAGGACGCAAGGGATCCGATGGCGCCGAGGAGACCGGAGAGCCGGCGGCCGCGCCGGATGCTAGTACTCCTCCCCTGGCCCCGTGACCCCGTTCGACTATCCAGACGCCTATGACGTGATCGTCGTCGGCGCAGGCCATGCCGGCTGCGAGGCATCGCTCGCCGCGGCGCGGCTCGGCGCGCGCGTGCTCGTGCTGACGGGCAGCCTCGAGATGGTCGCGCAGATGTCGTGCAATCCGGCGATCGGCGGAGTGGCGAAGGGGCATCTGGTCAAGGAGATCGATGCCCTCGGGGGAGCGATGGCATCGGTCATCGATGCCACCGGGATCCAGTTTCGACGGTTGAATACGTCGAAGGGACCGGCGGTTCGATCGACGAGGGCGCAGGCCGACAAGCGGCGGTATCGCGACGAGATGCGTGGTCGCCTCGAGAACCAGCCCGGCCTGGCCCTGCGCCAGGGAGAGGTCGCGCAGCTCGGAGTGGTGGAAGAGGGCAAGCGCCACCGGGTGGTCGGAGTCACCACCACGATGGGCGTGCGCTACGCGGCACGCACCGTGATCCTCACCACCGGCACGTTCCTGCGCGGGGCGATCTTCGTCGGCGAGGCGAGGGCAGCGGGAGGGCGGGCCGGCGAGGCGCCGTCGATCGGGCTGTCGCAGTCGCTCGATGCGCTCGGGTTTCCGCTCGAGCGGCTGAAGACGGGCACGCCGTGCCGCATCGATCGCAAGACGATCGATGTCGCGGGGCTCGAGCTGCAGTACGGCGATGATCCGCCGCCGATGTTCGCGTGGTCGCGCACGCCGCAGCGGCCACCGCTGCCGCAACTCCCGTGCTGGATCACGTACACGAACGAGCGCACGCACGACGTGATCCGCGAGGGCCTGCCGCGCTCGCCGCTGTACCGCAAGGACATCGCGGGCACCGGGCCGCGGTACTGCCCGAGCATCGAGGACAAGATCGTCCGGTTCGCGGACAAGGACCGCCATCAGATCTACCTGGAGCCCGAGGGACTCGAATCGGCCGAGGTCTACCCGAACGGTATCTCGACGTCGCTGCCGTACGAGATCCAGCTCGCGTTCCTCCGCACGATCCCCGGCCTCGAGCGCGCGGAGATGACGCGCGCCGGATACGCCGTCGAGTACGACTTCATCGACCCGCGCGAGGTGCTGCCCACGCTCGAGACGCGCCGCTGCGCCGGCCTCTATCATGCGGGCCAGATCAACGGCACCAGCGGCTACGAGGAGGCCGCGATCCAGGGCCTGCTCGCCGGCATCAACGCGGCGCTCGCGCTCGGCTTCGGCCCGGGCGATCGAGAGCCGCTGATCCTTCGCCGCGACGAGGCCTACGGCGGCGTGCTCGTCGACGATCTGACCACGCGCGGCACGAAGGAGCCGTACCGGATGATGACCTCGCGCGCGGAGTTCCGGCTCCTGCTCCGCGAGGACAACACGGTGGACCGCCTGCTCCCGATCGCGCGCCGGCTCGGCCTCGTCGACGACGCGCGCTGGCGCGAGTTCGAGACCTGGCGCGCGGAGCTCGCGGCGGCCCACGAGCGCGCCGAGCGCGCCTTCGTCGTCGGCTGCGACAGCGTCACTGCCGCGCTGGCGGGGTACGCCTCGGCGCCACTCGTCGGCCGCCGCGCCACGCTCGCGGAGCTGCTCAAGCGTCCCGAGCTGGGCTGGGCAGAGGTCGAGCAGATCGCCGCCGCCGGCGGGGTCGCTCCGAGCGACGCGAGCCCGCAGGCGCTCGAGCGGCTCGAGGTCGAGGTCACGTACGCGGGCTACCTGCGGCGCCAGGAGTCGGAAGCGGCCCGCATCGCGCGCGCCGACGGCGTTCGCGTCCCCGAGGAGCTCGCCTATCGCGACATCCCGGGCCTCTCGAACGAGGTCGTCGAGAAGCTCGAGGCGATTCGCCCGCGCTCGGTCGGCCAGGCCTCGCGGATCAGCGGCATCACGCCCGCGGCGATCGCCATCTTGTTGACTCACATCGGGCTTCACGAGCGGCGCAGGGGTGGGCTACCCTCGCGCCCGACATGAAGCTTCGTTCGCTGACGATGATCACGGTGGTGGGGTTGGCGTCGCAGGCGCACGCAGGTGGCCTGTACTTGCCGGGCTCGGGGGCGGTCTCGACCTCGCGCGCGGGCGCGGCGGTGACGTCAGCCGACGACGGAGAGGCCCTGTCGATCAACCCGGCGGGCTTCGCGAAGTCCACGGGGACGACGATCACGCTGTCGATGGCGATCATCAGCTACGCGATGGAGTTCACGCGTCGCGGCACGTACGACGCGCTCCCCACGGACGTGCTGCCCTACGAGGGGCAGGCGTACCCGACGGTGCAGAACGATCCGGATCTCAAGCTCGGCGCTGGATCGTTCCAGCCCGTGCCGGTGTTCGCGATCTCGACCGACCTCGGGGGCGCGGTTCCGAACCTCCGCCTCGCGATCGGCCTGTTCGCGCCGAACGCGTATCCGTTCCGCGACATGTGCACGAAGGGCGCCGGCGGCTGCAAGAAGTACGCGTTCAATGGTGACTTCGACGTGGCGCCCGCCCCGGCGCGCTACGACATCGTCAAGCAGGAGGCGGCGGTCATCCTGCCGTCGATCGCGGCGAGCTATCGCATCCTCCCGAACCTAGATGTCGGCGCGCGGTTCTCCGCCGGCTACGCGAATCTGAAGTCGACCGTCACGATCTGGGGCAATCCGGCGAACACCGTCGAGTACGTCAAGGAGGACGCGCTGTTCTCCGTCGATGCGACGGACAAGTTCGTGCCCGCGTTCGGTCTCGGCGTGAACTTCCGCCCCACCGACAAGATCGAGGTCGGTGCCGCGTACAACTCCGAGATCTCGGTCAGCGCACAGGGCGACGCGACCAGCGAGACCGGTCCGAACGTCGGCCTCAACGGCCAGCCGATCACGATCGGCCCGTCGGAGGACGTGCGCTGTGCCGCCGGCGGCACCATCGAGAAACAGAAGGTGTGCGTCGAGCTCGCGCTCCCGATGACCGCCACGCTCGGCGGTCGCTACAAGTTCCTCGGCGCCGATGGCAAGCAGAGGGGCGACGTCGAGCTCAACCTCGGCTGGGAGAACTGGTCCGCGGAGCGCGCGACCAACTACCGGATCGTCGCCGATGCGCAGATCTACCTGAACGGAACGCCGAACCTCGCGATCAAGGACAACATCGTCCCGCACGGCTTCAAGGACACGTACAGCGCGCGCGTTGGTGGCAGCTACGACATCCCGATGAACGATGCGACGGTCACGCTGCGCGGTGGCGTTGGCTACGACACGAGGGCGGCGAAGACCGGCTGGCTCCGCGCCGACATCGACGGCGCCGCCCGCACGACCATGACCGTCGGCGCCGGCTACAAGGCGAAGCGGTTCAAGGTGGACCTCGGCGGCGGCGTGATCCTCGAGGGAACGAACGACAACGCGGGCACGTGCAACCCGACCGAGAAGGACAAGACGATGCTCGGCTGCAACGGTGACGGCGTCGAGCACCCGGTGGGCAGCGACGGCCGCCAGGGCCCCGATCCGATCAACCCGATCGTCGTGCCGACCTCGCAGATCGAGGCGCCGACGAACAAGGGAAGCTTCTCGAGTCACTACGTGATGTTCATGCTCGGATTCTCGACCTGGTTCTAGGTAACTGAGTTAGGTTCCGGCCACCATGAAGCTTGGTGGGCTCGTGCTTGTCGGCAGTCTCCTCGTTCCGTCGGTGGCGGGCGCGGGCGGTCTGTTCCTCCCTGGATCCGGTGCCACGTCCACGTCGCGCGCCGGCGCGGCGGTGACCTCCGTCGACGACGGCGAGGCGCTCTCGATCAACCCCGCGGGTCTCGCGAAGACCACGGGCTGGACGATCACGGTCTCCGCCGCGTTCATCCGCTACTTCATGGAGTTCACGCGCCGTGGAACCTATGACGACGCGCCCGATCTGAACACCACCTACGAGGGCCAGGCGTATCCGACGATCGAGAACGATCCGAAGCCGCCGCTCGGCGTCGGGAAGTTCCAGCCGATCCCGGTCGTCGCGGTCGTCACCGATCTCAACGGCAAGGTGCCGAAGCTCCGCCTCGCGGTCGGTCTCTACGCCCCGAGTGGCTACCCGTTCCGCGACATGAGCGCGGGCTACAAGTTCCCGAGCGTCGCGAACCCGGGCGATCCCAACGCGGCGCCGCCGCCGACCCGCTACGACATCCTCGAGCAGGAGTCGAAGCTCCTGCTGCCGACGATCGCGGCGAGCTACCGCATCCTCCCCGAGCTCGATGTCGGCGCGCGGTTCACCGCCGGGAGTCTCTCGAGCAAAAGCGTGGTCGCGGTGTGGGGCACGCCGGTCAACGTCACCGAGTCCGTCAATCAGGACTCGCTGTTCACCGCCGAGGTCTCCGATGGCTTCATCCCGGCGTTCGGTATCGGCGCCACGTATCGTCCGACGCCGAACATCGAGGTCGGCGCGGTCTACAACTCGGCGTTCGTGATCCGCGCGAAGGGCACCGCGCAGAGCGTGAAGGGGCCGGGCGTGTCGACGGCGACGTCGCTCGGTCCGATTCCCGATGACATGACGTCGTGCGCGACCGGCGGAACGTTCGAGAAGCAGAAGGCGTGCATCAACCTCGAGCTTCCGCAGAACGCCACCATCGGCGCGCGCTACAAGTTCCTCGGTCCGAACGACACCCTGAAGGGCGACGTCGAGCTCAACGTCAACTGGGAGAACTGGGGCGCGAGCTGCGACCACAAACCGGATGGCTCGCTCGTCGACGAGAACTGCACGAGCCCGCAGCAGTACAAGATCGTCATCGACTCCGGCCTCTACTCGAACGACATCAACGGCAACCCGGAGACGTTCTCGCAGCCGCTCGAGAAGAACTTCCTCAACTACGGCCTCAAGGACACGTTCTCGTTCCGGCTCGGCGGCAGCTATCACATCCCGCTCGGAGAGGGCATCGCACCGAACGAGGTGATCGTGCGCGGCGGCATCGCGTACGACACGCGCGCCGCGAAGACCGGATGGTTGCGCGCGAACCTCGATGGCGCGGCGCGGACGACGATCGCGGTCGGCGGCGCGTACAAGTCGCGGCGGTTCCAGGTCAACGCCGGAGGTGGCGTCGTGCTCGAAGGCACGAACACGAACCCCGGCGCGTCGTCCGATGGCAGCGACTGCAACCCGACCTCGGCGGCCGGCACGATCGGCTGCAGCGGTGACGGCAACACGAACCGTCCGCTCGAGGATCGCCAGGGTCCGGACCCGACGAACCCGCTGATCACGCCCGGCCTGCAGACCGAGAACCCCTACAACCAGGGCACGTTCAAGTCGCACTACGTGCTGCTCATGGTCGGGTTCTCGACGTGGTTCTAGGTCGTGTCGCGACCTGGCTGTACGGCGTCGCGGACGCGCACGCGAGCGGCAAGCGCAAGTAGCCGTACTGTCCACGTGTCCACGTGTCCGGACGGCTGTCCGCGTCCGCGCCGGCCAGATGTCGTGTAAGCGTCTGGATTCGCTCGGCCGTGAGTTGGTCCGCCGCATGCTTTAGCTCGGAGCATGACGACCTACGAACAAGTCACCCAGCGCCACCGCCTCGCCCGTCGCGACCTGCCGTTCTTCGTTGCCGGCGTGGCCGTGATCGTCGCAGCGCTGATCACCGCACTCGTCTGATCAGCGTCGCATCATCATCATCATCATCATCATCGACTGCTGCTGGGACGCCTTGTCGGCGGCGCCAGTCGTCGATGCGGCGGCAGCGTCCTTCACGCTGGTCGCCAGCGCCTGGACCTGGGTCTTGAGCTCCTCCTGGCCTGCGTTCGCCTTGCGCAGCACGTAGCCACCGGTCGCGGTCACGAGCTCGTCGTTGGTGAGTGCATCGAACATCATCGTGGTCTCCTTGGTTGGAATGGCGGGCGATCGATGTGCAGCTCGGGTGCCAGAGCGTCGATGTTTCGCGCGGTTGACGGATCGCCGACCGCGGGTTGCAGCCGCGATCCGGAAACCCCGCGAAACGAAACGACGAGGCGCGCGTGGTGCCACAGATCCCTCGATCGTCGTCGGTGGCGAGGTGTCTCGCCTGGCTAGCGCTCCCGCCTCCTGCAGTTACGGTCAGGGCTGACCGTTTCTCGGAAAAGTGCGCTAAGGTCAGCGCGATGTCCGACGCCTTCGACCAATTCCAGGGGACCGCCAGCTACATCGCCAGCGAGGATCTCAAGCACGCGGTGAACGTCGCGGTGGCGCTCGCGCGGCCGCTGCTGGTTCGCGGCGAGCCCGGCACGGGCAAGACGCTGCTCGCGGAGAACCTCGCGCTCTCGCTTGGCCTGCCGTTGATCCGCTGGCATGTGAAGTCGACCACCAAGGCCAAGGACGGCCTCTACGTCTACGACACGGTCGCCCGCCTCCACGACTCCCGGTTCGGCGACGCGGCGAACGTCCGCGACATCGCGAAGTACATCAAGCTCGGACCCCTCGGTGAGGCGCTCGCGGCCCCGTCGCGGGTGGTGCTGCTGATCGACGAGATCGACAAGGCCGACCTCGAGTTCCCGAACGACCTGCTCCACGAGCTCGATGCGATGAAGTTCCGCATCGACGAGACCGGCAAGGAGGTCGCCGCGATCGAGCGACCGATCGTGATCATCACGTCGAACAACGAGAAGGAGCTGCCCGACGCGTTCCTTCGTCGTTGCGTGTTCCACTACATCCAGTTCCCGAACCGCGAGCTGATGGCGGAGATCGTCAAGGTCCACCACCCCGACATCACCGACAAGGTGCTCGACAACGCACTCGAGGTGTTCTTCGGGCTGCGCGCCACGCCGAAGCTGCGCAAGAAGCCGTCGACCTCGGAGCTGGTCGACTGGATCCTCGCGCTCAAGAAGGCGAACGTCGATCTGTCTCGCGTCTCCGGCGGCATTCCGTTCCTCGGCACGCTGCTGAAGACCGAGCAGGACGTGGAGCTGATGGGCAAGCGAGCGAAGGCGTAGCTTCGTGCTGATCGACTTCCTGTTCGAGCTGCGCGCGCGGAAGGTGCCGGTGTCCACGCACGAGTGGATGGCGCTGATGGAGGCGATGGCGCTCGGGCTCCACGAGAGCTCGCTCGATGGCTTCTACCGCCTCGCGCGCACGCTGTGCGTGAAGGACATCGCGCTCTACGACGCGTACGACGAGGCGTTCCTCGCGTACTTCAAGGACATCTATCCGCAGGCGCTCGCGCTGACCGAGCAGCTGCTCGAGTGGTTGAACGATCCGAAGGCGTTCGATGCGATGACCGCGGAGCAGCGCAAGGCGCTCGAGGGCCTGGACCTCGAGAAGCTGCGCGAGCTGTTCGCGCAGCGCCTGAAGGAGCAGAAGGAGCGGCACGACGGCGGCAACCGCTGGATCGGCACTGGCGGCACGTCGCCGTTCGGCACCGGCGGCAAGAACCCGAACGCGATGCGCGTGGGTGGCGGCGGTGGGCGCAGCGCGATGGCCGTGGCCGACGAGCGCCGGTTCAAGGAGTACCGGCGCGACGTGGTGCTCGACGTGCGCCAGATCGATGTCGCGCTTCGCGGTCTGCGCAAGCTCGGGCGCGAGGGCGCGATCGAGGAGCTCGATCTCGACGAGACCATCGACAAGACCTGCAAGAACGCCGGCGAGATCGACATCGTGTTCCGGCCGCCGCGGCGCAACCGCGTCAAGGTCATGCTGATGATGGACGTCGGCGGCTCGATGGATCCGCACTCCGAGCTGATGTCGCGCCTGTTCACCGCCGCGTCCCGCTCGGGCCGGTTCGCGAAGTTCAAGAGCTACTACTTCCACAACTGCGTCTACAACACGGTCTACGAGGACGCCGAGTTCAGAAAGCCGGTCCAGGTCGCGGACCTCCTCGCGACCACCGATCGCGACGAGAAGCTCGTGATGGTCGGCGACGCGCTGATGCATCCCGCCGAGCTGCTCGATCCCGGCGGCTCGATGTACCTCTACGCGCAGAACCGCGCGTCGGGGCACGAGTGGCTGCGGCGGCTCGCCGCGCACTTCCGCAGCGCGACCTGGCTCAACCCCGAGCCGGACCGGTTCTGGGCGGGCACCACGATCGAGGTGATCGCGAGCGTGTTCGCGATGTACCCGCTCACGCTCGACGGCCTCGCACAGGCCGTGCGCTACCTGACGCGCGGCGGCCACAAACCGCAGATCGGCGACCCGAGCAAGTGGGTCAAGGCCGCCGGCGGCCTGCGCTAGACGCTACGGCAGCTTCTTGACGAAGTCGGGCTCGGGCTCCTTCGGCATCGTCGACGCTGCCGAGCCAGAGCCGGAGCCGGCACCCGTGGGCGGGGTCGGCTTGATCGCGGAGCCAGAGCCTGCGCCCGTGGGCGGCGTCGCGGCGGAGCCCGTGGTGGTGCCGCTGTTCGAGCCCGTGCCGGTCGGCGGCGTCACGGCCGAGCCGCCCGTGTTGCCACCGTTTGACCCGGTATCGTTCGAGCCGTTGGCCGGCGTCGCCGAGCCGGCGGATCCGTTCGATCCGTTCGAGCCGTTGGAGCCGGTCTTCACGGTGGTGTTGCCCGTGTTGTTGTTGGTCGTGTTGTTGTTCGTGTTCACGACCGCCTGCTGGACGGTGAGCTTCTCGTCGAGCTTCGCGATCATCTGCGCGGCGTCCTCGGTGTACTTGCCGGCATCGAGCACGCGCTCGATGGGGCGAAAGCCGCCCTTGCGCAGCTGCACGCGCACGCTCTTGCGCGCGGCCTGGACCTTCGAGAGCTCGACATCGAACGGCGTGGAGTGACCCGTGGGTGCGCCGTCGATGTAGATCAGCGCGCCGGGCGGATCGCTCGAGACGGTGATGACGCGCGGCTTGGCGACGAGCTTCGCGACCGCCTTGTCGCCGCCCTTGATCTCGAGATCGAGCATCGCGAAGCCAGGCGCCATCACGTGCGCCTTGTACGTCTTGCCCTTCTCGAGCTTCGCCTTGAGCGGCGCGGGTCCGGTCTGATCGGTGCCGGTGACCTCGATGGTCGCCTTGTCGATGCCGGGCGCGGAGATCAGCGTCTCGACCATCTCCGCGGCGGGCGCCGAGGCGGATCCGTTCGAGCCATTCGAGCCGACCATCGCCACGGCCGAGCCATCCGAGCCGTTGGAGCCGTTGGTGCCGATCGCGGCGCTTCCGCCGCTGCCATCGGAGCCGTTCGAACCGTTCGGGTTGGTGACGACCGCCGAGCCATCCGAACCGGGCTTCACGGTATTGGTGTCGGCCGCGTCCTCGCCCTTGGGGCGAATCACGAAGAACCAGGTCGCGGCCGCGCCGGCTGCGACGAGCAGCAACAGCAGCAGCAGGATCGGCGCGCTCGACTTCTTGTTCGCCTCGGGCAGCTTCGGCTCGGCGGCGACGGCGCGCATGCCGGTCGGCTTGGTGATCGCATCCTTCGCGACCGGGCGGGCCGGAGCGGGTGAGGTCGCGGGAGCGTTGGACGGAGTGCCGGGGCGGAGCGGCATCTTCGCCGGCTCCATGCCGAGCTGGGTCTTCAGGCCCGCGGGGTTGGGTTGGTTCAGCGGCGGCTGCGACGGCGACGGCTCCGAGCGCGGGGACGGCGTGGTGTCGAGGAGCTTCGGCTGATTGCGCGCCTCGGGCGGGCTCGGCAGACCGGGGGCCGAGTCGCGATCGACCATCCGCTGCTTGATCGCGCCCTCGGCGGGGACGGTCTCGGCGCGGGTCTCCGCGCGCGGTGCATCGGCGAGCGTGGAGTCCGCGCGCGGACGCCGATCGGCGAGCTCGTCGCGCAAGGTCGTGGTCGCGGTGGCGTCGGCGGTCTGCGCGATCAGCTCGTCGAGCGCGCGGACCTTCGTCGCCTCCTCGAACGCCTCCTCGGGGAACTCGTCGGCGTCGGAGTGGAACGGCATCGGGCGGGGCAGGGGCGTGCCTTGATCGCCGAACGAGTCGGGGCGCTTGCGCCTCGGGCCGCCGCTGCCGCTGCTCTCGTTGCCGAGCAGCGCTTCCTGGACGGGCGCCGGGGCGACGCGCGTCGGGGTGTCCGTGAACATCGGCGGCTTGGTCGTCTCCGTCGGCGGGCGCTGCGGCGCCTGCTTCGCCTTCTCGGCGAGGATCCGCTCGAGCACGCCCTGGCTACCTTCGGCGAGGCGGTC
>JBBRED010000305.1:0-10756 GCA_038203335.1 Haliangiales bacterium | reverse complement strand
GTGCACCAGTCGCAACCACGTGGTGTGTCACGGCATCCCGCGCGCCACCGAGCGCCTCGCGGAGGGTGACATCGTCAACGTCGACGTCACGACGAACCTCGACGGCTTCCACGGCGACACCTCGGCGACGTTCGTCATCGGCGATGCCGCGCGGCACGCGATCGCGCTCGTCGAGCTCGCTCGCGGCGCGCGCGACGCGGGCATCGGGGCGGCGGTGCCGGGCGCGCGGCTCGGCGATATCGGTGCGGCGATCGTGGGGCACGTCGGTGGCGCGGGCAGCGTCGTCGAGGCGTACGGAGGCCACGGCATCGGGCGCGCGATGCATATGGATCCGCATGTCTCGCACGTCGGTCGGAAGCAGTCGGGACACCGGCTGCGCGAGGGCATGGCGTTCACGGTGGAGCCGATGGTGAATGCCGGCACGGCGGCGGTTCGCACCGATCCCGACGGCTGGACGGTACGTACCGCCGACGGCGCGCTGTCCGCGCAGTTCGAGCACACCGTGCTGATCGGCCCGCACGGGCCCGAGATCACGACGGTGCTGGACTAACAGCAACAGACTGCGAGGAAACGCGCCGCAACTACCTCGCCCTGGTCCAGATTCGCAGCTGGATCGTGTCGATCCGGCGGGACCGGCGCGGTGACTGCTGTTGCTGCTGCAGGGCATCGGCGACGCCGACTCCGACTTCGCCGACCACGGCTTCATCGCCGAGCTGCGCCGACGCAACCTGTCCTTCGTCTCGAGAAGCTCGATGTCGGTTTCCGAATCCGACGACCGACGCGCTTCGGAACCCTCGCGGGTTGGGCTGGGTGAGAATCAACCCGCCGCAAAACGCTGCAGGTGTCGTCCGGAACGACACTGTCGCCTGCGGACTTACTATTCCTCTATACCGACGGTCTCAAACGCGTTGACGCCAATCCACGACCACGCCGACGTCAACATCAACGTCAACGTCAACGTCAGACCGGTTTGCGGTTTGTGATTCTCGACGACAACCTCCTCTAACTCGGTCCAGTCGAGTTCGTGTGTTAGCTGCACGTCGGTCGAACGCGGTCGGGACACCGGCTGCGCGAGGGCATGGCGTTCACGCTGGAGCCGATGGTGAATGCCGGCACGGCGGCGGTTCGCACCGATCCCGACGGCTGGACGGTACGCACCGCCGACGGCGCGCTGTCCGCGCAGTTCGAGCACACCGTGTTGATCGGCCCGCACGGGCCCGAGGTCACGACGGTGCTGGACTGATGCGGCGCGCGCTGCCGTCACGGGAACAGCGCTGTGCCTGAGGTACACCGGGATTCGCGTCTCTTCGAGCAATTCTGTTGTAGCGGATAGACGTCTGCCGGACGGACGGATCCGGAGCCACGGTGTGGGCATGCCCACGCTCGAGCTGATCAGCCATCCGTTGTGCCCGTTCGTTCATCGCGCCTCGGCGCTGCTGACGGAGAAGGGCGTGTCGTTTACCCAGCGCGCGATCGACCTGCAGGCGAAGCCCGAGTGGTTTCTCGCCATCTCGCCGCGCGGCAAGGTGCCGGTGCTGCTCGTCGACGGCGTACCGATCTTCGAGTCGGCCGTGATCCTCGAGTACCTCGACGAGACCACCGCGCCGCCGCTGATGCCCGCCGATCCGCTGACGCGCGCGCGGCACCGGATGTGGATCGAGCTATCGAGCGATCTGATGGCGGGCCACTACAAGATCGCGGTCGCCGCGACGCCGGCCGAGCGCACGTCCGCGATCTCCTCGGCGCGCGAGGCGCTGCAGCGGTTCGAGCAGGCGGTGGTGGGCCCGTGGTTCTTCGGCGAGGAGCTCGGTCTCATCGACTTCGCGGCGGGGCCGGCGCTGTTCCGGTTCGAGCGCCTCGGCGAAGAGCTCGGCATCGATCTCTACGAGGGGCTGCCTCGCATCGCGGCGTGGTCGCACCGGATCTCGAAGCGGCCGGCGTTCACGCAGACGCTGGTCTCGGACTTCGATGAGCGGTTCCGCGCGCTCGTCAAGCGCGCCGCGTAGGCGCGGATCTCCGCGCGCGCGATCCGCGGCCGCTGCGTGCGCGACGGGACGTGGTTCCGGATGAGGAGCGAGAACGCGAGCAATCGCGCATGGTGGGGAGACACGCGTCGCGCGGCGCGGTTGCTACGGCGGGCGGGTCAGGGCGCCGATGGCGGTCCAGGCGCGGGCTCGGCCGCGAGCCGGAACCAGAACGTGGATCCGCGATCGACCTTGCTGGAGAACCCGATCTCACCGCCGTGCGCCGAGACGATGCGTCGCGCGAGCGCGAGACCGAGGCCCACGCCGCCCGAGCTCCGGGTCCGGCTGCGATCTGCGCGAAAGAACCCGGCGAACACGCGCGATTGATCCTCGGTCGCGATTCCGACGCCGCGGTCGATCACCTCGACGTGAATGGCGGTGTCTCGGCGCTCGACGCGCAGCTCGATCGGCGCGTCCTCGGCGGAGTACTTGCGCGCGTTGTCGAGCAGGTTCTCGATCACTCGCCGAATCATCGCCGGATCTCCATCGACGACGCTCCCGGTCGGTGGCCGCTGGACGTGAAGCGCCCGGGCCGGGTAGGCGGCGCGGAACCTCGCGATCGCGGCGTCGAGAACGAGATCGATCGCGAGCTGCTGGCGGCGCAACGGCGGGCGGGCTTCATCCCAGCGAGCGGTCTCGGTATCGAGCCGCGCCGAGGTGATGATGTCGTCGACGAGCTGCTCGAGCTCGGTGAGGTCCGTGGTGATCTCGCCGAGGTAGCGATGGGTTCGGGCGAGGTCGGCGTCCTGCGCCAGCTCGAGGACGACGCGCATCCGGGCGAGCGGAGTGCGAAGCTCGTGCGAGACGTCGCCGAGGAGCTCGCGCTCGGCGCTGCGGAGGCGCTGGATCTGCGCGGCCATCGCGTCGAACGCGCGGCCGAGGTCACCGATCTCGTCGCGGCGGACCGCGTGGGAGCGCACGGCGAGGTTGCCGCGTCCGAGCTCGACCGCGAGCGCGCGCAGCTTCTCGATCGGGCGCGCGATCGAGAACGTGAGCGGACCGGCGACGAACACGAACGCGAGCAGCAGCGCGCCTCCGAGCAAGAGGACGGCGTGCCACGGGATCGAGGGCGGGGCAGGCGTGCGCAGCACCGCGATCGCCGTGAGGGTCGTGCCGGTGACGGCACCGACGAGCATCCGGTCGTGTCGCCAGGTCGGCGCAAGGTCGCCCGCCAGGGCCGCGCGCTCCTCGGCGGAGGGCGGCGTCCCCGCGGGACCGGCGCGCAGCGTTCCATCGGCGCCGTAGACGCTGACCTCGAGGGGTGTCTCGTGCGCGATGCGCCTGACCTCGTCGGCGAGCGCGGCGGGATCGCTGGCGCGTGCGAGGGCTCGCTCGCCGAGGGCCACGGCCAGGTATGGGTGCGCGTGGATCGCGTGCGAATCGTCGATGTCCGACATCAGCGAGCGGCCGATCAGCACCGTCACGATCACGCCGGCGAACAGCAGCACGCCGTGCGCCCAGATCCGGATCAGCAGGCTGCGACCCAGGGTTGCATCGAGCACGCTGCTCACGACTGGCCGTCCGTCGCGAACATGTAGCCGACGCCGCGCACGGTCCGGATCGCCGAGGGTGTGCCAGCCTCCTCGCCGAGCTTCTGCCGGATCCGCGAGATCCGGACGTCGACGGAGCGGTCGAACGCGTCGTCGCACGTGCCCCGCACGAGCTCGAGGATCTGCTCGCGCGAGAGGACGCGGCCCCCGCGCTCGGCGAGCACGCGCAGGATCGAGAACTCGTAGGTCGTCAGGTCGAGCGGCCGGCCGGCGAACTGTGCGGTCATCGATCCGGTGTGGAGCTCCAGGTGCCCGGCGCGGATCACGTTCGCCTCCGCTCCCAGGTGGCCGCGCGCACGTCGCACCAGTGCGCGGACCCGGGCGAGCAGCTCGCGCGGCGAGAACGGCTTCGTGAGGTAGTCATCGGCGCCGAGCTCGAGGCCAAGAACGCGATCGGCCTCGTCGGTGCGCGCCGTCACGACCAGGATCGGGACCGCCGACTTCGCGCGGAGCTCGCGGCACACGTCGAGGCCGTCGCGGCGGGGCAGCATAAGGTCGAGGATGATCACGTCGTACGAGCGCACCCGCGCCTGGCGCAAGGCATCTTCGCCGTCGGCCACCCGCGTCACATCCACGCCATGCTGGGTGAGGAACTCGCCGGTGAACCGGGCGAGCCGTTCGTCGTCCTCGACCAGGAGCGCCAGGATGTCGGAGGGCATGCGGCGAGTCTAGCCAGGTCCGGGGCGGGACGTGCACGCGGTTACAAACGGACACGAAGCGAGCATTCGCGGGTCATCTGGCGTCCCTACCGTCGCGTCATGACCACACCGGTGATCGAGCTGAACGAGGCGCGCAGGATCTACCCAACACCACAGGGCGAGCTCCACGCACTGGCGGGCGTATCGCTCACGATCCAGGCCGGGGAAGTGGTCGCCATCGTCGGGCGCTCCGGCAGCGGCAAGTCCACCCTCGTCAACCTGATCGCCGGGATCGATCGCCCGACCTCGGGCACCGTGCGCGTCGGCGGCTCGTCGGTCGAGGGAATGACCGAGAGCGCGCGGTCGCGGTGGCGGGGCCGCACCGTGGGCATCGTGTTCCAGTTCTTCCAGCTGCTGCCCACGCTCACGGTACGCGAGAACGTGATGCTTCCGATCGACTTCGCCGGGACGCTGTCTCCGGCGCGCGCGAAGGATCGCGCGACCGAGTTGCTCGCGCGGGTCGGCATCGAATCGCAGGCGAACAAGTTCCCCTCGGCGCTCTCCGGCGGCCAGCAGCAGCGGGCCGCGATCGCGCGCGCTCTCGCGAACGATCCTCCTCTGCTCCTCGCCGACGAACCGACGGGCAACCTCGACTCTCAGACCGCCGACAAGGTGCTCTCGCTCCTGTCGGAGCTGGGCGCCCGCGGCAAGACGGTCGTGCTCGTCACGCACGAGCGCGAGATCGCGCGCCGGGCGGATCGCGTGGTGTCGCTGGCCGACGGACAGATCGCGGAGATCACGCACCGCGAGGTCGCTCGTGGCTAGCGTGCGGTGGCGCAAGCTGCGCGGTGACCTCCGCACCGCGTGGGGGCGGATCGCGATCATGCAGCTCGCGGTCGGGCTGTCGCTGACCGGGGTGGGCGCCGTGCTCGCGACGCGGACCGTGCTGCAGCGCGAGATCGCGGCGAGCTTTCTCGCGACCCGGCCCGCCGACGCGACGCTCGAGCTGGCGGAGCCCGTGGATGCGGCGCTGCTGCAGATGCTCCGCGCGCGCGGCGATCTCGCCGACGTCGACGGTCGCGACATGATCCGGGCACGGGTCAAGCCGCGCGCCGACGCCCCGTGGCAGATGCTCGTGCTGTTCGTCGCCGAGGATCTCTCCGCACAACGGATCGCGGTGGTCCGCCCGGAGTCGGGGGCCTGGCCAGCGGCACCGGGGACGCTGCTCCTCGAGCGCACGGCGCCCGACGTGATCGGCGTGGACGGCGGGTCACCGACGGTGATCGTCCAGACTCCGCACGGAACCCCGACGACGATGCCGGTGAGCGGCACGGTCCACGATGCGGCGCAGGCCCCCGCGTGGCAGGAGCACCGCGGGTGCGCGTACATCTCCACGGCCACGCTCTCGCTCCTCGGAGAGCCGCCGGTCCTCCATCAACTGCTGGTCCGGTTCTCACCCGAGCCGACGACGACCGGGGAGGCCGAGCATCGAGCCTCCGAGCTGGCGCGCTCGTTGCGCGACGCGGGTCACGACGTTCACGAGGTTCGCGTCCCGACCCTCGGGACGCATCCGCACCAGGCGCTGATGAACGCCGTGCAGCTGGTGTTGCTCGTGTTCAGCGCGCTGCTGTTCGTGCTGAGCACGATCGTGATGGCGACCATCCTGTCGTCGATCCTCGCGCGGCAGACCCGGGAGATCGGCGTGATGAAGGCGGTCGGCGCGTCGACCGGGCAGCTCGCCGCGCTCTACGGCACGTTCATCGTCGCGATCGCGATGACCGGGGTGATCATCGCGATCCCGCTGGGAGCGATGGGAGGCGGCGGCATGACCCGGAACATCGCCGGGATGATGAACATCGTGCTCGCGGATCCCTCGATCCCGGGCTGGGTGTTCGTCGCCGTCATCGGGTTTGGACTGGTGGTTCCGCTCGGCGTCGCCGCGGTCCCGATCGCACGCGCGACGCGGGTCACGGTGCGGCGTGCGCTCGCCGACAACGGCGCGGGCGGAGCCTTCGCGGCGCCGCGGCTCGCGCGGATTCCTCTCGGCGTCCGGAACGCGTTGCGCCGCCCGGCTCGACTGATCACGACGATGCTGCTCCTCGTCGTCGGGGGGACGTTCGTGATCACGGCGGCGAACGTGCGCCGCGGGATGGACCAGGTCTCGTCTCGCATCGATGTGTCGCGCCACTTCGATGTGGAGCTCCGACTCCACGACACCCAGCCCGCGGCACGCGTGGCCGCGCTCGCGCGTGTGGCGGGCGTTCGTACGCTCGAGGCGTGGAGCACGGCGCCGGCCTCGATCGCGCGCGCGGGAGAGGTCGCGATCGTCCACACCTATCCCGATGGAGGTCACGGGAGCCTGAGCGTGACTGCGCCGCCCGCGGGCGGCAGCACGCTCGTGACCCTTCCCCTGCTCGAGGGTCGCTGGCTCACCGCCTCCGACGATGATGCCGTTGTGCTCGGGCACAACGCGCTGCACGGCTCACGTCCCGGCGATCGCGTGGACATCACCGTGGACGGAACGCGCACGACGTTGACCGTGGTGGGAATCGTCGAGGAGATCGGTAGTGGCTCCGCGTTCGTGACCGCCTCGGTGTTCGCGCGGACGTCCGGCACCGGCGGCGTGCGTCTGGTGCGGATCGACACGACGGCGCGGTCGCCCGCCGACCGCGCCGAGATCCTGGCGGCCCTCGAGCGCACCGCAGCGACGGAACGGATCGCGCTCGATTACGCGATGCCGACACCGCTCCTGCGCTCGATCATCGACGATCACCTCGCGATGGTGACCCGCGCGGTGATCGCGATGGCCGCGATCCTCGCGCTGGTCGGCTTGTTCGGGCTCGCGTCGGCGATGGCCGTCGGGGTCGCCGAGCGAACGCGCGAGCTCGGGATCATGAAGGCGATCGGCGCGACCGGTGGCCGGGTCGCTCGGATCGTCCTGTCGGAGGCGCTGGCGATCGGTGGTGCGAGCTCGCTGATCGCGATCGCGCTGTCATTCCCGCTCACCGTGGTCGTGGCCTCGCGCCTGTCGCTGATCGCCGCGACGCCGTTTGCCGTGGATCCAAAGGTGATCATCGCCTGGCCCCTGCTGGTGATCGCGGGCAGCGTCGTCGCCAGCCTCGTTCCGGCCCGGCGCGCCGCGCGGCTCTCGGTCAAGCGTGCGCTCGATCACGGCTAGGGATTCGCCCGACGAGCGAATACGCCCAGCCGGGTTGTGCGTCGTAAGTTATGGAAATCTCTTAAGTCCGCGCAGTCATGAGAGCTCGCCGACGGCTCGATTGATGCTGTAGCTCCGGGCCATGCATCGATCAACGACCCTCGCGTTCGCACTGTCCCTCGTCCTCGGCGCCGTCGCTTGCGGTGACAACGGAGAGCAGGGTCCCGACGCGGGCGGTGTGGATGCGATGCACAACCCGCAGAACCCCTCCGGCCTCGGACCCGCGCCGCTGGATCTCGGCACGTCGACCGATGTCGCCGCTGCCGGCAGCTTCGTGCTGCTCGCGAAGACCGGCATCACCAACGTAACTGGATCGTCGATCACCGGCGGCAACCTCGGCATCAGCCCGGCCGCCGCGACGTTCATCACCGGCTTCGCGATGACGGCAGACGCGTCGAACGTGTTCTCGACGTCGCCGTCGGTCGTCGCGCCCGGAAAGATCTACGCGAGCAACTACGCCGTGCCGAGCCCGACCAACCTGACGACGGCGATCCTCGGCATGCAGACCGCATACACGGATGCGGCCGGCCGAACCAACCCCGACTTCAAGAACCTCGGCAGCGGCAACATCGGTGGACAGACGCTCGCGCCCGGCCTGTACACGTGGGGCACCGGCGTCACGATTCCGACCGACGTCACCATCGCCGGCACCGCGAACGACGTGTGGATCTTCCAGATCTCGAACGACCTCGACGTCAGCACGGCGAAGCAGGTCCTCCTCAGCGGCGGCGCGCAGGCGAAGAACATCTTCTGGCAGGTCGCCGGTCAGGTCGTCATCCACGCGAACGCCCACCTCGAGGGCGTGATCCTGTGCAAGACAGGGATCACGCTGCAGACGCTCGCGACCTTGCACGGGCGCGCGCTCTCGCAGACGCTGGTCGCGATCGATAACAACGCGATCATGGCGCCCTGACCACGGCTGGTGACACACACCTACACGACACGAGGCCCACTCCGTGGAGCGCCGGTCACGATGGAAATCCACCGTCGTTAACTCCGACGCTGATCGTCGAGTCAGCGTGGAGTTGCCCTACACAGTCATTGGGGCGACGCTTGCAGTCCTAGCTTCCCGTGTCCTCGCCCACCACAGAGACCGAGCTGCCGGTCGATCCCGACCTGGCCGCCGGGGAACGGGTGGGGGAGTACGAGGTCGAAGGGCTGCTCGGCAAGGGCGCGTTCGGCACCGTGTTCAAGGCGGTCCACCCGCTGATCGGCAAGCAGGTCGCCATCAAGGTCCTGGCCCGCCGGTTCTCGGTGGACCCGGAGATGGTCAGCCGGTTCATCGCCGAGGCGCGCGCGGTCAACCAGATCCGCCACCGCCACATCATCGACATCTTCTCGTTCGGCAAGCTCGACGACGGTCGCCAGTACTACGTGATGGAGTATCTCGATGGCGAGACGCTCGATCAGCTGCTCGATCGCGAGCGGCGGATCCCGATCGGCGACGCGCTCGCGATCCTCCGCGCGATCGCGAAGGCGCTCGATGCGGCGCACGCGAAGGGCATCACGCACCGCGATCTCAAGGCCGAGAACGTGTTCCTCGGCCGCGACTCCGACGGCGGCGTGTTTCCAAAGCTCCTCGACTTCGGCATCGCGAAGCTGATGTCGCCCGAGGACGGCCTCAAGCACAAGACGCGGACGGGCGCGCCGATCGGCACGCCGTACTACATGTCCCCCGAACAGTGCCGCGGCAAGGACGTGGATCACCGCACGGATGTCTACGCGTTCGGGGTGCTCGTGTACTTGATGCTGACGGGCGTGTATCCGCACGACGCGGACGACTACATGTCGATCCTGATGGCGCAGATCTCGGATACCCCGTCGGCGCCATCGACGCACAACGCGGAGCTGACGCCCGAGATCGATGAGGTCGTCGGCTGGCTGATGCGCAAGGATCCGGCGGATCGCCCGGCGGATCTGCGCTCGGCGATGAAGGCGCTGGAGCAGGCGGCGTCGAGCGCGGGCCTCGCGACGGGTCTCCCGTCGACGAGCTGGGACGCGCAGAGCAGCCCGAGCCATCGCTCGTTCGAGACGCGACCGGTGAACACGAGCTCGGCGCGGATCACCGGCGTTCCCCGCGGGCACGTCACGCCCGAGTCGCAGCTGCCGCCGCCGGCTCGTCGCTCGCGCACGCCGCTCTACGCCGCGCTCGCCGCCCTCGGGGCCGCCGCGATCGGCGTGGTGGTCGTGGTGGCGACGCGCTCGAGCGACCCCGAAGCGAAGCCGCTGCCTCCGGTCGTCGCGAAGCCGGTCGCGCCACCGATCACGCCGCCCGCGAAGCCGCCGTTGGTGGCGCCGGATCTCACGCCGCAGACGGTGATCATCACGATCGACGGCGTGCCCGATGGCACGGAGGTGTTCGCCGGCGGCATGACCGTGGGCGCGGCACCGGGGCCCGTACAGTTGCCGCGCATCGCCGAGGCGATGGTGCTGACGTTCAAGGCGGATGGCTACCTGCCGACGTCGGCGACGGTGGTCCCCGATCACGATCAGCCGCTGAAGGTGAAGCTCAAGAAGAAGGGCGGCGCGGGCGGTCCGACGATCAAGCGGCCCGGCAAGGACGATATCGAGAACCCGTTCGGAGGCACGAAGTGATGCGCCATGCGTTGCTGCTGCTCCTCATCTCCACCGCCTGCACGAGCTTCGATCCGCTCGATCGCAACGTCTGCGGCAACGGCCTGATCGAGCCCGGCGAGGACTGCGACTCGACCGACGCGAGCTGCGTGCGCTGCGCGGTCACGTGCGACACACCGACGGATTGCCCGAGCGCCGCCTACGCGTGCGGCACCGATGGGCTGTGCCACGCGCCTGGTGGAACGCTGGCACCGCCCGCGGTCGCGGGACCGTTCCAGGTCAACGAGCTCGCGATCACCGACCTCGGATCGGATGGAACGGGCGACGTCGTCGGTCTCTCGCGCACGTCGATCGTGGTCCGCGAGGGCGATCCGAGTGGGCTGCTCTCGAGGAGCGTCTCGATCGTGACGCCGTTCCAGACCGGACGACCAGCGTTCGGCGACCTCGATGGCGATGGCTCGCTCGACATCACGATGCCCACGCCCGACGGGCTCGTGACCTACGCGTCGCCGCTCGGTGCGCTCACGCCGATGCCGGTGTCGAGCGAGCTGGCGGGAGCTTCGGGGAACGGGATCGCGCTGATCGGGCTGTACCGCGTCTCGAACGAGGCGCTCGGCGGGTTCCTCAGCGCGCCCGATGGCAGCGTGCTCCTCGCCGTGTTCGACCTCGTGAACAACACGTACGACCAGGTGGTGTTGCCGTGCAACGCGAGCTTCAAGGCGAGCGCCTTCGGCGATGGATCGTTCGACGTCA
>JBBRED010000304.1:0-10775 GCA_038203335.1 Haliangiales bacterium | reverse complement strand
GGCGACCTCGAGCACGAGCGGCTCGATGCCCCAGCTCTTCGCGAGGACGACCGGTCGGGTGATCGTCGGCCCGGCTTCGCCGTCGGCGTTCGCGATCACGTACTTCCAGCCGGTGCCGGAGAGCGAGGCGCGGACGGCGGTGCCGGCGATGGTCTCGCGCGTGAGCGTGAAGTCGAGCGGAGTGGAGAGCACGAGCTTGCCGGTGATCGTCGACGCCGGATCGTAGGGCGCGATCGGCACGCCGATGACGACGGCGACCTGCTTGCGGCCATCGATCGCGAACCGCGCGAAGTCGCCGGCGGCGATCGGTGGCGAGCCCTCCGGGAGCGTGAGGAGCACGATGCGCGCGCCGTCCTTGATCTGCACGACCTCGAGCGTCTGGTTGAGGTTGCGCGGCAGCTGCAGCTCGCTCGTGACGAGATCCTTCACGGTCGCCGCATCCGTCATCACGCCAGCGCGGAGCTGCGGGCCCGCCGACATCGCCGTCGCCTGCGCGTGCACGGCCTTCGTGGTGCTCTCGAGGATCACCGCGAGGCGTGCGGCCTCCGCATCGATCGCGGCCGTGGTCTCGGGCGCGACCGCGCGCGCGCCCCGCGGCGGCGCGATCGAGAGCACCACGGCGAGGCCGAACGCGGCGAGCGCGAACACGGCGAGCGCGACGAGGAGCAGCCGCCGCGCGCTGCGCACGCTCGGCAGCTCCTCCGTGGTTTCGCCGACCTCGCGCGTCATGACCACCCCTGAACCGTACACCCGCGACGAGCCGTGAGAGCCATTCAAATGGCCCACGGGCGATCACGCGATATGGTGAGGCCATGGAGTCCGATCCGACCCATCCCGGCGTTGCCGGCGAGAAGCACCCGACCCTCGCGGAGTTGAAGGACGCGTCGCTCCCCCACGTTCACAGCCACATCGCGAGCTGCTCGATGTGTCGGTCGGTCGTGCAGTCCGCGAGCGCCACGCCCGACAGCGCGCCGATCGAGCTCGACCTGCCCAAGGGCCTGGTCAGCGAGAACGCGTTCCGGTGGCCGGCGGATCCGATCGCGCGCGGCGGCATGGCGCAGATCTTCCTCGGCGATGACCGGCGACTCGGCCGCACCGTGATCCTCAAGGCGCCGCGCGAAGGCGACGACCTGACGCCGGGCATGGCGCAGCTGTTCCAGCGTCGGGTCACCACCGAGGCGCGGATCCTCGCGAAGCTGCAGCATCCGTCGATCGTCACGATCTACGAGCTCGGCAAGGCGACCGTCGGCTGGCCGTTCTGCGTGCTCGAGCGCGTCGATGGCATCTCGCTCCGCGATCGGCTCGACGAGCTCGAGGAGCTGGAGACCGATGGGAAGCCCCGAACGCGCGAGCGGCTCGAGCTGCTGTCGAACCTCGTGGCGATCGCGGAGGCGCTCGCGTACGCGCACGAGCGCCGCGTGGTGCATCGCGACTGCACGCCTAACAACATCATCCTCGGCAAGCGCGGCGAGGCCACGCTGATCGACTGGGGCATCGCGAAGGATCTCGACACCCCCGGCAGCGACGCGGCAGACCTCAACGATCAACCACCGTCGATGAGCGGGCGCATGGTGACGATCAGCGCGGGCACGCCGCCGTACCTGCCGCTCGAGCAGAGCCAGGGCCGCGCGGCCGAGCCGAGCTTTGACGTCTACAGCTTCGGTGTGACGCTCTACGAGGTGGTCTCGGGCACCACGCCGTTCGAGTGGAAGACCGTCGAGGGGCAGGGCGCGCGCGGCAAGCAGCTCCAGGCCTTCCTCGACTGGCTCAAGGCGGGCGATCCGGCGCCGGCGGCGATGCCGAAGGACACCGAGCTCTCCGGGATCATCGCGAAGGCGATCGCGCGCGATCCGGCGCAGCGGTTCACCGCGGACGAGCTCGTGCGCGCGCTCAAGCAGTACCTCACCGGCGACCTCGTGTTCTCGCATCGCTACTCGCTGACCGGCCGGATGTCGCGCTGGGCGAGCAAGCACAAGGCGACCACCGTGGCGATCGGTGCGCTCGTCGCGTTTGCGATCGTCGGGGCCCTCGTGTGGGCGCAGCTCTCGCGCCAGGCGCGCGAGGAGGCCGATCTGCGGGCGATGGCCTCCGCGGCGAACGCCGATGCCAGCGAGAAGGGCCGTGCCGCCGACGAGGCCACGCGCGAAGCCGAGGAGGCCAAGGCTCTCGCCGAGGACGCGCAGAAGAAAGGCCAGAACGCCGACCAGCTGCGCCGGGCGGCCGAAGCCAAACGCAAGGCCGCCGAGCAGATGCGCCAGGCGGCTGACAATGCGGCGAAGACCGCGAAGGGCCAGGCCGATGACGCGTTCAAGCGCTTCCAGGAGGCGATGAAGGCGAAGGAGGATGCGGAGCGTATCGCGGGCATCGCGAACGCCGACCGCGATGCCGCGCGGCAGGCGCAGACCGAGGCCGAGAAGTTCCGCGATGCAGCGCGCATGGCGCAGGCCGTGGCGGAGAAGGAGCGCGACTCGGCCAAGACCGCGCGCGAGGGCGCCGAGCGCGAGCGCGAAGCGGCGAAGCAAAGCGCCGCGGCGGCCGAGCAGGAGCGCGAGGCCGCGCGGTCGGGGCAGACCCGCGCCGAGCAGGAGCGCGAGGCCGCGCGCGCGGCGCAGAGCGCGGCGGAGCGCGAGCGCGATGCGGCGGCGAATGCGCGCGCGAGCGTGGAGCGCGAGCGCGACGAGGCGCGGCGGCGGGTGCAGGAGCTCGAGCAGCGCCTGCGCGACGGGCCGCCGGGGCCGCCGCCGCCGAACCCGCCTGGGCCGTAGGGCGTCGGCCAGTACTCGGCCACAGAAGTCAGCGCGCGTCGAGCTGCGCCGTGAGAGCCGCGGCATCGTCCGCGACGTGGGCCGACGGCCCGAACGTGATCTGGGCGCGGCCGCCGTTGATCGGACCGTTGATCACGGGCGCCGAGACCACCGAACCGTCGACGAGCACGGCGAGCTTGTGGCCCGCGATGCGCGCGGTGAGATCGCCGAAGTGGCGCGCGGCAGCGGGTGTGAAGCTGACGGTCACCGTGGGCTGTGCGATCGCGGCGTTGTACGCCATCTCGGCGCTCTCGATGGAGGAGTCGTCGAGCTCGGCGTTGCCGATCACGAGGTAGGTGCGATAGAGGCCGGAGTCGAGCTTCTCGAATACGAGCTCGCGGCCGGGCGGGATCAGGAGGTCGGGATCCTTTTCGCCCGCGTCGAGCACGAACTTCTGGATCGTGCCGGGGGCATTCGCGGTGAGATAGAAGTCGGTGAGCGCGGTGCCCGACTCGGCGCGCCATCGATCGACCTCGGCCTTGACGCCGCGCTCTCGATCAACCGCGACGTACTCGGTGAGCTGCTTCATCACCGTGGCCCCGTCATCGACGACCTTGAACTGGAGTCCGTGCGGCGCGTTGAAGCTCGCGGGCTGGACCTGCTCGACGCGCGGTGTGTCGTGATCGACCTCTACTTGCGTGGAACATGCGCCGAGGAGGCCGAGCACAGCGACCAATGCGCGAAATCTCATTGCAGCCTAGATGGGCACGCCCGGATGACCTGTCAATGTCGCGGTTAGAACTCGGTACCCATCCATTCGGCGAGGCTGCGGAACGAACGGTCGCCGATCACGACGTGGTCGATGATCGGAATGCCAAGGAGGCGCCCGACCTCGCGGAGCCGTTTTGTGAGCTCGAGATCCTCGGTCGACGGCGTTGGATCACCTGATGGATGGTTGTGAACGAGCACGCCGCCGGCGGCCGCCATGCGGATCAGCGGGCGGAACACCTCGCGCGGATGCACCTCGACACCGGCGACGGTGCCGCGCGCGACCTCGACGACGTCGAGGAGGCCGTTGCGAATGTCCACGCCGATCGAGATGAAGACCTCCTGCGTGAGCCCGGCGAGGCGCGGCGACACGATGCGGAAGACGTCCTCGGCGCGGCCGAGCAGCTCGCGGTGCTGGACGGCATCGAGCGCGCGGCGGCCGAGCTCGAACGCGGCCGCCACGCGTGCGGCGCGCGCCGCGCCGACGCCGATGACCTGCGCGAGCTCGCGCGGAGATGCGCGCGAGAGCGGACCGACGCCGCCGGCAGAGCGCACGAGCTCGGCGGCGACGGCGCGCGCGGTGTGATGACGGACACCGGTACCGAGGACGAGGGCGATGAGCTCGTCGTCGCCGAGCTCGGTCGTTCCGGTCCGCCACAGTCGTTCGCGAGGTCGCTCGGCCTGAGAGTCCATGCGTGGGAGGAAGAGCAAGCGGTGCGCCATCGTCGAGTCGTGTCTCGTCGTGGGGTTGCGCGTCCGGGTCGGCCGGGCTTCGGACGCATGGCCGGCATCCGGACGGACAGGTGATATCCTCGCGGCATGTTCGTGTGTCCCGAGTGTGGCGGGCAGTCAGGCGCGCCCGGTCAATGTCCGGCCGATGGTGCGCCGTTCGCCCAGGTCGGCGAGGACCTCCTGCTCGGCACGACGATCGGCGTGTACCGCGTCGCGCGGCTTCTCGGGATCGGCGGCATGGGTCGTGTCTACAAGGGCGTGCATCCGACGATCGGCAGCCGCGTCGCGATCAAGGTGCTGTCGCGCGAGTGCAGTGACCGCCGCGATCTCGTGGAGCGGTTCTTCTCCGAAGCGAAGGCGGTGAATTTGATCCGCCACGAGAGCATCGTGAACGTGCTCGACCTGGCGATGCTGCCCGATGGCCGGCCGTACATCATCATGGAGTACCTCGATGGCGCGCCGCTATCGGCGCTCGTCGATGCGGCGATCCAGGCGCGTGCGCCGGTGCCGCTCGGCGGCCTCGCACGTCTCGCGGCCGAGGTGCTCGATGCGCTCGGTGCAGCGCACGGCAAGGGCATCGTTCACCGCGATCTGAAGCCCGACAACATCTACGTCACGCCGGCCGGTCGGCCGAAGGTGCTCGACTTCGGCATCGCGAAGCTGACCGACAACGCGCCGGGCACCGGGACGGCGACCGGCTCGTTGCTCGGCACGCCGCACTACATGGCGCCGGAGCAGGCGGCGGGGCGGTCGGTCGATCATCGCGCGGATCTCTACGCGATGGGCGTGATCCTGTTCGAGTGCGCGACCGGTCAGAAGCCGTTCCTCGCGGAGTCGCTGTTCGATCTGCTGCGCAAGCACGTCGAGGCGCCGCCGCAACCGCCGCGGCAGCTCCGGCCCGACATGCCGCCGGAGCTCGAGATGGTGATCCTGACGGCGCTCGCGAAGGCGCCCGATCAGCGGTTCGCGAGCGCGCAGGCGATGAGCATCGCACTGCAGCACGCGACCGCGCAGCTGCCGGCGGATCAGTGGGCACCGCTGACGTTGCAGAGCCGCCCGACCGGAGTCCCGACGCCGTCGTGGCCGTCGCAGCCGCCGAGCTGGGCAGGGGCGCGAGGAGCGCGCGAGTCGGTTCAACCGCCGGTGGGGCATCAGACGACGGTCTCGGCCGGGCAGGTGACGGAGAAGCCGAAGGGATCGAAGAGCGGATCGAAGAAGGGACTATGGATCGCGGTGTTCGCGGTCCTCCTCGTCGGTGGTGGCGTGACAGCGGCGGTCATGGCGAGCGGAGGCTCGGGAGATGGAACGGGGATGGCGGCGCCGAGCGAGAGCACTACCACCACCGCGACCGCACCGACCGATCCGGAGCCGGCCGCGCCTGTCGTTGCGAAGACCGACCCTGCTCCCACCGCGAAGCCAAAGGTCGCGGAGAAAGCGGCACCGCCGCCGGCGCCGACCGCGGAGAAGAAGGACGACGAGGACGAGGACGAGGATCCGATCAAGAAGCTCGGCGAGGAGGTCGCGGCACCGGCCGGCAAGCCGTCGGCGAATGGCTGGTTCGAGCGGCATGATGTCAGTCCGCCGAGCAAGGACATGAAGAAGGTCGATGTCGACAAGCACATCGCGTGGGCGATCGCCGAGGCGAAGCGGACCGTGCCGGATGCGGCTCTGTTCCGCATCGATGTGGAGAACGTGTTCCCCGATGGCCACGCCGATCTGACGCTGCCCGGGTTCGCGTACAAGACGGGCGGCATCGATCTGCGGTTCGTCTCGCCGTCGCACACCAAGCGCGATCCGAGCGTGCCGCGCGGCGTGAAGGTCGAGCGCACGTGCGCGCTGCGCATCGATGGTGGGCCCGATGGCTTCGAGATCCGCGACCTGTCGGGCGATTGCGACGAGGTCGGCATCCCGGCGCCGAGGTGCACGATGGCGCAGGTGTGGAAGAAGGCGCTCGCGAAGCACCCCGACGTGGCAGATGCCGTGGCGTCGATCGGGTATCGGGGGAAGAAGTGGTGGTTCACCGTCCATGACGACGGCAGGTCGATCGTGAGCGAGACGTACGCGGACGATTGCCCGTGAAGCCACTCGCCGCATGGAGCTACGCCGCGAACGTCCTCGACGAGCTCGGGTTCTGCGAGAAGTATCCGTACCCGCTGCTCGTGCACGCGGCCGGTGGCTACGCGCTTCACCCGATCGAGAAGGGCCACCTGACGATGGACCGCGCGATCCTGTCGCCGGTGAAACGCCGCGGCGATATGCCGTCGGCGATGGATGACTACTCCGCGGTCGCGGTGCGTCAGACCGTGGGCAAGTTCGTCGAGCTCACGGTCGGATGCGATCGCACGGTCTGCGACATCGTGATCAACGACATCACGATCTCGCGCGTGCACGCGCACATGCTGCACGACCGCCACGGCAACTGGTACATCAACGACGCGTCGTCGACGACCGGCACGTTCGTCAACGACAAGGACCCGAGCCCGACCCAGGTGCTGGTCTCCGGCGATCGGGTCACGCTCGGCATGGTCGAGCTGACGTTCTACCTGCCGAGTCAGGTGTTCGCGCTGATCCGTCGCCTGGTCTAGGCGGCGTCGAGCGGGCCCGCGAACGTGAGGAGCAGGCAGATCCGGCCGTCGGCGTCGATCACGCCGGCGTCGTAGACGTCGGGGACCGCCGTGCCATCGCGGGCGATCGTGCGCGCGTGGAACCGGAACGTGGTGCCCTTCGCATCGATGACGCTCGCGAGCTCGACGCGAAACCCGCGCGGATCGGCGAGGAAGCGATCGAACATCGCGGCGATCGCGGCGCGGCCGCGGATCTCGCCGTTGCGGGTCACGAGCCGGCCGTCCTCCGCCCAGCACGCGTCGATCATCGTCGCGCGCACGGCGGGGTCGGGTTCCTGAACGAGCGCGGCGTAGGTCCGCGCGGCGGTCTCGACGGGGGACGACATGCGCCGGAATCTACCGCTACTGCTGGCCGAGTGCGCGCTCGAGCTGCGCCCACGCCTGCGCGAGCTGGAACTCGGCGCTGATCAAATTTCCCTCGGCGGTCGTCACCGCCGTCTGCGCATCGGTGAGCTCGATCTGGCTGCCGAGACCCTGCGTGTAGCGCGCGTTGGCGAGATCGAGCTGCGCCCGCGCGGCCGTGACGGCCTCGGTCGACGCGGCGACGTTCGCCCGGTTCGCCACGATCTGCTGGCGCTCCGAGTCGAGCTCCGAGGTCAGCGAGACGAGGAGCGCGTCGCGCTGCGCCTGGATGATCGTCACACCGGCGCGCGCGGAGCGAACATCGGCGGCGGACCGGCCGCCATCGTAGAGTTGCCACGAGAGCACGAGGCCCGCGGTCCACGACGGCTGGGGCGACCAATCGTTCTGCTGCGGGCCCCACTGCGTATTCGCGGACGCGCTGAGGACGGGGCGGCGCTCGGCCTGCGCCACGGTGACGCTCGCCTCGGCGGCGATCACCTGCTTGTCGTATTGCACCAGCTCGGGGCGATGCTGGCGCGCGGTGGCGACGAGCACGGTGAGATCCGAGGGGTCCTGCGGCGGCGGTGCGGGCCACGTACCATCGACGGTGAACGTGATCTCCGGATCGAGCCAGCCGATCGCAGAGCGGAGGTTCGCGAGCGCTACCGCGGAGTCGCTCTGCGACTGCGCGAGCGCGGAGCGCGCATTCGCGGCGCGTGCCTGGGCCTGCACGACCTCGATCGGATCCTTGGCTTGCGCGGCGACGAACTTCCGCGCCTGATCGAGGTGCAGCTCCTCGCTCGTGACGGTGCTCTGGGCGACCACCACGAGACGGGCGCGCGCGATCGCCGTGAGAAACGCGATCGAGACGGAGCTGCGGATATCGAGGTTCGTCGTCAGGATCGATGACGCGGTTGCATCGGCGCTGGCCTCGGCGGCCCGGATGGCGGCCGAGGTCTGCCCGAAGTCGTAGATCCGCCAGCTCGCGCTTGCGGAGAAGCCGGTCGACAGCGTGGGATGGAAGAACCCGCCGCTGGTGTCGCCGGTCGTGACATCCGTGGTCTGGCGCGACGAGCTCTCGGCGACGGAGGCCTGCAGCGACACCGTGGGCTTCAGCGCGACCCGTGCGGACTGCACGCGTGCATTCGCCTGTTCGATCTGCGCCTTCGTGATCCGCACGGTCGGCTGCTGCTGCAGCGCGATCTCGATCGCGTGGGGCAGGGTGAGGGTTTCGTGGCGAGGCTGCGCGGCGGCGGGGGGAGCGATGGCAGCAACGAGAGCGAGCGTCAGCGCGCGATGGAACTTCATGACTCGTACCTCAAGGCAGTGATCGGATCGAGCTGCGACGCACGGATGGCCGGATACAGGCCGAACCCGACGCCGACGCCACCCGCGACTCCGAAGGCGATACCTGCGGTGGCCGCGGGAAAGAAGAACTTCCAGCCGAAATAGCCGGCCATGTACTGCGCGGCGCCATAGCCGAGCGCGAGGCCGAGCAGACCGCCGAAGATCGCGAGCACGAGCGACTCCACGAGGAACTGCGTCATGATGTCGAGCGGCTTCGCGCCGACGGCCATCCGGATGCCGATCTCTCGCGTTCGTTCGATCACGCTGACGAGCATGATGTTCATCACGCCGATGCCGCCGATCAGGAGCGACACCGCCGCGACGAGTGCGAGCAACGTGGCGATGCGCTCCGTCGAGTCCTTCTGCGCCTGCGCATACTCGGCCGGGTTGCGGATGCGGAAGTCATCCTCGTCGGCACCGTCGAGCTTGTGGCGATCGCGGAGCAGGCTGGTGACCTTCGCGATCACCGTATCGGCCTGACCTTCCTCGGCCATCGAGAGCAGCACCTCGCCCTTGAGGTACTTCGCGATGCCCTTGTCCAGCTTCTGCTGATAGGTCTTCAGCGGGATGATGATCACGTCGTCGTTGTCGCCGCGCGGGCCCTGGCCCTTGGTCGCGAGCACGCCCTGCACCTCGAACGGCTGTCCGTTGATCCGGATCGCCTGACCGATCGGGTTCGAGCTCGCGAACAGCTGCGTCGCCACGGTCTGGCCGAGCACGGCGACCTTCGCCGTGCTGTTGCCGGTGTCCTCGTCGAAGACCGAGCCCTGCGTGGCCTCCCAGTTGCGGACCTTGAACCACGTGGACTGCGTGCCGGTGATGCTCGTGTTCCAGTTCGATTCCTCGGACGCGACCTGCGTCTTCGTGGTCATCGTCGGGACCACCCACTTGATGCTCGGGATCTCGCCCGACTGCAACGCCGCCACGTCATCCCAGGTCAGCGACTGCCGCGAGCCCGCGCCGCCGGAGGCGCCACCCGTACGCGCCGCGCCGCCGCTCAGCACGAGCACGTTCGTGCCGAGGCTATCGAACACATCCTTGACCGAGGCCTGGGCGCCCTGACCGCTCGCGACCATCGCGATCACGGCGCCGATGCCGAACACGATGCCGAGCATGGTCAGCATCGTGCGGACCTTGTTTCGCCACAGCGCGCGGAGCGCCAGCTTGAACGTGGTGAAGATGTTCATGACGCCTTCTCCGCCATCCGGGCGGCGAGCTCGCGATCGGCCTGGTCCCTCTCGGCGGTGACCCGTGCGAGCTCCTTCGCGGCGTCGACCGGCGTCTGCGCCTTGTCCTCGGTCATGAGACCGTCCTTCAGCGTGATCACGCGCCCCGCGTACGCCGCGATGTCGGGCTCGTGGGTGACGATGATCAGCGTCTTGCCCTGAATCACGAGGCCCTGGAGGATGCCCATGACCTCGTACGACGTCGTGGTATCGAGCGCGCCGGTCGGCTCGTCGGCCATGATGATCGGCGCGTCGCACACGAGGGCACGGGCGATCGCCACGCGCTGCTGCTGGCCACCGGAGAGCTGGCTCGGATGATGATCCTCGCGCCCGGTCAGGCCGACGGCCGCGAGCGACGCCATCGCGCGCTTGTGGCGCTCCGCCGAGCCGATGCCCTGGTACATGAGCGGCATCTCCACGTTCTCGAGCGCCGAGGTGCGCGAGAGGAGGTTGAAGCTCTGGAACACGAAACCGATCATCTTGCCGCGGATGTCCGCGAGCTGCGCCTTCGACATCCCGCCGACGTTCTTGCCGTTGATCTTGTAGGTGCCCTTCGTGGGCTGATCGAGGCAGCCCATGATGTTCATCAGGGTCGACTTGCCGGAGCCCGACGTGCCCATGATGGCGACCGAGTTGCCCTTCTCGATCGTCAGATCGACACCGCGCAGCGCGTGGACGAGGTTGTCGCCCATCACGTACGTGCGCTGGATGCCGGTCATTTCGATCAGCGGCGCCATCAGAACGCTCCGGTCTTCCTCGGGGTCGCGGCCACGCCCTGGATCTCGGTCACCAGGAGATCGCCGGGCTGCAGGTCGCCATCTTCCATCTGCGTCACCGAGCCATCGGTGAGGCCCGGCTTGATCAACACCATCTTCGGCTGACCATCGACGAGCTTGTACACGGGCTTCTTGTCGCCGTAGTCACGGCCCGGGCGACCGCCCGCGCTGCCGTTGCCGCCGTCGCTGCCACCGCGCGTGCCGGAGCCACCCGAG
>JBBRED010000303.1:0-10789 GCA_038203335.1 Haliangiales bacterium | reverse complement strand
AGCCGCTCCAGCGCGAACGTCTTGTCGGCAATGGTCACCTGGCGTTCCTGCATGGCTTCCAGCAGCGCGCTCTGCACCTTCGCCGGGGCGCGGTTGATCTCGTCCGCGAGGATGAAGTTGCCGAACACCGGCCCCTTCTTCACGTTGTACGTGCCCTCGCGCGGGTTGTAGATCTGCGTGCCGACGACGTCGCCGGGCAGCATGTCGGGCGTGAACTGGATGCGGGAGAACGTGCCGCTCAGCGCATCGGCCAGCGTCTTGATGACGAGCGTCTTCGCGAGGCCGGGCACGCCTTCGAGCAGCACGTGGCCACCGGCCAGCATGCCGAGCATCAGGCGATGCAGCATGTCGTCCTGGCCGACCAGGACCTTGCCGACCTCGGCCTTGAGAGAGGTGAATCGACCTTGGAGCTTGGTGACGTCTTCGGTGAGGCGATCAGACATAGGAGGCTCTTGGAAGCGCGGAGGAGACCGCCCTGCGCGCGGCCTGTCAACCGATCGAGCCCGCCCTCCATTCCCGGATCGCGCACCATCCGCGACAGCGTGCGACCTGACGCATGGGGCGTCGCGCCCCGGGAGATGGATAAGCGATTTCGAACGCTTGCGCCTGCGAACGTATGGCACGCCGCGTGTACCCGGGGATCCCCGCGAAGGGGAGGTTCCACCGAGGAGCCCACCGATGAAGTCCGTCCTGTTGCTGTCCACGTTCATGTTCGCCGCCTGTGCCACCACCGGTATCCCGACCCAGGATCGCGAGGCGCGCGTCGGCTCCGCCGTCCAGCTCGATCTCGTCCCGCACGCCGACGCCACCCGCGTGTTCCCGTCGGCGATCGACCCGCGCCTGCCGAGCGCGGACCGCGTCGCACATCAGATCCGCGCCGAGCTCGGCGACTCCGCATCGATCGACGTCAAGCTGTGCGTCGCCCCCGAAGGCCGCGTGAGCTCGGTCGAGGTCCTGCGTGGCTCCGCGCTGCCCGCGTTCGAGAAGGCCGTCATCGCGGATGCCATGACCTGGCAATTCTCGGCGCTGCCCGGACCCGACTCCGTGCGGACCTGCGCGAAGGCGACGATCACCTACCGTCCGCACGCGTGACGTCAATCGTCATTCTTTGTCACGACGCGAAGACGATGCTTGTGTTCCGCGATCGGCGACGCGTAGAGTAATTTTCAAGGTAGGAATTTTCGATGAGCAACCCCATCTGCAAGATCTCGCTTCGTCCGACGGTGTGCGTCGGACGTTGCAAGGCCCGCGGATGGCGAGGCTCGGAACGCTGAACCGAGACCACTCCCTCCCTTCCGCGGGCTCCAGAGAAATCTCGGAGCCCTTCGCATTTTCGGCACTCGACGGGCCCCACAGCATCTGTCCTCTCACTGGCGACGTGCGCCGCACGTTCGCGAGGGCCGTCGTATGTCCGTTCTCGAAGCTAGCTCTGCATCTCCATCACTGACCTGGACCGAGCGACCCGGCCGCGAGCTGTTACGCCTCGCGTGGCCGATCACCGTCTCGATGGTCTCGTTCTCCACCATGACCCTCGCGTCGACGGCGTTCGTCGCGCAGGTCGGCTCCGACGAGCTCGCGGGCGTTGGCCTCGCCGGCGTCGTTGGCTTTGCGCTCGTCTGCTTCGGCATTGGCCTTCTCCGCGGCGCGAAGACCCTGGTCTCGCAGGCCGTGGGCGCGAACCGCAAGGATCGCATCCCGGAGCTGCTCGGCGCCGCGCTCGTGATCGCCGTCGTGCTCGGCGCGCTCGCCACCGTCGCCGGTCATCTCATCGCGCCGGCGCTCGCATCGCTCTCCGCCTCACCGCGCGCCGGTCACTTCGCCGCGCAGTACCTCGCGATCCGCTCGCTCGGCGCGCCGCTCGTGCTCGTCTACGCGGCGCTCCGCGAGGCCAGCTACGGCGTGGGCAACACCCGCGCTCCGATGCGCGCGTCGCTCGCGGGCAATGCGGTGAACATCACCCTCGACGTGATCCTGATCCTCGGCCTCGGCTGGGGCGTGCAGGGTGCGGCGGTCGCCACGATCGCCGGCAACCTCACGGAGACCGCGATGCTCGCGTGGCCCATGCGCGCGCAGCTGCGCGGCGCGATCTGGCGGCCGGCCGCGGCGCGCGCGGTGTGGGCGCAGGGCGTGCCGAACGGTCTGCAGTTCGTCATGGAGGTCGGATCGTTCCTGATCCTCACGGTGCTCGTCGCGCGGATGTCGGCGCTCGACGGCGCGGCTCATCAGATGGTGCTCCACCTCGTGAACGTATCGTTCTTGCCGGCGCACGCGCTCGCGGAGTCCGCGGCGGTTCTGGTCGGGCAGGCGGTCGGCGCGAACAAGGACTACCTCGTCCCGAACGTGGCGAAGCGAGCGCTGACGATCGGCGCGGGATACGCAGCGGTGTGCTGCGCGCTCTACGCGATCCTCGGCAACTCGATCGCGAACGCGATGGCTGCGGGTGACTCCGCGCTCGCCGCGCGCGCGACGATGCTGATCCACGTCAGCCTGGCGTTCCTGGTCGCCGATGCCGCGAACGTGATCGCTCGCGGTGTCCTCCGCGGCGCGAGCGACGTGCGATACGCCGCCGTGGTCGGGATCGCCACGTCGTGGTTCACCACGCCGCCGCTCGCCTACCTGTTCGGCGTGACGGCGGGCCTCGGCGCGGTCGGTGGCTGGATCGGTCTGGCGGTCGAGATCGTCGTCGGCGCGCTGCTGTTCTGGCTGCGGGTCTGGAGGGGTGGCTGGCGCCCCGCGGCCGCCGCCGCTCGGCGTGAGATGGCCGGGACGGCGGTGTAACCGCGCGACCCGCTTGACCTTGTCGCCCCCCGAGAATCGTCATTGATCTCGGGGGGCTCCCGGCTCGATAGTGCGCCGATGAAGTCGTTCGCCGCCCTCCTGCTCGCTGCCGCGGGCTGTGCCTCCGGCTCGAGCGCGCTTGGCCAGGACGACGCGAGCCTCCCCGTCGACGCGAGCGCGGTCGATGCGCCCAAGGTCATCGACGGTCAGACCATCGACACGCCGCCGCCGATCGACGCGATGATCGACGCGATGCCGGATGCGATGCCGGATGCGGTGCCCGACGCCGCGCCCGATGCGTTCGTCTGCGTGCCGGTGACGACCCAGCTCCTCGCGAACCCGTCGTTCGATCTCGCGCCGATGGGGACCGGGTGGACGCAGATGCCGATCGATCCCGCATACCCGCCGATCACCGATCAGGACGGCCCCGCCGAGCAGAGCGCTCCGTACAAGGTGTGGATGGGCGGCATCGTCGCGCCGACCGTCGGCGGTACCGTGACCGACATCGTGTATCAGGACGTCGTTGTTCCGGCCAACACCACGCAGCTCGTGCTCACGGGCTACTACCTCGTGGGCACGCAAGAAACCGGTACGACCGCGTACGACACGGGGTCGCTCGCGTTCACGCAGACCAGTGGGACGCAGATCGTCGCCGTTAATTCATTCTCGAACCTGACGCCCGTGGCTGCGTGGACCGCGATCAACTTCACGGTGCCTCAGAACTTGTCGGGGCAGACGATCCGCCTGCGGATGACGTCGAGCAACGATGATAGTTTCGTCACGAACTTCTTCTTCGATTCGTTCGCACTGAACGCCACGCATTGCCCGTGACCGCGCGCTAGCCACTGCTAGACTTCGCGCATGGGAATCACCCGCTCGGTCGCGCTCGCTGCTTTGATCGTCGCCGTCCCGTTGCGTGCTCACGCCGGCGACAAGGCCGCGTGGACCGCCGCGAAGGCGAACCTGCCGAAGGACACCACCGTCCTCGTCGGACTCGATCTCGCCCAGCTCACGAAGTCGTCGCTGTTCACGATGGCGTTCCCGATGATGCTGTCGCAGCAGCCCGAGGTGAAGGAGGGCCTCGATCTCATCAAGCGCACGTGCAAGCTCGACCCGCTGAAGGTCGTGACCAACGTCGTGGTCGGCACCGATGACGTGCAGAAGCACGGCGCGATGTTCGTCGCGCTCGATGGCATCGATCAGCCCACGATCGTGACCTGCCTCGAGGCGATCGCGAAGGCCAAGGGGAAGGACACCAAGGTCGGCGTCGCCACCGACGGCAAGATCACCGAGCTCACGATGGGCGACAAGAAGGTCTACCTGAGCTGGCTCGGGACCAACGTGCTCGTGCTGCCGCTCGATTTCGGCAACAAGGCGGACCTGACGGCGTGGACCTCGAAGGGCCTGGCCAGGAGCAAGGTGGGCAAGGCGATGACCAAGGTCAACACGGGCAACGCGCTGTGGGCCGTGTCGGCGGTCGCGAAGGACATCGACGACAAGACCAAGATGAAGATGGGCTACGGCTCGTTCGCGATGGCGAACGCCACCATCAAGGCGGACCTCCACATCCAGCTCGGCAGCGCGGCCGATGCGAAGGCCGCGGCCGAGAAGGCGCAGAAGGACATCACGGCAAAGGCGGCGAACCCGGATCTCGCCACGAACGTGCAGAAGTTCCTCACCGGCATCGCCGTCACGGCCGTCGCCGACGAGCTGCAGGTGAAGGCCGCGATCGCCGAGTCCGACGTGTTCAGCCTCGTCGGTGCGCTGATGCAGTGAGTGCTCGCGCTCGCTCACGTTCGAGGGGGGCCGCGGAGGCGGTGGCGGCGAGAGCGAGGACCATGGCGAGCGAGCGCACATGGCTCCAACGCGCGAGCGGTCCGGGCGGTCTGCTCAGGGCTTCGGCGGCTCGGCGGTCTCGAGCGACGCCGGCAGCGGCGGGAGCTCGTTGATCGCCGGCAACAGCGCGATCTCGATGCGCCGGTTCTTCGCGCGGTCCTTGCCGAGCGGGTCGTGCTCGCCGGCGCCAGCGGGGATCAGGTTCTTCGGATCCATGCCGGCCTTGACCAGCGTGCGGGTGACGTTGAGCGCGCGCGCCGTGGAGAGCTCCCAGTTGTCCTTGAACACGCTGCCCTTGAGCGGCTGGTCGTCGGTGTGCCCGACCACGAGGAACCGCCGGTCGGCGAGCTTCTTGAGGGTCACGCCGATCTCGATGATCGCGATCTGACCCTTCTCCGAGACATCCGCGCTGCCCGATGGAAACAGCACCTCGGAGGGCAGCGAGATCACGAGGCTGCCGCGGCGCGCGGTGACCTTGAGCTGATCGGTGTCGATCATCTTCGCGAACTGCTTCTGGATGTCCACGATCGACGCGATCCGCTTCTCGGTCTCGGCGCGCTGGCTGCGGAGGGTGGCGAGCTCCTCCTTCGACGCGTCGAGGTTCGTCGAGAGCTGGCCGAGCTGGCTCTCGAGCTGCTTCTCCTTTGCCGTGTCCTTCACGCGCTCGGCCTCGCACGACGTGGCGCGCTTGACCGCGTCATCGGAGACCTTCTGCTTCTCACCCGCGGTGTTCGCCGTCTTCGCGAGGGTCTCGACGCACGAGTCGTGGCCCTCGGTCGCCGCCTTCGCCTGGCTGCGGTACTCCCACGTGAAGTAGCCGCCGGCCACGGAGCCCGCGAGCATCACGATCGCGAACATCCAGAGCCGCCACGGAAATCCGCGTGGCGGTCTTGCCGGCTTGCCGGGCTTGCCGGGCTTGATCAGCTCGCCGTCGGTTTCGTCGCGCTTCGCCGCCATGCCACGAGGGTACCGCAGTCAGGAAACCAGCGCCCGGGCCGCTGCGATCGCCTCGTCGGAGCCGGCCATGGCCAGCACATCGCCGGCTTGCAGCGGCTCGGTCGGCGAGGGCGCCGCGGAGCCCGCGTCGGTGCCGCGCGCGATCGCGAGCACCGTGGCACCGGTCTTCGCGCGCAGATCGAGCTCGGCGAGCGAGCGCCCGACGGCGGAGGACGTGCCGAACACGGTGATCGAGGCGAGGCCACCGAATCCGGGGAGCACGGTCTCGACCTCTTCGAGCTTCACCTCCTCGGGCTGGCGCATGAGCTGCAGGATCATCTCGCTACCCGCGCGCACGTGGCCATCGAAGTCGCGCAGCGAGCGGCGCCCGATGACGACGAGCCCGAGCACTACGACGAGGATCACGAGAGGCCCACCGGGCACGAACGGCTGCGTGAACGCGACCACCGGCACCGCGACCAGAAGGCCGAGGCCGATCTTGAACATCACCATCAGCGACGTTCGCGGCGCGCGACCGAGATCGAGCGCCACGCGGTTCGCGGCGGCACCGAGCTCGGGTGCGCTCGCGGCCTCCTCGCGCGCCGGGATGACCTCGAGCGCGAGGATGCGCGCGATCACCACGATGCGGCGGAACAGGCTGACAAGGAACGGCGTGGCGACCAGCACCGCGACGCCGACGATCGCGGCGTCGGCGACGGTGCCCGAGAGGCCGAGGCGCATCGCCGCGATCGGCGCGCCGGTCGCAGCGATGATCACGATGGCGATCAGGATCGCGGTGTCGAGCGCGAGCACGAACACGGGGCGGCGCAGCTTGCGCCACTGGGGCACCGGCCGCATGCGTAGGCGCTGAAGCCACGCCTCGTAGAAGCTCTCGAACGTCGCGACCCGGCCGGGCAGACGATGAGCGACCGCGCCGGCCGCCGCATCGGAGCGCGTGATCATGAAGCCCGAGGTCAGCGTGGTCACGATCGACACGCCGACGGCGATCGCGAGGAGCGAGGGTCGCGCCACGCCACTCGCCACGCCGATGCCGGCGATCACGAACGACAGCTCGCCGATCTGCGACAGACTGATACCCGCGCGCACCGCGGGCCGCACGCCGTGACCTCCGAAGAACCCGCCGACGGCGACGCCGATCGGCTTGACCACCAGCACCACGGTGGTGAGCAGCAGAATGGTCGGCAGCTCGGACCACAGCTCGGCGGGCTGGATCGACATGCCGACGGAGACGAAGAACACCATCGCGAACACGTCGCGGAACGGCTTCACGAGCTCGAACACCTCGTGCCCGTGACCCGACTCGGCGACGAGGACGCCCGCGATGAACGCGCCGAGCGCGACCGAGTAACCCGCGTGGTCGGCGAGCGCGGAGGCGCCGAAGCACACGGCGAGCGAGACGATCAGCACGGTCTCGCTGCGAGCGCGCTTCGCGATGAACCGCAGCGATCGCGGCACGATGATCAAGCCGCCGACCATCAGCAGCGCGAGGAAGCCGCCGAGCTTGCCGATCATCTTCAGCACCTCGGGTGCATCGAGGCCGGAGCCGGAGGCGACGCCGGTGAGGATCGCGAGCAGCACGATCGCGATCAGATCCTCGAACACGAGGATCGCGAACACGATCTCGGTGAACCCACCCTTCCAGCCGAGCTCCTCGAACGCCTTCGCGACGAGCATGGTGCTGGAGATCCCGAGGCACGCGCCGGTGAACAGCGCCTCGATCGGCGCGAAGCCGAGCGCGGTCGCGACGAGCGTGCCCGCGACGATGACGAGCGCCACCTCGAACAGCGCGGTCATCGCGGCCGGCACGCCGACGCGCGCGATCTGAGACAGCTTGAGCTCGGTCCCGACAGTGAACATCAGCAGGATCACGCCGAGCTCGCTGAGCACGTGGACGAGACCGGGGCTGGCGACGAGCGGAACCGGGACGTGCGGGCCGATCAGCAGACCGGCCAGCACGTACCCGAGCACGACGGGCAGCTTGAGCGCCTGGAACAACACGGTGATGACCGCAGCGGTCCCGAGCACCACGACGAGCTCGACGAGAACGCGCGATCCGCTCACGTGCCTACTTCTTGCGCGGCTTGGTCAACGGGTCCGGAAACTGCTTCTTGCAGCGCGGACACAGTCGGAAGGCCGCCGGCTTGCGCGGGACGGACTTCTTGAAACCACAGTGCGGGCAGGTCAGCGTGACCTGGGCACGAGCGAGCGCGGCCGCGATGGCGAACGGATTTGCCATCAGCACCCGACCTGCGCGGCGATCACGAGGGCGAGCAAGGCGAAGCACACGGCACCGATGAGACTACCTGCGTTACGGCCCGCCCAGGTCTGCGGCGGACGGATCTCTGGATCATTGGACATGACATCACTCCAAGCAACGGAACCTACGAACGGGTGGATTCGACGAAGAACCCACCGCTCGGAGGACCACGGGCGGAGTGAGGACGCAGGTACTCGGGGACGTGGCGTGCGATCGGCGTGCGCAGCGCGGGGAGCGCGACGCGCATGGGAGGGATCAGCGCGGGAGCGACGGGCGTGACGACGAAGGCGGGGAGGCGCTGCTCGGGCGTGATCGTACCACCGCGGCGCGACGACACCAGCGCGACCAGGCCGTCGGCGGTGGTGAGGTGCGCGGCATCGGGCCGCTCGCGCACCTCCGCCGCACGCGGGCGCACGCCGGTGCCTGCCAGAAGGCAGAGTACGACGAGCGACGCGAACCAGCGCATGATCCTGGGTAGCACACGGCGTCGGATCGCGGACGTGATCAGACGCTGATCGGCCAGGACAGACTGTTCAGGTCCGGACAGATCGCGGCGAATCCGGCGCGCAGCCGCGCGATGGTGGGGCGCTTCTTTGCGTCGCGCGCGACCGCGGCGCGCAGGAGCTGGCCGAGCGGTGCGAGCTTCGGTTGCTTGTCGAGACGGGCGAGCACCGAGGCTCCCGGGTGATCGGCGAAGTGCTCGGAGATCACCTCGTTGAGTGAATCGCCGCGGATCAGCACGCTGTCGGTGAGGATCTCGAACGCGACGCACGCGGCGGCGTACACGTCGGCGGGGAACGGCTGCTCGCGCTCGGCGCCGCCCTCGGACCACACCTCGTTCGCACCGTAGTGAACGCTGCCGCATCCCGTGCGGATCTTCCGGCCCGCCAGACCGAAGTCCACGAGCACGGCCTCGCCGGTGCGATCGCGGAGCACGATGTTCGCCGGCTTCACGTCGAGGTGGGCGATCTGCACCCTGTGCATCGCTTCGAGGCCGGCGAGCAGGTCGTCGATGATCTTGCACGCGCGGGGCATGTCGATCGTGCGCAGCTCGAGCGAGCGTTCGAGGTTCGTCCCGCGCACGTACTCCATGACGAGTACCGGCTTGGGCTGCGATGCGGCATCGAACGTGATGAACTTCGAGAGATTGGGCTGCGCGGGCAGCGCGAGCAGTGCGCCCGCCTCCTCGCGGAACAGCGCCTCGAACTCGGCCTCGGACAGGTTGCGCGCGGCGCCGCCGGAGTAATCGGGCGCCTTGAGCGCGACCAGCTCGCGATCGGGAAGGTTCTTGTCCTCGGCGCGCACCGCGAGCAGCACGGACCCGCCAGCGCCGCGGCCGATCGGGCGCACCACGTGGAAGCCGCCGATCAAGCGCGACAGCGGGACCCAGCTCGGGAGCATGACCTCGAGCGGAGCGGTGGTCGTCGCCTCCTCGGTGCGCGGCCGGTGGGCGAGCCACAGCAGCACGCGCTCCACGGCCGCGGCGAGCGCCGGCGGAAGCGCCGCGCGGCCCACGTCGATCACGATCGCCATCGATTCGTCGAGGGCGGCGGGCTCGCGGGTGAGCGCCGCATCGAGCGCACGTGTGGCGGTCTCGAGCTCGACCGCGCGATCCTCGATCGAGATGCCGAGGCGCTGGTGAGCCCCGAAGGTGCGGCGCGACAGGGCGGCGAGCTCGATCGCGAGCGCGTCGAACGTGCCCGGCGCGAGGGACGACAAGCTCGAGGTCACGGTGATCTGCGACATCATGTTGCCGAGACGCGCGAGCGCCAGCCGCACGGACTCGACCCGCGGTGATTGCTCGGGCGGAAGTGCATCCGCCAGCTCCGCCAGGCGCTCGACCATCGTGCGCACGGCGTCGCCGTCGTCGGGATCCGCGGCGGCCCAGGTCGCCTGCTGGAGACGCGCGTACGCGGCGAACGCGGCGCCGACCTCGGGGATCATCGATGCCTCGCACACGACGGCGAAGTCGTCGTCGGGGAACCCGGTGGTCCAGGCGAGCAGCAGATCCGTGATCTCCGCCTGGTCATCGCGGAGCAGCGCATCGCCGGCGCGGGTCAAGGCGGCCCACACCGCGCGGCGAAGCTGCGAATGATCGTTGGCGGCACGCGCCATCAGCAGGCGCACCGCCGCGAGGCGCGGCCCGAGGTCGCCCTCGCCGGTCTTGCGCACGCCATCGAGCAGGCGCACGAGCGCGCGCAGACGAGCGATGCGGAGACCACCGTGTGCGACCGGACCGGACTCCGGTCGGGACTCCTGGGTGAGCAGGGCGCTCTCGATCGTGGCGAGCGCGGTGGCGAGCGTGGCGCGCGCGGGGTCCGTGTCGGGCGCGAGCGCGAGCACCGCGGTCAGCGTGTTGTCGGCGAGCAGCTCGCGATCGAGCTCGCGGAGCAGGCGCATCGAGTGCCGGCGGTCCACGGGCGCATCGTCGGTGGCCTCGGAGAGCCACTCCGCGGCCGCCGCCACCTCGTCGACCGCCTCGCGGGCGTGGCGCAGCGCGGTGGGCACGTCACCGACGTCGAACGCGGTGCGCGCGTTCGCGAGCGAGGCCCCCAGGCCATCGGAGCGCGAGCGACCTCCGAGCTCGAGCTCGAGCGCCTGCATCAGCGCGAACCGGCCGTCGTCGCCGGTCGCGGCCTCGGCCTTCATCTGCTCGCGCGCCCACTGCAGCGCGCTCTCGGTCGCGCTCTTGAGCAACGGGGCGGCCTCCTCGCGGCGGAGCTCGGCGAGCGCCTCGGCGCCGTCGAGCGGTGCGCGGAGGATCAGCCGGTGCGCGAGCCAGTCGCCGTCCTGAGGCGCGTTGGTCGCGAGCCCCGCGAGGCCGAGCAGGGCGCCGCGCGCGGCCCCCGGATCCTTGGCGGCGCGCTCGATCAGCACCGGGTCCCAGCGGGCCGCGGCTCCACCGGGCTCGGGCGCGGCGGGGGCGGTGGCCGCTCCGGGGCGCAGCTCCGTGGACGAGGC
>JBBRED010000302.1:0-10792 GCA_038203335.1 Haliangiales bacterium | reverse complement strand
CCTCCTCGTCGGCTGCGGTCTGGGCGGCCTTCTCGTACGACGCGTCGTCGATCTCCGACGGACGTGCGTCGACGACGACGTCTTCATCGATCTTGACGGTGAGGTAGCGAATGACGGAGTCGAGCATACGGAGGTTGCGCTCCGTCTCCTCGACCACGCCCGGCTGCGCGAGGTACTGCCAGTACAGGTAGATACCCTTGCGCTCCTTGGCGACTTCGTAGGCGAGGCGGCGCTTGCCCCAGTTGTCGACCTTGATCACCTTGCCGCCCATGCCCTCGATGATCCCCTTGATGCGGGTGTTCACCTCGGCCACGCCCTCGTTGGTCGTGTTGGGCCGCAGGATGTAGGTGGTCTCGTATTCCCGGGACGTGCCCGGCAGATCCTTCTGACTTTGCAGACGTGCCATGTAGCTTCCTCGTGGGTGTAAAGCCCGTCTCTGGCGGAGGCGAGCGAGGTCGTTCGAAGGGGACGGTCTATATCACGGGGTTGCGAGATTGGAACGGGCGTTGTGCTGATTCATCGCCGGTCCAATGCCCTTGGCGAGGACGCACTCGACGTCCTCGCAACCTGCTGCGATCACGGCGGTCAGGACGCTCGCGTGGGCCACGGGAAAGTCCGAGAGCACCCAACCGGCGGCGTCCTTGGAGCCGGGCGGCGCCTTGGGGTCGCGGCCGATACCCATCCGCAGCCGGGCGAACCCGGGCTCGCCGAGCTGCTCGATCATCGAGCGCAGGCCGTTATGCCCACCATGGCCACCGCCGCTCTTGAGCCGCAGGATGCCGAAGTCGAGGTCGAGCTCGTCGTGGACCACGAGGATGTTCGGGGTCTCGATCGAGTGGAACTGCGCCGTGCGCTGCACCGCGAAGCCGGAGAGGTTCATGAACTCCATCGGCTTCAGCAGCACGGCGCGCTCGCGCCCGCGCTCGGTCACGACGATGCCGCTCGCGGTGTCGCCACCGAGCTTACCGCCCGACTTCCACGACAACGAGTGCTTCGCAGCGAGCTCGTCGACGACGCGAAAGCCGATGTTGTGACGGTTGCGTTCGTACTTGGAGCCCGGATTCCCGAGCCCGACGACCAACCACATCGCGTGCTCGCGTTACTTCTTCGCGGGGGCCTTGGCCGCCGCCGGAGCAGCCTTGCCGCCAGCCGCAGGCTTCGCGCCTGCCGCCGGAGCCGCCGCCTTTGCGCCCGCTGCGGGAGCTGCTGCCGCGCCCGCTGCCGGAGCAGCTGCCGCACCATCGGCCGGAGCCGCGCCGTCGACCGGCGTGGCGACCACGTCGAGCTCGGGAGCCGCGCAGGTCACGACCGCGAGGTCACGACCGGTCACGGTGGTCACGCCCGCGGGGAGCGCGATCGTGGAGACGTGGATCACGTCGCCGATCTCGAGCGGCGAGACGTCGACGGTGAGCTTCACCGGGATGTCGTTCGGCTTCGCACGAACCTCGAGCTTGCGGAGGACGATGCGGATCTGGCCGCCCTCGATCGCGCCCTTCGGCTTGCCGATGAACTCGAGCGGGACGTCCGCGAGGACTTCCTTGTTCGGATCGATCGCGAGGAGGTCGACGTGCGTGATCTCGCGGCGCAGCGGGTGGAGCTGGTACTCCTTCACGAGCGCGTGCAGCGAGGTGGTCTTGCCGCCCTCACCCTGGATCGTCAGATCGATGACGGTGTTCTGCTTGCGCACCGGGTCGAGCGCTCCGCGGAGCTGCTTGACGTCGATGATGATCGGAAGCGGCGTGATCTTGCCGTCGACCGAAGCGCCGTAGCAGACGCCCGGAACCTTGCCCTGCGTGCGAAGGCCGCGCGACGCGCCCTTGTGACCAACGGCATTGCGAACTTCGACAGTGAGCTTTCCGACTTCCATGACGTTCTCTCTTCTTCGGGGGTCGATCGGGCGGGACGCCCGGACCGGGACGACAATCGACGCGCTTTCTACTACATGAACAGCGAGGAGATCGAGTCCCCGTGATGAATCCGCTTGATGGCCTCGCCCAGGAGGCGACCGACGCTCTTCACGCGGACCTTTTGGCAGGCCGCGCCGGCCTCGTCCAGGGGAATCGTATTGGTCACAACTACGTGAGATAGCGGGGATTCCGTGATCCGCTGGATGGCCTTGCCCGAGAACACCGCGTGGCTGGCGCAGGCGGAGACGCTCGAGGCGCCCGCGTTGATAATCGCGTGGGCGGCGTTGGTCAGGGTCCCGGCGGTATCGATGATGTCGTCGACGATGACGGCCTTCTTGCCCTTCACGTCGCCGACGATGTTCATGATCTCGGAGACGTTCGGCGCGGGACGGCGCTTGTCGATGATGGCGAGGCCGGCACCGAGGCGCTTGGAGAACGCTCGGGCGCGCTCGACGCCACCTGCATCGGGCGACACGACGACCGTCTGGTCGCCGCCGTAGCCGAGCGTGCGCAGCTCCTCGATCAACACCGGCATCGAGTAGAGGTGATCGAACGGAATGTCGAAGAAGCCCTGGATCTGACCGGCGTGAAGATCCATCGCGAGCGCGCGATCGGCACCGGCGGCGGTGATCAGATTTGCGACGAGCTTTGCGGTGATCGGCGTGCGCGGCTTCGCCTTGCGATCCTGCCGCGCGTAACCGAAGTACGGGATGATCGCGACGATGCTGCCGGCCGACGCGCGCTTCAGCGCATCGATCATGATCAGCAGCTCCATCAGCGACTGGTTCGGCGGCGAGCACGTGGGCTGCACGACGAAGCAGTTGACGCCGCGGACGTTCTCGCCGACCTCGACGAAGATCTCACCGTCGGAGAAGGTGATGACGTCCGCGCGGCCGAGCGGAATCTCGACGAACTTGCAGATTTCGTCTGCAAGCGCCCGATTGGCGTTGCCCGTGAAGATCGATAGCGACTTCAGCACCCGGGAGGCTCCCTAGAGAACCGCGATCTAGCGCCTTCTGGCGCTTCACGTCAAGCACCATCCTTGGTGCTAACGCCGCAAAATCACGATGCTATGGGCAGCCCGAGATCGCGGGCACGTGCGACCCAGCGGGCCACCTCGCCATCGTCGAGCGCCTGGGCCTCGTCCGCGAGCATCACGGGCACCCCGGCATCGACGCGGTAGCGAAGGCGGGAGGCCACGCAGACCACGGCGTTGTCGCTCGCGAAGTAGATGACCGGCTTGCCCGAGACGGGGCACACGAGCTTCGCGAGGAAATCAGCGGACGGCACCGACACTTCGTAGCCGAAAACAGCGAAGGCCTCCAGAGGAGGCCTTCGCTTACGCCGTCAGCTCGATGCTTACGGAGCCGGAGCCGGAGCCGGCGCGGGCGCCGGAGCCGGAGCCGGAGCGGTCAGGTTCGAGATCAGCTTGAACTCGACGCGGCGGTTCTTCGCGCGCGCAGCGTTCAGCTTGCCGCCCTTGAGCCCATCCGGGGACTGCACGGGCTGCGTGTCGCCGTAGCCGACCGCGGTGACGCGACCCTCTTCGACGCCCTTGGAGACGAAGTACGCCTTGACGCTATCCGCGCGCGCCTGGGACAGTGCCTGGTTGTCGGGGAACAGCTTGCTCTTGATCGGTTGAGCATCGGTGTGACCCTGGATCTCGAGGCGGATGTCCGGGAACTCCTTGAGCACCGCGACGGCCTTGTCGAGGACCTTGTTGGAGCTCGCCTGGATGTCGGCGAGTGCCGTCTTGAAGTTGATGCCCTGGATCACGCCGGTGAACGCCTTCAGCTTCGCCGGGATCTCGTCCGGGCAGCCATCCTCGTCCTGGTAGCCGTTCTTGGTCTCGGGGTCGGTCGCGCACTTGTCCTGCGCGTCCGGCACGCCGTCGCCGTCGTTATCCGGGTCGGGGCAGCCGTCCTCGTCCTGGAAGCCGTCCTTGTCCTCGGCCTCGTTCGGGCACTTGTCGGCCGCGTCCGGGATTCCGTCGCCGTCATTGTCCGGATCGGGGCAACCGTCCTCGTCCTGGAATCCGTCCTTGTCCTCGGCGTCGGTCGGGCACTTGTCGGCCGCGTCGGCGATGCCATCGGCGTCGTTGTCCGGATCGGGGCAGCCGTTCTCGTCCTCGAAGCCATCCTTGTCCTCGGCTTCCTGCGGGCACTGGTCCGCATCGCCGATGATGCCGTCCTTGTCCGGATCGTTATCCGGCGGCGGGACCTCGATCGGCTTCTCTGCCGTCTTGCGGCCGAACTCCTTGTAGATGGAGAGCAGCAGCTCGAAGTCCTGCGTGAAGCCATCGTCCTTGCTGGACGGGACAAACAGCAGGCGAGCATCCGCACGGAGGCCCCAGCCGTTGTCGACGCGGTACTTGGCGCCGACGCCCACGTAGATCGCGGCGTCAGTGTCTTCACTGATGGTGTCCGGGCCCTTGGTGTCGACGACCTGGAAGGCACCGGCGCCCGCGAGGACGAACGGGATCAGCTTGGTCGCCGGGTTGTTGGCGCGGAACTGCGCGACGAGGTGTGCGCGGTACGTCAGGTTCCAGATGTCGAACACCAGGGTGCGCGACTCGCTCGGGATGACGCCGACTTCGCCCTCGACGCCGATCATGTCGCCGAAGAACACGCCGAGGCGGAGGCCGAACAATGCGGAGTTGCGCTCTGACGGCGCATTCGGCACGTCGGCAACGCCGAGCTCGTTCTCGTCGCTGAACACGTGGATGCCGGCGGTGCCGCCGACTTCGACATTAGCGTAGGCCGCGGAGGGGATTACAACGGAGGCTGCGACACCTGCGGCCAGGGCGGCAACAACAGTAGGGCGGAACAAGCAGTTCATATTGAAGACAATCCTTTGTTGTCGTTCCGGCCGGTCCCGCGCCGGGGATCGGACCAATTCGTAATGGGCCGTTGATATCCCCTCGGTGAAACGATTTCCAGATCTTGCGGCACTTTAGTTGACCGAGCAGATCACCCGCTACCCCCGCTGCTTGTCGGCGAAGAATCCCGGATCTACTCGTAACACCTGAGGAATCCGTTCGCGACGAGCACGGACAGCGGCCCGGCTTGCCGAGTACCGCGAGGGAAGGCTCATGGGTACGGACAGGCTTCGCGGCAGGTAGAGCGTCGCGCACGCGGGACCTCCACCGGCCTTTCCGAACAGCTCGAACAGTGGGACACGGTGCGTCACGAGTCCGCGGCCCTCGAGGTCGGTGACGAATCCGGCAGAGACTCCGTCGGGGACCAGCACGCCGGACCCGACCTGCCGCGAGTTGCCAGCGTATTGCTCGACGGCGTCGTCCTTGCCGATGGAGAGGATGCGGTCCGCGCCGAGAGCGCGGGCGACGATCGCCGCGCCGTCGCCGTAGAGCCCGCCCGCGTAGTGCGCGAGCACGGGCGGTCCGCTCGTCGGGCGCGCGCCGAAATGCACGGTGTCGCCGTGGAAGTGCGGATACACGAGCTCGGCGTAGATCCGCGCAGCCTCGGGGACGCGGGCGTGATCGGCAGCGAACGCCACGCCCTCGCGCGTCGAGCGCGAGCTCTTCGGCGTGGTGCCCGCGTCGTAGTGACCGGGGACGGCATAGGTCAGCACCACGCGATCGCCCACGGTGGCGATGTCGGCCATGCCCTCCCAGCGATGCGGGTTCGCCGCGATGTCGAGCTCGAGCTTCGCCGCGCCGGCGAGCTCGCCGAGGAGACCCGCGTAGTACGGCACCTCGCCCACGCGGTGCGCGAGCATGTTCGGCATCACCGCGCGCAGCGCACCGTCGGCGATCGTGACCCACGGTCCGTTCGCGGCGAACACGCGGCCGGTCTGCACGTCGTCGAGACGGCCGAGCGTCTCCTTCGATCCCGCCGGATGGATCGCGCCGCTCGCATCGACCTCGAGCACATCGTGATCGAGGAACGGATCGTCGGCGGCCTCGAACGCGTAGATCGCATCGCCGCCGCACGCGATGATCGCGTCGAGGATCGACAGCCACTCGTCGTACGCGCGGCGCGGCGAGTACGTGAGGTGAGCGACCTCGCTCTTGTAGTTCGCGCCGGCCTTGTTGACGGTGGCGGGGACGGGCGGGCGAACGATCAGTAGATCGCCGTAGACATCGAGCAGCGGGTTCACGTGCCGGAGACTACCGCGAGGCGGACGGTCTCCACCTGTCTCCGCGCGAGCGATGCCACGGCCTCGATCCACTTCGGCGAGCTGTTGAGGCTCGGCACCAGCACCAGCTCCTCGCCGCCGTGCGCGGTGAACTGCGCCTTCGCGCGGATCCCGATCTCCTCGACGGTCTCGAGGCAGTCCGCGACGAACGCGGGGCACATCACCGCGAGGCGCTTGACGCCCTTCGCGGCGATCTCGTCGAGCACGACATCGGTGTACGGCTGGATCCACGGCGTGCGGCCGAGCCGCGACTGGAAGCACACGGTGTACTTGTCGGCCGGCAGGTCGAGCCGCTCGGCGAGCGAGCGCGCGGTCGCGAAGCACTGCGCGCGATAGCAGTTCGGGCTGGTCATCGTGTCGCAGCACGATGGCGAGCTGAAGCAGTGGCCGTTCGTCGCGTCGGTCTTCTTGATGTGCCGCACCGGAAGGCCGTGGAACGAGAACAGGACGTGGTCGGGCGCGGCCGCGGCGAGCGCCGGTGCACCGACGGCGGCGAACGCATCGAGAAAGCCGGTGTCCGCGAAGAACGCCGGGATGAGCTCGAGCTTCGGCAGGCCGGGGCGCTTGGCCGCGAGCTCGGTGACGCGCGCGACGGCGGTCTCGGTCGACGACATCGCGTGCTGCGGGAACAGCGGGATCACGACGAGGCGATCGACCTTCGCCGCCGCCATCGCATCGAGGCCGGCGGCGATCGACGGATTGCCGTAGCGCATCACGAGCTCGACCTTCCACTCCGGGCCGAGCGCCGCGGCGACGCCGGCGGTCAGATCCTGCGAGTTGTAGAGCAGCGGCGAGCCGCGCTTCGGATCCCAGATCGACTGATACGCATGCGCGCTCTTCGCCGGGCGGCGCGGCAGGATGATCAGGTTGAGGAGGAGGGCGCGGCCGATCGGGTTGATGTCGAGGACGCGCGGGTCACTCAGAAACTCGCGGAGGTAGCGCCGGACCGCCGGCGTGGTCGGTTCATCAGGCGTACCGAGATTGAGGAGCAAAAGGCCATGAGGCATGCGGGAACCTCGGTGTGGGGGAACCCGAGCATCATTGTCAAGCAGCGGACCCGGCCGTCGATCGGCTTTCGGAGAAGGCACTGAAACCCCCGGGTTCGCCGGCCCGAAGGGTGCCCGGCCTCACCAAATTTCGGGAGCAGTGAGATCGCACCGGAAGTGAACGATTACAGTATCTTGAAAGATGTTTTGGGCAAGCTGTTTGACCTCCCGCGCAGGGGCTGCATTATCCCAGACGTCATGGCTGGGTACCCGGGACATCCGCTGCCGAAGAAGTTGGGGATCAAGGCTGGCCACAAGGTCTGCCTCCTCAACGCACCCGGCGCGTTCGAGCGCACGCTCGTCCGCGATGACGTCCGGATCACGCACGATCTGCGGCTTCCGCCGGTCGATGTGGTCGTCCTCTTCGTCGAGTCGCTCGAAGAGCTCGAGCGCCGGTTCACGGATGTGGTGGGTCGGCTTCACCCGGCTGGTGGCTTCTGGGTCGCGTGGCGCCGAACGGCGCGTCGCGCGCACGAGCTGACGCACGACGTGGTCCAGCGGATCGCGCTCGCGGCCGGCATGACGATGAACAAGGTCTGCGCGATCGATGACACGCACTCCGGCGTTCGCCTGGTGATGCGCGGAGCGATCCGCGAGGCGATGGCGTACCGCGCCGAGCCGCCGCCGACGCTCGCGTCGCAAGCCCGGCGCACGCTTCGCCGCACGCGCCGGCCCACCGCACGCGTCGCGCCGAAGATCGTGCGCGCCACCGGTGGCGGCTCCACGCTCCGCCGCGTCCGCGCTCGCTCGACCAAGTAGCGATCGCGGCGCTGCCAGTTCGGGCCACATCGGTCGTCATGGCGCTGCACGTGCGTTATCGTGCGCGCCATGCAGCGCCTAGCCATGGCCGTCCTCGTGCTCGCAGCGTGCGGCACGACCGATGACCAGCGCCCCCGGAACCTCGACTACATCACCGAGGCCATCCTCGCACCGAGCTGTGGCGGCGCGACCTGCCACTCCACCTTCAAGGCGGCGGACGGCTTCGTGTTCGACACCGTCGATGGTGCGCGCGCCACGTTCCAGGGCGACGACGAGTTGATCATGCCGAAAGGCGAGGACGCGAGCTCGGCAGGGCTCATCCTCAATCTGACGCTCGAGCAGGCGAACGCGCCGCGGATGCCACTCAACGCGCCGATCCCGGATGCGGACATCGAGCTGATCCAGGATTGGCTCGGGTTCGGAGCGCCGGGCGTGTGCAACGGCCTGTCGGCATGCCTCGGGAATTACGCGGTGCCGTGTCACGAGGTCAAGACGCACTCGAACCCGAACACGGTCGAGAAGGGCGCGTACGACCTCTCGGCCGCGAAGGACTGCGGGGACGCAGGATGCCGCGACGGAGTGTGCCAGTGAAGCGCGTCATCTTCGTCGTCGCTCTCACGACGGTCTGGTTCTCGGGCGGGCAGGCGCACGCGTATCCGCAGTTCCAGCTCGCTTACGATCAGTCGTGCACCGGATGCCACGTCTCGCCGGCGGGTGGAAATCTGCTCAACGAGAACGGGCTCAACATCGCCGAGCAGAACGCGCTGTTCCCCGACAAGCCCGAGGTGATGTACGGCGCGTTCAAGCTGCCGTCGTGGTTCAACCTCGGCGGCGACTTCCGCAGCGCCGCGGGGTACATGCGCACGCCGACGAACATCCTCACGTTCTTCCCGATGCAGTACGAGCTGTACGCGGCGGCCACGAAGGGTCAGTTCTCGGTTCACGTCAACGCCGGCCCGCGCCCCGCGCAGGAGGGCAACGAGAACGCGACGCGCGTGTGGTCGCGCGAGCACTACGTGATGTGGTCCCAGAACCCGGGCGAGACCGCCGGCGCGTTCGTGCGGCTCGGCCGGTTCATGCCGGTCTACGGCCTGCGGCTCGCCGAGCATCCCGCGTACACGCGGCAGTACGGCAACTCGCGCCTCTACAGCGATACCTACGGTCTCCACCTCGCGGTGGTGTCGCGGGCGTACGAAGCGCACGTGACGGGGTTCATCGCCGATCCGCTGATCGATCCCGTCGATCACTCGAGCGGCGCCATGGCGTACCTCGAGTTCCGGCCGACCGAGACGCTCTCCGTGGGCGCCGAGGGCATGTACAAGAAGTCCGTCGACGACGCGAGCTTCGGCGGCGGCGTGACCGGCAAGATGTACCTCCCCGGCCAGCGGCTGCTGCTCCAGGCCGAGGTCCAGTACGTCAACGAGCTGATCGACAAGAGCTCGCTGAACGCGGCCGGCGGCGCGCCGCTCCACCTGATCGGGTACCTGCTCGCGTCGGTGTCGCCGAAGCCGTGGTTGATGTTCGACCTGGGTCTCGGGCACTACGACTCGAACATCCGGATCAAGGACCTCGATCGAGACTGTGTGGACCTCAACATCCACCTGTTCCTCGACTCGCACCTCGAGTTCGTGCTGATGAACCGGATCGAGACGCTCGCGCTCGGCAACGGCGGGCCAACGAGCGGCTGGACGTTGATGCAGATCCACTATCGACTCTGATCGTTAACGCTTCGCGCGGTCGCTCGTCCTCGGTGCAGGAGGACACATGAGCAACCGGATGACGAACCTACTGACGGCCGCGTTCCTGATCGGTGCCCCGGCGAGCGCGTTCGCGACGCCGCGCACCTTGCCGAGCGGGGCGCCCGCATGCGGCAACACGATGGGGAAGGGTGGCGGCTACAAGGTGGGCTGCACCGAAGCGCAGCGCGAAGCGTGGCGCATCGACCGCGACCGCGAGCGCGCGGAGTCCGAGGCGCGCGTGCGCGACGCGCAGGCGAAGGCGGGAGCAAAGGCGGTCGAGACCGCGCTCGCGACGACCTTGCGGTGGAGGGCGGCGTCGAAGGCCTGACGGGATCGTCCGTAGATCCATGGACCTACGGTGTGCCGCATGCGCTGTTAACACTCCGGGTCGGGCCCCGTCTTCAGGTGACAAGGAGACCGTGATGACGACGAAGAAGGTGACGAAGCTGCTGGCGGTGGTGGCGCTCGCGACGGGCCCGGTGGTGGCCGATCCGACGCCGATCGCGAACCGTGCGCCGATCATGGCGGTGGTGAAGCCCGATCCGTGGGCGAGCACCGCGATCGTGCGCGTCGAGCCGCGCACGGCACCCATCGCAACGCCTCCACCGCCGGCGTTCTCGCTGATGGCGCTGGTCGAGCGGCTGGTCCAGCCGCGCACGATGCCGTCGGGCGCACCGGCGTGCGGCAACGTGGCGAGCCGCGCACCGCAGCCGGTGGACTGCGAGCGGAGGCGCCCATGAAGGCGGCCTCGTATACCGGCGAGCCGTTCGAGCTGACGTGGCGCGGTGGCGCGACCGAGGCGCGGCTCCACCGCGTGCGGCCCGGGATCGACGAGCTGCCGTGGGGCACGCTCGATCTGTCTCGGTATCCCGACGAGCACGGCCTCGAGGCGCGGCGGATCTGGAGCAACGGCGTGTTCACCGAGTACGCGAGCGCCGCGGCGTTCTCGGCGCTGACCACGCAGATGCTCGCGTGCGGTGCGCCGGTCGATCTGATCGCGGCGAGCGCGGACATCGTGGTCGACGAGCTGTTTCACGTCGAGCTGTCGGCACGGCTGACCATGGAGCTCGGCGGCGCGGTGCCGCTCGGCTTCGATCTCGCGGCGATCGCGCCGGTGACCACGCCGGGTGCGCGACCGCTGATGCGCGCCGCGGAGATCGCCGTCACCACCTCGTGTGTCAGC
>JBBRED010000301.1:0-10839 GCA_038203335.1 Haliangiales bacterium | reverse complement strand
TCCCAGGCTGTGGCGCAGAAGTGTGATCCTATCCCCGACGTCTCGCTTGTACCCATTGCGAACGAGACGGAGCCGGCCAAGGTCGTACTGGCCGTGAACGTCGCGCCATCGTTGCGCCTAGTTGGAGTCAAAGCGGAGGTCGCGGCCGTCGACGACTGGGACGACAAGAACAAGGCGTTCGTCTACCCAGTGCGCACCGGCACAGTTACCAGGTTCCTCACAGCGAGCGAGCTTCCCATGATGATGACACCGCATATCCGAAGAGTGGCCGTCCTGCTGTCCAGGATCCCGGTTAACGCGCACATCAGGATCGTCTGGCACCGGCGGGATCTTGAGCCCGAGTTCTTGTTCCTCGGCGTCGACGAGGAACAGAACGTAATGCGGTACAAGAGCATCGACACGCCAACCGAGCGGACCCTGCCGCTTGATGGCATCGCATCGGTATACGAAGGCGAGACGCCCGACGGCACGCGGTTCGGTTGGCGGATCCTTCCCAGCAGCGACCTCATCGCGTCGAACAAATAGTGGGCTCGCCCTATTCACAATCGGCGGCACTTGCGCCGCGCGCGCCGTGGACCCGCGAGCCGGGCAACCACTTCTCGACCAAGAATTCCCGATCGCGTACGCAAGGTGTCCTCGCGGCGCCCCGTCGTGACAACCTGAACGGGACGTAGTAGGCGCCGCGCTACGACGCGGTGGCGGCGGAGCTGGTGACAGGCACGAACTCCCACGGCATCGGCGTGACGCCGCGATCAGTGGCAGTGATGGCCGCGTGCAGGTAGGCAGACGGGTCGATGGCGTGGAGCTTCGCCGTCGCGAGGACGGTGTACGCGTGGCGGTTAGATGTCGTGGCCCTTGCGAAAAGCGGTTGGGTGGTTCCACGCGAGGTAGACGTCGGGCGAGATGGAGTCGAGCGTCATCGGGTCCATGGAGGCAAGCGGCCTCACGGAAGCCGTGTGAGCTGATCAAATGCGAGCGTCGGGATCGCCGACGGCGCAGCAGGTACGACCTCGTGACGCACGATCGGGTGGTAGCGGCCGTCGGAGCTACGCACGAGCATCGCGACCATGCGCAGCTGCATCGGTCGTTGCGGGAGAGCGTGGATCTCGATCGTCGATGGCAGATCAGCGCGCTCGATCGCGGGCTCGTTAGGCACGGCGGCCCGCACCAGCCCGAGCCCAGACGGGCCGATCCGCGCGCGATAGGCATGGGCGGTCGGCGACACCGACGGGCCGAGGCGATAGGCGAGCGTCTCTGGAACCTCGTCGGGCGAGGCCGGCACGATTGGCACTCGCGGCTCGCCGTCGGCCCCTTGGAGCGTCCGATCGATGGCCCACAACACGTCGGCAACGTCGTCGCGTACGAGGTCCGCGGCCGCGAGCACGCGCTCGCCGATCGGCGTGCTCACCGCCGCGGGCTCGAGGACGAGCGGGCCGGCGAGCTCGTCCCCGCATGAGGTCTGCATGAATCGCCAGCGCTTGTCGGGCGCGGTGGGGCCGTCGAGCTCCTCGCTCGAGCGCACGAGGTACCGTGCGCCGAACGTGTCGGTAACGACGAGCGACCGCAGCCGCGACAGCGTGGCATGAGGTACCTCGAGTGGTATCGCGAGCCAGTGGTCGCCGAACGTCAAGCCGAGGTGGTAGGTGAGCAGGCGCCCGATGTCGCCGGGATTGGTCGCGAGGGCGGCCCAGTCGACCGCGCTATCCTCGAGATCCCAGTAGCGTCGAGGCGGGCTACCGCGGAACTGCACGGGCCGTGGCAGCGCGACCGAAGGCAGTTCGTTCGGCGCGGTCGCGGTACCGTCGTCGGCCACGGCGTCGAAGTCGTCCCAGGCAATATTCGCGCCGCGTCGGTGATCGACCCGCAGGCGAATCGCCGGCGTTGCCGGTACGCGCGCCTCAAACTCCGTTGCGAGCTTCCCGGGATGCCATGCGCGGACCGGCGGCGCGGGGCGGCTTGCGAGCCAGGCACGGCACGCGGTCGACACTGCCGGATTGTCCGCGCCCGCGACTCCGAAGGCCGCGGGCAGATCTCCCGCCGCGAGCAGCGGTGCGAGCGCGGCGGCTGCTACCGTTGCGTCGATCGCGCGCCGGGCCAGGCTCTCGCAGAATCGGCGGTCGGCCTCGTCGAGATCCGCGATCGGCTGGAACGCGTACCTCGCGAGCATCAGCGCGGCGGCGGCGGGCCAGCTCCCGAGCATGCGCTGCAGCCGGCGACCGTCGCGCGCGCGTGCCGCGACCGGGCTCGGTGGATCGTCGAGCGTTGTCTCGAGCGGCGCGTACTTGGCGTCGAATGGGATCCACGCCCCCTCGGCCACGCGCACGGCGTCGATCGGCGAGACCTCGAGCCACGCGCGCGCCGTGATGGCCGAGCCGGCGTCGACACCGGCGAGCTCGCCGAGTTGCCACTGGCGCGCGAGCAACCACAATGGATCTGCGATCCGGGCCTCACTCCCCGCGCGCAGATCGCGGTCTCTCGCGCGCGGCTCGAGCCGGACCCACGTGGTGATCGAGGTCATCACTGGCCTCCGGTGAAGTCGGTCGAGGCCGTATCACCGGCAAGGTTGATCGCGAAGTACAGCGCCGGCAGGTAGTGACCCACGGAGCCAATCAGATCGCCGTCGACGAGCCGCAGCTTCGCGAGCGAGAGTGCCTCACGCACGGTATCCTCGAGCACCGCGTCAGACCACGCGGTTTCACCGGGGGGCGCCACCGCGAGCAGGATTGTCTGCGGTGGAGACGCAACCGGTTGGTCGAGCTGGAATGCAACTGCCGTCGTCCGCGAACGCGCGGGGATGGTCTCGCTCCATCGGTCGATCACGAGCCCGGCGACCGACTGCGTGGGATCGAGCCCCAGCGGTGCGTGGAGGACGAAGCTGTCGCGAGCGGCCGGCACGTGCTCGCCATCGAACACTGCCCCACCGATCCACAGAGCGCCCGCGGTGTGAGCAAGCTGCGCGATCTGCAGCGGGTAAGAGGATGTGCCGAGGAGATCGGCGAGGAATGTCGCGCGCTCGAGCGGCGCGACGTCCGCGCGGACGGCGCCGATGCGAGCGAGCCACGTGTTCGCCTCCTCGGGATCCGGCAGCAGCGCCGTGCGATCCGCGAGACTTGCTGCGAGCCCGGGTGGCAAGCTGCCGATTCGCAGAACGACCTGGAGGTCGTCGCCGTAGATCAAGCGCAGCCGCGTGCGAGCGCGGTCCATGCGGTCCGCGACGGTCGCCGCAGCGGGCAGGGCGGCGAGCTTCGCGGCGCGCGCGGACAGCTCGGTCTGCGCCATCCCGACCTGGAGTGATCGCTTCGCCGGATCTGCGGCCGGAATGATTTGCGCCACACCGAGCAGCGCCGCGGTGCGCAGTCCCGCTGTCGGATCGACTGTGAGGAGCCCGAGCGCATCGCCGAGCACCGAGTCACTGCCGCGCGCCTCGAGCTCGGCGATGGCCGTGGCGTCGAGGTCACCGCCGCCGAAATCGGACGGCACCACCGCGCGTGCTCTCGCGAGTGTCTGCGCGAGCACCGTGCCGAGCAGCGTCGCATCGTCGAGTGACAGCGTGTCCGCGATCCGGCCCGGATCGATAGACGTTGCCTCGATGCGGTCGCACACCCACGTCGCGAGCTCGCCGGTGCTCGCGAGCCGCACGAGGTCGAGCGCACCGAGCCCGACCTCGTCCAGGCGCACGACCCGCGAGGTGCCGTCGCGCAGGACCACGGCGGTGCCGTATTGTGCGGCCGGTCCCAGCATCGCCGCGCACCACGCCTCCAGCGCGGGCTCCACGCTGGAGCGTGGCGTCGTCGACCAGCCCTGTGCGTGCGCGGCCGCGGGCACGAGTAGCGCGACCGTATGGCGCACGCCAATCCCGCGCGAGGGTGGCGCAAGCACCTCGAGCTGCGACGGCGGCGGCGTGCCGAGCGCGAGTGCGTCCAGCGTCGCGACGGCGCGCTCGCTGTTCCCGCGCGCGAACTGGTGCACGCCCTCCGCCATCAGCACGTCGCCGACTCCGTCGATCGCATCCGAATTTGCGTCTAGGATCGCCACGAGCGCTGTTGCTGTTGGCGATCCCGCGGATGGCAAGTCGTGTTGCCCCCATGGCAACCCTGTGCGCGCCAGCTTCGCCAGGGTGTATCCGTCGATCGGAACACGATCGGGGAACGGTGCTGCTGCTGATGCAAGCAACGCGCGCAGCGGAAGTAGTACTGTCCATAGCGGCGGTGCAGCAGCTTCGACGAGCGCGCGCTCGATCCGACGCCCAAGCACGGCGCCCAGCGATTCGCCGCCGTGGACGGCCTCGAGGATCTCTCGCGCTGTGCGCGTCCGCGCCGACGATAGATCCGTCGTAAATGCCACTGACGACACTGCGCCGTGCGCGAGATAGCCGCTGCGGAGAATCGCCGCGGTCGTCGCGTGATCCAGCGATGGCGCGCGGATCGATCCTCCGGGCGCCGTGGCTTCGTAGAGCGGTCCGTCCTCGTGTAGTGGTGGCGCTGCGACCTGGGTCTTCGTCGTCGGAATCAGGTCGATCACGAACCCGTAAGCGCCGACAAGCACACCGCTCGCGTTCGCCGCGCGCAGCGTATCCAAGCGCTCGCTGGCGAGGCCGGTCAACCATGCGTCGACCCGGTGCGAGCACAGATCGAGCGCCTCGCGTGCGAGCGCGTCAAGCGTGCGCGAGCTAGTCGCGCTCAGCGTCGCAAGCGCCGGCCACACGCTTGCGAACGCATGGTCACCGGTTCCCGACCCACGAGCGGCGTCGAGCTTCGCCCGCGTAGTCGCGTCGATCCACGTCCACGGCGATGCGACTTGCGCCGCCGGACGGATGATCTCGGGCTCGACGAGGGGCTGCGCCGACCCGCGCCGCGCCGCCCCCAGGTAGGCGGCGAGCGTCGCGTGGCGCAGCAGCCGAAACAGGAGCGGTGTCGCCGGTGGCAGCTCCGCCTGTGCGCGCAGCTCGTCGAGCGATGCGTGAGCGAGCTGAGCGACGTAGTTCGGCGCGGGTGGGAGCTCGTCGAGCGTCGGCTGTACCATCGGCCCGGTGATGCCGAAGTGGGTATCCGCGTGAACCGCGCGTGACAGACGATTGTCGGCTCCTGGTTGCGTCCACGCTTCGCGTGCGTGGGCGTCGTGCAAGCGCCACCACGTGGGACTCAGCGGGTGCTGCACGAAGTCGAACAGGAATGTGGCGTAGGCGGCGCCGATCACCGAGCGCCCGACGTACTCGCGAGACACCGGCTCCATGGCGAGCACGCGTGCGAGCGCACCGTCGTCGGCCCCGGCGACGAGCCGTGGCACCGACGCGACCGCCGCATTCCACGAGGTGCGCAATGCACCGAGCACGCGCAGGAGCTGCGCATCACTCTCCTGATTCCATCGCGCGACGGGCGAGATCGGCAGCACGCCATACGGCGTACGCCCGATGCGCAACGCTGGTAGTGGCCCCGCGCTGCGTACCCACTGTACGAACAGACCACGCACGCGTTCGATCGTCGCGTCGTCGATCGGCGCACCATCGAGCATCTGCTCGAAGAAGTAGCCCAACGTCGCCGGCCACAACGCGGCCTGCATCGCTGCCGCCGCGGCATCGCGCGTCGCCCAGCTGGTGGGCGCTCCTGGATCCACGTAGTCGAAGCAGCGCGACGCGACGCCGAGGGCCGCTGCGAGCGTCGCTCCTGCGGAGCCCGCGCTGGCGAGGCCAGGGCTCGTGGCGACGGCAAACGTGTCCTCTGCACTTGCCCGCGACACCCACGGCGGCGCCTGGTCGCCGGCGAAGTTGGTCGGCGTGCCTGATACGAGCAAGCCGAGTCCATCGGTGTAATGGTGGGCGTCGAGCAGTGCGCTCAGCGCCGCTGCCTCGGTCGCCGGATCGCGATCCCGCAGCCCGTACGCGTAGATGTCATACGGCGGCCTCCCCGCGTTCTGAAGCGGCACGCGCACGCCCATCCCCAGATCGCAGGCCTTCTCGAAGCTCGCGATCCACGCCAGCTCGTCTGCCAGCGTCACCGAGTCGGGCGCGACCGTGCCCGGGTCGTTGGGATCCAGCCCGACCGCGAGATCGCGCCCGCTGGTGGTGATCGGCACCCGCACTGTGCCGCCACGTCCTTCGACGATAACCACCCAGCGATCCGGCAACAGTCGCGCGAACGGCGCGCGTGTCCAGGTTTCCGCGCGGACACCGGGCGACGCTTCCTGTGCGAGGGACGCGAGGTACAAACCGCGCGGTGCTCCGACCCGCCTCACCAGCTCGCGCCAGGCTTGTCCGTCTTTGCTGCCGGCCTTCCACGCGTCCCAGGCCGCGGACTCGGCAGCAGTTAGCTCGGGCTCGAATGCATCGACGTGCAGGTGGTCCGGATACAGCCGGACCAGCAGCTCCGGACCATTCGCGCCATCGGCGAACGAGGTCTCGATGCGAACCGGCAGCAGTGCGAGCGGATGCGTTGTGGAGAGCGTCATGTCATCTCATCAAGGTCGATGCGTGGATGGCCACGCGGAACGGCGGCCGCAGCGCGATCGCAGCCACATGCGCGGCATCTCGTCCCCACTGCAACGCCGGCTCGGCTGCGAGGTTCCGCTGTGCGAGCGGACCGTCGATCCGGAGGTGGTTGCCGTCGAGGTCCGTGTCGGCGAGATCGGACCACGCGACGTCGCGCCAGCTCGTCGCGCCGGAGATGGCGCTCGTTGCGAAGCCGAACCGCGGCTCGTGAGGATGCTCCGCGATCACGAAGTAGTATCCGGCTGGCCCGGAGGGCGTGTCCCCACCGCGCGCGCGGACCTCGCTCAGGTCGAAGCCGATCAGGGCGAGGTCGGAGCCGAGCGACGTCGCGAATACAGGGGCTACCGGTGCCTCGTCGCCGATCACGCGGTTCGTTCCCTGCCAGTTCGCGGCGAGGGCGTAGATCACCGCGTTCGGATAGCGATGAATCACGTCGCCCCGGATCGCGAGCACGAGCGTCGCGGGCAGCGGCGCCGGACCCTGCGCGGGCCACTCGCTGATCGCGTCGATATCGGCGACCCGTCGCACGCTGCCGTCGGGGCCGAGTGCGACGCGGCCCCAGAACGTACGCAGCCAGGTGTGGCCCAGCGCGCCGGGAAACTCGCGCCACAGCAGCTCGCGTGCGAGTTGCTCGTTTGCCCCGACGAGGAACGCCCGCACGAAGTCGGGATCGGAGATCGCCGTGGCGGCGGAGTTCGGCGGCATTGTTTCGAGACCCGGCATCACGAGCGCCGGTGCACGGGTCGCGAGCGCGCGCACCAACGGATGCTCGAGCACGGGCGCGGCTGCCACGGGCGTGAAGTCGGCCACGGCGATGCCCTGGATCCGCGATTGCAGAATCGCGAGCACACCACGCTGCGGTGTGAACTGTGCCTGGATCGCAGCGCGGATCTCGCCGAACGAATGCACGCTGCCGAGCGGCAATCGCGTGTCGCCCTTCGGCGTCAGGTGCGTTGCGATGTACTGCTGGTGCCGGCGTACCGCTGCCGCAAGGTCGTCGATCTCGGCCTCCACGAGTTGCAGCTCGCTCGCGAGCGGGGGCAGATGCGTGCGCTCGCCGATCGGGATCGGTGTCAGGTGCGCGACGGTCGTCGGCATCGGCATCCGCGTCGGCGTTGGGTGCGTTGCGGGTGTTGGGTGAGTGGGAGGGTGTACCGGCGGTGTCGGATGCGTCGGGTGGGGCGGGGGCAATGGCGTGACTGACTTCCAGTGCGCCGCGGCGGTCGTCACGAGCGCAGGCGTCGCGAGCTCGAGCCGAGTTGCCACGTTCGCCGCGATCGCGATCGAGTCGAATCCCGCGGCGCTTGCGGCCAACCGCTTCGGTGGCTCGCCCGTGATGGCGCCGGCGTCTATCCGCGCGAGCAGGTTGCCAGCGGTCGTGCTCACGTTCTGCGTGAGTCGCCCGGCGCCGCGCACGAGGCGATGGAAGCTGCTCGACAGTGCCGCGGACGGCATGGCACTGGCTTCGATCGCGGCCGCGAGCGTGGGGCCGGATGTGGCGGCGCGCATGCGCGCCAGGAGCGGCCGGGCGATCGCGAGCACGTCCGCATCCGCCGCCTGGCTCGCGAGGTGCTTCTCGGCGAGCCGTAGCGTCACCGCCGCGGCGAGCTCGCCGAACCGGATCGCGTGGTTGATCGGCTCGGCATCACCGGCCTGTCGCCATGCCGCGTCGACGTAGGTGTCGACGTCCGCGCGGATCACGTCGGCACCGAGACCCGCGGCGATCCGCTGCCGGATGTCCTGGTTCAGTGCCAGCTGCCACGCTGGCGCTACGGCGACCGACTCCGCGCGCGTGGCGGCCGCGCCGTAGAACGGTGGCGCGAATGTCGGCACCTGGCCTTCCGGCGGTTTCACCGCGCGCTCGAGCTCGGTCATGATCACGTCGCCGATCGCACCGGCGTGCGCGGGCGGAACGTCGACCACAGCCTTCGGCGCGCGCAACGCGAACGGCACGTCGAGCGTCGCCGCGGCACTCGGCGCCCCCCATCCCGGCGTCGAGATGTCGACCTGGCGATGCCCGACCGCGGCGTCGAGCGGCACGGGTTTAAGCCGACGCGCGAGCGACGCGAAGTCTCCGCCCTCGCCGGTCGAGAATCGCCACGAGAAGTAGACCGGCGTGCGCCACTCGACCTCTGTCCCCGTCCAGCCCGGCGTCGTCGGGATAACACACGCAATGTACGATCGCGTCGGCGCGAGCTTCCGTGGCGCGACGAGCCGGGCGCGCGCAGCGCCGCCCGACGTCCCGAGACTGGCCGTGTCGAGCGGACCGCCTTGCGTGCTCGTCACCTGCGTGTGTGCCCAGGCCGAGAGCTGCGTGAACGGGGGCAGCTCGAGCTTCGTGCTCGCGGGCGTCACGATCTCGAGCTGGCCATCGCGCACCGTAACGCCGGGACCGACCTCGACGACGACGAGAGCGATCCACGGCGTGACGTGACCGGCCGGATCGGGAGGGCCCGATAGCCACCACGGCATTCCGGGATGCGCGAGCTCGACGGATGCCAACATGTTTGGCTCGAAGTCGTGCGCTCCGTCGCGCGGCACCGTGCGAGCGATCGCTCGCGGATCGATCCCCTGAACGTCGCCGAGGCCAAACGCGGTGAGCTGCGTCGGGACCTGGCCGTGCACGCCGAGGTCGAGGGTGACACTTCGTGCAGCTCCGTCGAGCAGCGCTCCGACCCCACTCCGACTCCACGCGAAGAACTGATACTCACTCCCTTCACCCACGGCGTCGCGACACTATCACGGTGTATGCTCGCGGCGTGGTGAGGGCTCGAATGTGGCTGTCGACGCTGGTGCCGAGCGTCGCGCTGCTGCTCCTCGCCATCGCCCTGATGTCCGCTAGCGTCGCGTCCGCGCAGCCGCAGACCACCGGCGGGATCCATGGCTCGGTCGTGGATTCCAAGACCGGCGACAAGCTCCTAGGCGTCACCGTGTTCGCGACCTCTCCGTCGCTGCCGCAGGGGCAGGCTGAGATCACCGATGGGAACGGTGAGTACACGTTCACCGACCTGCCGCCTGGTGACTATCTCGTCACCTTCTACTATTCCGCGGACATTAAGGCCGAGCGTGCCGGCATCAACGTCGGCATCGGCAAGTCGACCCCAGTGTTCCAGAAGCTCAACCAACCGTTGCAAGGCGGAGAGTCGCTGGACCACTTGCCTTCGCCGTATCCAGTCATCCCGTGCCCCAGCCCTAGAGGGGTACGTGGCTGGATTCGAGGCACGGTCGCGTTGGTGGAGCCGGCCACGTTCGGCTGCCGGCCGGCCGGCGTCTCGTCCGATCATCCCGGGTGCGTGGTGGGCATGATGGACGCGTGGTGCGGTCGCAAGTCGCACAATGTCACCGTCTCGATCGGTGGCGCGCAGCGCGAGGTGAGCTACCCGTCCACGGGTGGGTGGCAGGTCTGCGGCCTCACACCGGGTCGCTACGCTCTTTCCATGTGCTCGTCGCATGGCGCGTTTCAATGCACCGCCGAAGTCTCGGCGAACGGGTCGAGCTTCGTCGAGATGGTCGAGGTCGAACCTCGAGTGCGCGTGCACGTCGACCACGTGTTCGTTGGTACGCCGAGCTGGGCGGGGCGCGACCTCACGTTCACGCTCGGCAACGCGCAGCGCGCGTACGAACTGACGTTGCCGCCGCAAGTCACGCTTGCGTGGACCGAAGGCAGCCCGCTCCCGCACGCCTATCTGTGCGAGCTGCCTCCCACCTCAGCACCAGGCTGCGGGCGCTGCGATGCGAGGAGCGACCCCGGAGGAGCTGTGTTCCTGCTCACGCTGCTGGCGATCGCCATCGGCAGGAGAAGGCGCTGAGATGTGGATCTTTCCGTCACGCGACATCCATCTGGTCCGCAACGCACAGCCGAATACCGTCGAGCTACGTGTGTTCGTTCAGGAGTTGCCGAATCCTAGAGGGGCGTGGACAGACGCCTCGCTCGTCAACAACAGCGTTGTGTTCGACGTCCAGGGGCCGGGGACGCCGCCCACCATTCCGTCACTGAACGGCACTGCCGGGGGCGTTGCGGCCACGGTTACGGTGACGCCACATGACCTCGGGCAACGGATCGTCGGCGTCAAGTGGACCACCAGTACGGGCGACACCGAGCACGGGGTGATGCGCGTGTCCACGCACGATGACATCGCCGCGCTGTTCTCGGGCGACCGCTTGGTCTCGATGTGGGCAGGCGAGAGTGATCGCCAGCTGACCGTATACGCGCGGTTCGCGGCAAGGACGAACAAGCGGGGTTTCGGCGAGGCGAGCTTGGGTCGGATGGGAAAGGATCGGGCAGGGGTGGGGTTCGGGGTCTGCCGCGAACGTAAGCCCGCCGACGTTCGGGCGACGCGAGGACGGACGAGCCC
>JBBRED010000300.1:0-10883 GCA_038203335.1 Haliangiales bacterium | reverse complement strand
ACCTTGATCGCCACGCGCTTGCGCAGCTTGATGTGGGTGCCGACGTAGACCGCGCCCATCCCGCCCACCGCGAGGAGCCCCTCGATGCGGTACTTGTCGTCGAGCATGGCGCCCGGCGCCAGCTCGCGCTGTCCTCCGGACGCGGCTTCCACCGCTCGATGGTAGCGCGGCGCCCCGGGGGTTGCTACTTCGCCTTGATCGAGAGGCACATCTTCTCGACGAGGGGAATCAGCGCCTTCACGTCCTCGCCGCGCTTCATCGCGTAGACCCGGGCGTGGCAGCTGAAGGCCGCATCGCCGACGAACTTCTCGGCGTGGATGACGAAGTCATCGCCCTTGCCCTTGGAGCCGTTCTCGAACGTGGCGACCCAGCCATCGGCCATGGACTCCTTGTGGACCATCGGATCCTTCTCGTTCTTCAGCTCGTCCTCGAGCGTGCCCTTCTTGTCGCTCCACGACACGCCGACGCTCGGCGCGAACGTATACGGCTCGCCGTTCTTGTCCTGGTGGTACTGGTAGTCGTCGTCGTAGGTCGAGGTGCCCTTCGTCATGCCCTTCGGCAGATCGATCGTGTACGCGTGACCCTTGAAGGTCGCGCTCACGGTCTCGACGGGCTGATCTTTCCAGTGAGTGGGGCCGCCGCCGCCGCACGCGGCCAGCACGACAGAAAGCAGGAGGAGGTTGCGCATTGGCGCGCAGCTTACGTCGGTTCGCGACGCGCGGGCAGCTGGGCCGTCGGCCGATGCCGCTCGTCCTCGCGGACCACGAATCGACGGGCCCCGGCGTCTCGCCACCACGCGACCCACTTCGCCGCGGACGCCTCGCGCTCCCGCTTCGGCAGATCGTGGTGGTAGCCGAAGTACTCGCCGGTCAGGCGACGGAGGTCGTTGATCGCGCCCTCGCGGAGCGCGTCCTCCTTGTGGCTGAGCCCGTCGATCAGCCACTCGATGCGATGCCGGGTGCGCGCGCCGTCGTACCACTTGCGCCACTTGCGCTCGCTTGCCCCGAAGTCCTGCGCGGTCAGCGAGACCAGGGCGCGACGCGCGTGCTCGCCGGCGCGGTCGCTGCGCTCGATCGCTCCGATCAGATCCACCACGGACTCGGTGTCGCCGAGCTCGGTGATCGCCGTCGCCGCGGCGGCCACGACCTCCGGATCCGAGGAGTGCAGCGCACGGCGCGCTCGCACCAGCGCCGTGCCGAGGTCCTGGACCGGATAGCCGGCGAGCGCCTCGATCGCGCACGCGCGCACGCCGAAGTCCTGATCGAACAGCCGCTCCGCGAGCGCGAATACCGCGGTGCGCGGGCGCAGCTCGGCGGCGCACACGGCGGCGTAGAACCGCACGTCGCGCTGCGGCGCCGACATCTTGTCGATCAGCAGATCGCTCGAGATCGAGCCGAGCCTGATCACGAGCTCGAGCAGGCCACCGTACTGCGCGGCGCGCAGCGGCCGACCCGCCACGGTGAACCGATCGATACGCAGCTGGCCCGGGAACCGGCGCATCAGCTCGCCGAGGGTCTCGTGCGCGCGATCGACCGCCTCGCCGAGCGCGTCCTCCGCGTGACCCTCGCGCGCGGCCTCGATCTCGTCGACGACCTGCTCGATCGGCGTAGCGGGCTCCTGCGTGATCGAGACCTCGAACCCATCGTCCTCGCTCGGCACCTCGGGCGGCTCGACGGACTCGGGCGCGGCCCACGCGCTGTCCTTCTTCGGCGCGGTCTTCGCTGATGGCTTGGTCAGCTTCTGCGTATCGATCGGGTCGGCGATCGATACCGGCGCGCGATAGCCGGCGGACTTGTTCTTCACGATCAGCCGGCCGATCGCCTCGGACGCGGCGTTCGCGAGCGGCAGCAGCTCGGTCACATCCGTCAGGCGCAGATCCGAGTGCACGCGGTGCGCGACGACGATCGCCACGACGCGATCGCGCAGCACGACCGGCATCAGCAGCGCCGACGGCGGCATGGTGCCCCCGAGCCGGATCGCCATCGCGTCGATGCCCGGATCACCCGACACCACGGGCCCGATGTGCGGCTGCTTGCTCGCCACCACGGCGCGCCACGGCGACATCGCATCGAGCGGAATCAGGACGGTGTTGACCGCGGCCGTATCGAGGCCGGGCTCGGCGAGCGCGACGCGGCCGATCGCGGCGCCGCCCTGCACGGTGAGCAGGCCCGCCCAGCGCGCGCGCATGCGAGCGGCGCGGAGCAAGGTCAGGAACACGCTGTCGCGATCGTCGGCGACGGCGAGCAACTCGCGCGCGGCGACCACCGGCAGCGGCGCATCGCGGCCCTGCGTGGAGATCGGCGCCGTCGCCGGGCGCTTGAGCGCGCGCATCGAGGGGCTGAGCTTGCGGCTGCGAATCGCATCCGACGTGGGCGTGTTGATGAACGTGACCACGGGGCGCGCGACGATCTCGGCGGGCATGCCGTCGCCCTTCACGCGCGATGCGGGCGGGCGCGCCGGCGGCAGACCGGGATCCGTGTCCCCGCGCGGCGCGCGGAAGCCGAGGAGCGTGTGGCGCCTGTCGCGATCGGGCGCCTGCAGCACCGGGAGCGTCGGCGGTTCCTCGAGCGCCATCGGAACACGCTTGGTCAGCTCGGCGAGCTCGGTCCTCTCGGTGATCTCGCTCGGCACCGCCTCGGTCGGCGCGGCGGCGTCGACGATCACGCTCTTCGATCGGCCGATCGCCGGCACGGCCGCGTCGACATCGAGCGAGCGCGCGAGCGTGGTGAACCGCGCCGGTGGATCGAGGCCGTACGTCGACGAGTACACGAGGTGCCAGCGGTACTCCGGCGTGATCAGCGGCTGGAGCGCGCGATCGAGCTGGTCGGCGAGATCCTCGAGGCGCTCGATCTCGAGCGGCGAACACACGAGCAGGCGGATGGTCTCGCCGGTCACCGCGAGCGGGACGGCGCGGTACTGCTCGGCGAGCTCGCGCGGGATGGCGGCGATCGCCTCGTCGCTGATGTCCTGGCCTTCGTCGCGCTCGGCGGGCGGGAGGCCCGAGGCGAGGGCGAGGTACTGGGTCAGCCGCTCCTCGGGGATCAGGTTCATCTCGAGGAGGATGGTGTCGAGGCTGCCGCCATAGATCACCTGGCGCTGGAACGCCTTCTCCATACGCTTGACGCCAACAAGCCCGTCGCGAACGAGGAGCGAGCTCAGACGCGAAGGCATCGCGGCCGCCTCATGCCCGGATCACGTAGGTCCCCGCGATCCAGTCCTGGAGCCCGCGCTTCTCGCTGTCGAAGCCCATCCAGAGGAATCCCAGGAACAGCGTGGCAACACTCGCGACGTACCCACCACACCGGGCCACGCAGCGCGCCGGCGACGGACGATCGCCATAGACATCGATGATCTTCATCTTGAGGAGGCGCATGCCGATCGTGCGCCCGACGACGATCTGGAACACGAGCAGATAGATCATGCCGATCGCGAGCATCATCACCATCGCCATCACGAGCGCGGGATCCGTGGCGAGCACGAGGTCGATCCACATGTCCACATCGATCAGCTTCAGGTTCGACGGCGGCAGGTGCACGCCCGCCACCTTGCTGATGATCAGCGTGAGCAACAGCGCCGACGGGACCACGATCGCGAGATCGACGATGGCCGCGGCGAACCGCTTCCAGAATCCGACCACGTGAACCGATGGCGCTTCGCGACGCGAGGGCCGCGCCGGCGGCTCCACCGCGCGCACGACCTCAGGGGCCGAAGCGGTCCTCGGACCTTCAGCCTCATCCCCGAGCAGGGCCGGCTCGCGCTCCGACATCCTGGATGAATAACGCGCCGAGGGCATCCAACGCAAATCCTTGTCAATCCTCGGGTAACCTCGGGGTCCCATGTCGCGCCTGCTCGTCGTGTCGGCCCTGGTCCTGGTGGCGTGCTCGTCGAAAGCCGACCAGCGGCCCGAACCGACCCCCGGCTCGGGCTCCGCGGGGTCGGCGGTGGTCCAGGCACCCCCGGCCGACGCCGCGGCCCCCGATGCCCCCGAGGTCGCCCCGGTGGTGGTGCCGATCACCGCCCCGGCTCGGAAGCTGTACTCGCCCAAGCTCGATACCGCGGAGGAGTTCGAGGCCTACTCGAAGGAGCTGGGCGGCGAGCGGTTCGCGAAGTTCGTGATCGATCTGAAGAGCGACGCCATCTATTACTTCGACGTCGACGTCTACAAGGTCCACAAGGACTTCATCTTTCAGGAGCTCTACAAGAAGCCGAAGACCAAGGAGGCGGTGCGGGTGTTCGACAAGAACTACACCGACAAGAAGGTCGACTTCATGATGTGTTACCTCGTCCACCACCTCTCGCTGGACGTGTGGACGTTCGCGTTCTGGGACGGCGACCTCGCCACCGCCGAGCACGTGACGCATGCGTACAAGCGCATGAAGGAGACGTTCTTCAAGGGCGACGTCGTGAAGTTCCGGCCGGACTCCTCGTACCAGGAGAAGGTCGCGAAGCAGCTCAAGAACGTGCCGTTCGTGCTCAACGACACGCTCTACAAGGCCGCCGACTACGTCGCATTCAACGAGGGCACCACGATCGGCCGGCTCCGGCTCGTGCCGCTCGACGTGCCGGAGTCCGAGCTCACGTTCGACCCGAACGAGATCGTGGTGCTGACCACGCCGCTCGCCGATATCACGCCGGTCTCCGGCATCATCTCCGAGCAGTTCTCGACGCCGCTCTCGCACGTGTCGCTGCGCGCGAAGGCGTGGAAGATCCCGAACATCGGGCTCAAGGGCGCGCGCGCATCGCTCGAGGGGCTCGACGGCAAGATCGTGTACTTCGAGGCCAAGGGCGGCACGCACACGCTGCGCGAGGCGACGCCCGAGGAGATCGCGGCGAAGCAGACGGTGGTGCAGGAGGTCGTGGACGTACCGATCGCGGACCTCGCGTTTGCGGACCTTCCGATGCTCGACACGTTCCGCGCCGTCGACGTGGTGCGGTTCGGCGCGAAGGCCGCGAACCTCGGCGAGATCATGGCGTCGAAGCCGACGACGTTCGAGGTACCGATGGGCTTCGCGATCCCGTTCCACTTCTACGCGGAGCACATGACCGCGAGCGGGCTCGACAAGGAGGTCGCCGCCCTGCTCGCCGACCCCGCGATCCAGGCCAACCCGAACCTCCGCAAGGCGAAGCTCGCCGAGCTCAAGAAGAAGATCATGGACGCGCCGGTCAGCAAGGACCTGACCGCGAAGGTCACGGCCGCGCTCGCCTCGCTCCCCGGCAGCGACGGCGGCGTGTTCGTGCGCAGCTCTGGCAACGCCGAGGATCTCGACCAGTTCAACGGCGCCGGCCTCTACGACACCGTGCCGAACATGCGTGGCACCGAGCAGGTGCTGACGGCGGTGAAGCAGGTGTGGGGCTCGATCTGGAACTTCGCGGCGTTCGAGGATCGGTCGCGCGCGAAGATCGACCACGCGAAGACCTACAGCGCGGTGCTCGTGCAGGTCGGCGTGCCGGCGACCGCCGCCGGCGTGCTCGTCACCGAGCATCCCACCGACCCCGACGACGAGAAGAACTACACCATCAACGCGAAGTCGGGCCTCGGCATGTCGGTCGTCGACGGCAAGAAGGTGCCCGAGAGCCTGATCGTGAGCTGGTACAACCACGGCATCCGCGTGCTGTCGCGCTCCGCCGAGGAGACGAAGCTCGTGTTCGACGAGAAGGGCGGCATCCGCGAGGTCCCGAACCCCGATGCCGGCAAGCCGGTGCTGACCAACGCGCGCGCGATCCTGCTCGCCGATTCAGCGAAGAAGCTGACCAAGGTGTTCAAGAACGATCACCTCGACGTCGAGTGGGTGTTCGTCGGCGAGAAGCTCTACATCGTGCAGACGCGCCCGCTCGTGCGTTAGAGCCTCACCAGATCGAAGATCAGGAAGTACGGGACGCGCGCCGCGTCCGCGAGATCGGGGTGCTCGCGCACCGCCGCATCGCTCGGCTTCGGCTCGCGCAGCGCGCGGATCGCAAAGCCCGCGGCGACCGTCCAGTCGATCCACTGCTCGAGCGTGACGTGCAGCGCGCGCGTGGTGAACTCGTAGCTCCAGCGCTTCCACGTGTACGGCATCGCGCCGCGCTCGAAGTAGCGGTCCACGCACAGCCACTTCTTGTCCTTCTTCGCATCGCGCTCCCACTGGCGGAACGGCATCGACGAGAACGGGTGCTCGATCGATGACACGAAGCGCGCGCCGGGCTTCAGCACCTTCGCGATCGCCTCGAGCGCCACCGCGGGCTCGGGTACGTCCTGCATGGTCAGGCACGCGGTCGCCATGTCGAAGCTCGCGGCGGGGAATTTGCGGGAGATCCGTGCGGCGTCGAGCACCTCGTACGCGATCGGGCCGCCGGCCTCCTGCGCGTGCTGGATCATCCGGGGCGAGATATCGATGCCGGTGACCTGGGCGCGGCGCTCGGCCATCGCGCGCGAGAAGTAGCCGGAGCCGCAGCCCACATCGAGCAGCTTCTTGCCCGCTACATCGCCGCACATGGCGATCTGGTAGGGCCCAAAGAACTCGAGGCGATAATAGTCACGCCCGTCGGCCTGGCCCTTGGCGTAGGCATCGGCGGCGTAGTCCCATTCCTCGCGGACTCCGTCGGCATCGAAGGCAGGCATGTCGCGACTCTATGCGATCTGGTACCGTTGCCGACATGAGGTTGTGGTTCGCCCTCGTGCTCGCCGGTGGTTGTGCCGCCGCGGGTGTCCCTGGTCCGGGCACCGGCGACGACAACCAGAACACGCCGGTGGACGCGCACGAGACGGTGCCGCCCGATGCGTGCGTCGATAGCGACAACGACGGCGCCTGCAACAACGTCGACAAGTGCATCGGCTTTGACGACCGCATCGACACCGACGCCGACACCGTCGCCGACGGATGCGACAAGTGTCCGATGGCCGATGACCGCATCGACATCAACATGAACATGATGCCCGACTGCGCCGAGGTGATGACGCGCACGATCGACGTCAAGAAGGTCGGCGCGGACTTCTGGCGCGGCTGGCACACCGGCGGCGGCGTGGCCCACACCAACAGCAACGACAACACGCTCACCGGCACCTCGGGCGCCACCGTCTACAACAGCTACTTCGTGTTCAGCCTCGCTGGCTTCACGGCGAGCGCGATCACCAACGTCAAGCTCGAGCTCGAGGTCGAGAGCTACGCGGGCGATGCGAACGAGGTCATCTCGGTGTGGGACGTGTCCACGCCGTCGTCGACCGTCGAGGCGAGCGGCACCAACGCCACGATCTTCAACGACCTCGGCGGCGGTGTGAAGTACGGCATGGCCACCATCACGGCCGCCTCGGTCAGCGCGACCACGCCCGTCGCGTTCCCGCTCGCCGCGCAGGCGAACACCGACCTCAAGGCCAAGCTCGGCGGCGAGTTCGTCGTCGGCCTGCACAGCGACAACGCGCCCGGCTACGTGCGGTTCAGCTTCACCACCGAGCCTCGCATCGCGCGGCTCGTCGTGACGTACCTGCCCTGATCACTCCGGCGCGCGCGGGCTATTGCACGATCGTCGCGCCGGTCTCGGAGATCGCCGGGAGCACGCGGGCATCGGCGCGCCGCGCGCGCACGTGCAGCACCCAGCTCCCGCCGGCAAGCGGCTGCATTCCCAGCTGATCCGGCGTGGTCAGCAACCGCTCGGCCACGCCCTCGTCCTGCGCCACGGCCTGCGTGATCCCGACGACCAGCGGCGGCGTCGCGGCGGCCACGGCGAGCGCGAGCTCGACATTCTGCCCGAAGTAGTCGAGCCGGCCGGCCTGCGTCAGCGCCATCATCGGTCCGCGGTGGACCGCGACCCGGCACCGGAGGCCCGCGGTCACGATGTCCTTGTCGATCGCGGACTGCAGCGCGAGCGCGGCCTCGACCGCCTGCATCGGTCGCTCGAAGCCGGCGATCGCGAGCCCGCCGAAGATCTTGATCAGGCCGCCGCCGTACTCCTTCGCGAGCACGCCGATCTGCTCGTAGAACCGCGCCGCCACGGGGAATGCCTTGCTGTCGCCGAGGTCGCGGAACAACGTCTGCGCATCATCGACCTGCGCGACGAGCAGCGTCGCCTGCGTGACCGCCATCAAGCGACCCGGGGCGAGCGACTGATCCGGGAACAGCTCGCGGAACGGACCGAACGACATCACGCGCGCCGCGGTCAGCGCGAACGCGCGATCACCGGCGCGCTCGACGCGGATCACGACCTCTCGCTGCTCGGGATTCACCAGCGTCAGGAGCTGGTCGCCGGCGGTGAGCGTGGCCACATCGGTCTGCGATCCGAGGATGACGTCGAGCCGGCGTACGCCGCCCTGCGCGGTCACGCGGATCTCGTGCTGCCGCGTCAGCTGCGGGCTGCGCAGCAGGTAGTAGCCGGGGCCGAGCGCGAGCGGCAGCGCGAACCGCTCGTTGGGCGCGAGCCGGACCTGCGCGGCGACGTGCGGGAAGTGCGCCGGGCCGCCGACGCAGAACGTGCGGGTCTCGACCTCGCGGACCTCGGGCGCCGCGCGGAACGCGAGCTCGATCGCGCGCGAGAAGTCGACGCCGAAGCTGAGGTTGCAGGTCTTGCAGGTGCCGTGCTCCTCGATCTTCGCGAGCGACTCGACGACCGACGACGGGATCTTGCACGACGGGCAGATCACGTCCCACACCATCCCGAGCACGCCGAGCTTCGCCGCGTGAAGCGCGACCTCGATCATCGCCTCCTCGGGCACGGCGAACTTCGCCGCGAGCTCGAGCGGACGGATCCGCGCCACGTCCTGGTCCGATGCGCGCATCAGGTACGAGCTCAGCGCATCGACGGACCGCGACTCGAGACCGGCCTCGCGCAGCTTCTCGGTGGCGCGCTCGATCCGCTGCTTCGCCGCCGCGGTGAGATTGATCTCGGGCTCGATCGGATCGATCTCCATCGACGGACCCGCGGCGAGGATGCGATCGAGCCGCTGATAGACCTTCGTCAGGTTGCGCTTGTACTTCCAGCCGATCTCGAACTTCGAGAGCATCTTCGTGAAGAAGTTCCGCGGCTCCATCTTGATGATGTTGCGCAGCTTGGTGCCACCGCCGGCCATCCGCTCGAGCTGGACCTCGGCGACGTACCAGCGCAGCGGACCGCCGCTGAACACGCGCAGGACCACGTGGCGGCTCCCCTCGATCCACTCGTAGGGGTGCTCCTTCCACTTCATGTTGAGACCGGCGACGCGCTGGTGCCCGGTGGTGCTCGGCCCCGACGGAACGCGCGCCTCGTTCTTCACCGACTCGATCTCGAAGCGCACCGGCGGCAGCCCGGCCGCGCGGTTCATCTTCTCGGTGTTCGACACGTACGGCCACAGCTGATCGGGCGAGCTCTGCAGCTCCCACTCGAACGTGTACGTGACGATGCGTCCCGCGCGATGCACCGGCGGCGCCGGATGCGCGGTGATCAGCGCGGCCACGCCGTCGTACATCTGCTCGATCGTGGTCAGCACCTCGGTCGCATCGGCAGGCCGGCTGCGCGGATCCTTCTGCAGGCACTTCGCGACGAGATCCGCCACCGCCGGCGATGCCTCCGGGTTGATCGCATCGAGCCGCGGCGGGTCCTCGCCCAGGTGCTGGAGGATCACGCCCATCGGGTTGTCGAGGGCGACCGGGAACGGCGGCCGCCCCGCGATCAGCGTGAACAGGCAGCAGCCGAGCGCGTAGACATCCGTCGCGGGCGTGACCTGCGCGCCCTGGCACTGCTCCGGCGCCATGTACTCCGGCGTACCGAGCACCGCGCCCTCGCGCGTGGCGCCCTCGGCCGACGCCTGCCCCGCGGCTTCCTCGGCGATCCGCGCGATGCCGAAGTCACCGAGCTTGATGAGCTGACCGACCGGCGCGGACTCGAGCTCGATGCCGGCGCGCACGAACATCATGTTGTCGGGCTTGAGATCGCGATGGACGATGCCGAGCCGGTGCGGCTCCGCGAGCGCGCGACACGCATCGCCGATCACGCCGAGCGCGAGCCGCTCGGGCAGCTTGCCCGCCTTCTTCAGCACGACGCCCACGGATCCGCCGACGACGAGCTCGAGCACCAGGTAGTGCAGTCCGCGATCCTCGTTGAGGTCGATGAAGTTCGCGATGTGCGGACTGCCGACCTTCGAGAGGACGCGCGCCTCCTTGCGGAATCTGCGCAGCAGGTCCGGATCCTTCGCGATCTCCGGTCGCAGGATCTTGATCGCGACGTCCTCGCCGCCGCTCGTATCGCGCGCCTGCCACACCTCACCCATCGCGCCGGCGCCGAGCTGTCTCGACAGCTCGAACCGACCGATCCGCACGCTGAGCCCCGGTCGGAGCGGCCGGTTCTCCTCGTCGTCCTGGAGCGTCGGCCGACCGCGTGCCCCCGAGGCCGCCTGATGCAGCAAGCGCACGGCGTCGTTCATCGACGGGCGCGCATCGGGATCCGGATCGGTGAGCTGACGGATCAACCCGCGCACCATGTCATCGGGGGAGCGGCCGGCGGTGATCGTGAACAGCTCGAGCAGCTGGCCGAGCGCGAACACGTCGGGGTTATCGGTGGTGAGGCAGCGCTGCGCCCACGGATGGTGGTTCGTGCGCGTGTGGAGACCGGTGAGCTCGAACCGCGGCCGATCCGCGGCGCCGACCACGATCGCCCACGGATGCAGCCGGCCGTGCTCCACACCCACGCGATGCGCGGCGGCGAGAGCACGCGCGAGCTCGACGAGGATGCGCAGCGCCCGCGTCAGATCGACGGAGCTCTGCTCCATCAGCTCGGCGAGCGGCGGAAAGCTATCGCCCTCCAGCACGCAGGTCGGGGGTTCGAGATCGAGCGCCAACACGGTGCGGATCGAGGGCTGATCCAGCTCGGCGATCGCGCGCAGCCGATGATCCAGCGCCATCCACCGGGCCGACCCGACCCCGAAGCTCAGCTGGTGCAGC
>JBBRED010000299.1:0-10896 GCA_038203335.1 Haliangiales bacterium | reverse complement strand
GCGGATGCGCCGATCACGCGCTTCGTCGGTGTGCTCTCCGCGGCGGAGTCGGTCGACATCACGCCGCGGATCGCCGGCGTGATCGCGAAGGTCGATGTCGGTCCGGGCGATACCGTGCGCGCGAACCAGGTCGTCGTGGAGATGGATCCGGTGCAGCTGCGCGAGGAGCTGCGCGCCGCCGAGGCCGCGGTCGCGGCGGCGACGGCGGGAGCGCGCCAGGCCACGATCGATCTCGAGGATGCGCGCCGCAAGCTCGCGCTGGAGACCAACTCCGTCAAGCTCGGCGTCAGTCCCACCTCGGCCGTGGACGAGGCCGCGATCGGCGTGCGGCGTGCCGAGGCCTCCCTCGAGCGTGCGCGGTCCGCCACCGCCGCCGAGTCGGCGTTCGCGCAGACCGCGCGCGATCGCCTGAGCAACACGTCGCTCCGCGCGCCGTTCGCAGGCACGGTCGCGAACCGGTACCGTGACGCCGGCAATCGCGTGGAGAGTGGCGCGGCGATCCTGCGGATCGTGGGTCACGGCAAGATGCGACTCCGGTTCGCGGTACCCCCGCAGCTGCTCGGGCAGGTCCCGGTCGGCGCGGCGATCGTCGCGAGCGTCGAGACCATCACGAGGCCGGTCGCCGCCACGGTCAAGCAGGTGTCACCGTCGATCGACTCGGCCTCCGGGATGGTCATGGTCGAGGCCGAGCTCGATGGCCAGAGCGAGACCGAGCTGCGCGCCGGGCTCGCGGCGTGGGTCGACGCGCCGGCCGCGAAGCGCTGAACATCACCGCACGACGGGGCGCGGCTTCTTGAAGCGCGCGCAACACGCGGGCTGGTAGTCATCGAGCACGCACGAGACCTCGTCGCACACGTCGCCGGTCGTACCGAGACCGTGAAACCCGAGCGGGTACACGATGCGCGCGGTCTCGCCGTCGCTGGTTCGCCCGAACCGCAGGCTCTTCAGCACGCCCGCGACGCACAGCCCGAGACCATCGTCGAGACCCTGGGCCTCGGCGCTGTCCACGCCACCACGGCGGTTGATGGTGAGCACGACGCGCATCACGCCATCGATCTTCGCGCCGGCGGCGACGCGCTGCTCGAAGCACCGCGTGAGCCGCGGCTCGGCCGGCTCGACGACCGACATCACGGCGGCGACGACGAGCCCACCGTCGACGCCGGGCGTGCCGAGCATGCCGCTGGTCGGATCGATCGCGTGGTCGGCGGCCATGTCCTCGGTGGAGAGCGAATCCGCGGTCGGACGCACGACCGGCGTCTCGACGGGGTCGGGCGCGGGCTCGACGGGCGCGGGCACGGGGGGCGGTGTGGGCGCCGGGTCTGGATCCACCGGCGTGGAGCGCGCCTCCGCGGCGGCCGCGACGCGTTGATCCTTGATCACGAGGTAGACGCCAACGCCCGCGGCGATCGACACCGCGAGCACGCCGATGACCCATAGCGCCGCCTGGCCGCGCTCGAGATGCCTACCCATGCGCTGAATATATCAGCGCGCCACGCACGCGCGGCCCGAGAGCGTGCCCGTCGTCGCGACCGAGGCGCACCGATACGCGCTGCCGCAGCCGGCGTCGTCGATGCACACCGACGCGCAGACCTTCGCCGCCGACGAGCTCGACTTCTTCACGCACAGGTTGCCCTCGCCACCGCAGGTGGTCGCGGACGTGCAGCTCTTGCCGAGCTTGTCGGCGCGCGCATACGGGTGGCCGTGTGGGTCGTTGTCGATGCCGTTGACGCCCATGAACGCGGTCGCGTTCGGCGGCGCGTTCATCGCGCGGAGGATGTCATCCCACGTCGACGGCTTGATGTTCTTCGCCTTGTCCTGGCCGATCAGCGGGAACAGGATCTGCTCCATCGACTCGGCGCCCTGCGACGTCCACGTGTACGAGGTCGACGTCACGATATCCATGTCCTTCAGCTCGCCGTTCGGGCCCTTCTTCGCGGGATTCGCGCGGAAGCCATCGGTGAACCGCGCGTAGGTCTGGCAGCCCTCGATCAGGAAGATCTGATAGCCGGCCTTGAGCGCGAGCGTCGGATAGTCGGTCGGAGCGATCGTGCCGAGCGAGTTCGAGCGGAAGTCGGCGGTGAGGAGGCGGCCGGAGACGCCGGCGTGGCCGTTGAACAGGATGACCTCCTTCGTCGCGAGCATCGAGACCAGCTCGGCGCGCAGCTTCGCGCCGTCGGTGGTCGGGTTCGCGACCATGCCCGGGTGCACGAGCTTGACGGTGATGTCGACCGGCTTGCCGTTGTACGTGCCCTTGCGGGAGAGCGGCGGCGAATCGATCTTGAGGTCCTTGAACGCGGTCACCGGCGAGGCGAAGCCGATGCTGACCAGCTCGTCGAACAGCTGCTCCGCGTTCGCGAGATCCGCGCGGCCCGCGTTGTAGTCCCAGCCGAACTGCGCGCCGACCTCGAGCTTGCCGTCGGCGTAGAGCCGTCCGTAGTCGAGGTACGCGTTCTCCGAGCGCGGCGCCTTGGTGACCGTCATCGGCAGGGTCTCGACCGTCGCGGCGTCGACCTTGTTCGGATCCCAGGTGTGGACGTCGTAGCGTCCCGTCCAGCCGCCGGCGACGAGCTCGTCGTTGGTCAGCTTGCCCATCTTGAGGTCGATCTTCTTGCCGCCGGTCGCCGCGGTGCCGGGGAGGACATTGAGAAACGTGTTCTGGCCGGCGACCGTCGCCTCGAAGTTGAACGTGAAGGTCAGGGCGTCGACCGCGGTGACCGAGAGCGACTTGACGCTCGAGTTGCGGGCCATCGCGTGATAGCCGCCGTAGGTCTTGTTCGCGTCCTCGGGCTCCTTGTCGGCCACGTAGAGGTTCAGGAACCAGCCGATCTGGACCAGCTTCGCGCTGACGAGATCCTTCGCCTTCTCGAGCCGCTGTGCATCCGTGAGGGCGCGGTCGGACTCGGGCAGCGTGACGGTGGCGTTGGCCTTCGCGAGGTACTCGAGCGCGGCCGGCGATCGGAAGCTGTCCTCCTTGCCCTCGTCCACGACCTCGTAGTCGCCGTCATCGGCCGGGTCGTCGAAGCTCCCGCAGGCGGTGGTCGCGAGGAGGGAGGCAGCCAGGATCGTGGAGGTGCGCATCGCGCGCGCGTTGGTTCGAGATTCGTGCCGCGCCAACTCCGCGGCCGGATTGATCGGACCACTGGCGACCAAGCTAGCCTGGCTCCTCGGCTATTGGTCCGACCGTATGCGTAGCCCGCTACGCATCGGCGCGAGACTACGCAGCTGAGTGGCTCTCGGTGGATCCACCACGGGCCGATCCCGCTCGTGGTTTCAGCACCTTGCGAGGTGGTGACCCATGGCACGAGGAGTGCTGATTCATTTCACCGTCCCATGACCGATCGTGAAGCCAAGTCCCGCGCCGTGAAGATCCTCGCGAAGTCCATCTACCGTGACCTGGAGGCGCAGGGGTTCGACGAGAAGCAGATCGTCGCGCTCGCGACCGAGCTGATCAGCGAAGTGACGACCAAGATCTCGGTGAGCCGCGACTCGAGCGCGAAGCTCGCCGCGCAAGTCGCGTAGTCGTCAGCTCTTCGTCTCTCGACCGTTCCGTCGGGCTGACGCGCGAATCGACCCGCCTCTCGCGGATGTACCGGTTCACTGCTCGCCCACACCTCGACGACATTCGACCGTCGCTGGCCCACCCAGCATATGACGGTCTGTCCCTGGCAGCACCCCGTGAATCGATCTAGGGTGCGCCGCATATGGCGAAGGTACGCATCGGCATCAACGGTTTCGGTCGGATCGGTCGCGGCTTCGTGCGCTGCCTCGCAGCGCAGCCGGAGCTGTTCGATCTCGTGCTCATCAACGACCTGACGGACGTCGGCACGCTCGGGCATCTGCTCAAGCACGACTCCGTGCACGGCAAGTACCCCGGCACGGTCGCGGTGAAGGACGGCGGCCTCGTCATCAACGGCGACCACGTGAAGATCAGCGCGCAGAAGGATCCGGCGCAGATCGGCTGGAAGGACGCCGGCGTCGACATCGTGATCGAGGCGACCGGCAAGTTCGTCGACAAGGAAGGCTGCAGCAAGCACCTGACCGGCGGCGCCAAGAAGGTCCTCATCAGCGCGCCCGCGAAGGGCCCCGACGTCACGCTGTGCATGGGCATCAACCTCGAGATGTACAAGCCGGCCGAGCACCACATCATCTCGAACGCGTCGTGCACCACGAACTGCCTCGCGCCCGTCGCGAAGGTCCTCGACGAGACGTTCGGGATCGTCAACGGCATCATGACGACCATCCACAGCTACACGAACGACCAGCAGATCCTCGACCTGCCGCACAAGGACCTGCGCCGCGCGCGCGCCGCTGCGCTCTCGATGATCCCGACCACCACCGGCGCCGCGAAGGCGCTCAAGGAGGTCCTCCCGGGCATGGCCGGCAAGCTCGACGGCATGGCGATCCGCGTTCCCACGCCGAACGTCTCGCTCGTGGATCTCACGGCGCGGCTGTCGAAGAAGGCGTCGGCCGAGGAGGTCAACGCGGCGTTCAAGGCCGCCGCGGCCGGTCCGCTCAAGGGCATCCTCGCCGTCTCCGACGAGCCGCTCGTGTCGATCGACTACAACGGCGACCTCCACTCGTCGACCGTCGATGCGGCGCTGACCACCGTCAGCGGTGATCTCGTGAAGGTCCTGTCCTGGTACGACAACGAGATGGGCTACTCGCAGCGCCTGCTCGATCTCGCGGCGTTCGTCGCGGAGAAGCTCTAGCCATGACGCTGCCGGGCGGCATCAAGCACGTCGAGGAGCTTCCCGTCGAAGGCAAGCGCGTGTTCGTGCGCGTGGACTTCAACGTTCCGCTCGACAAGAAGACCAAGCAGATCACCGACGACGCGCGCATCACCGCGACGCTGCCCACGCTCACGCACCTGATCGAGCGCGGCGCGCGGATCGTGCTCGGCAGCCACCTCGGCCGCCCCGATGGTCAGGTCAAGCCCGAGTTCTCGCTCGAGCCCGTGGCCGCACGCCTCGCCGACCTGCTGAAGATCGATATCGCGCTCGCCGACGAGCCCGTGGGCGACGGTGCCCGCAAGGTCGTCAGCGATCTTCGCGACGGTCAGATCGCGATGCTCGAGAACCTCCGCTTCGATCCCGGCGAGGAGGCCAACGACGAGACCTTCGCGCGCACGCTCGCCTCGTACTGCGACATCTACGTCAACGACGCGTTCGGCACCGCGCACCGCGCACACGCCTCGACCTCCGGCATGGTCAAGTTCGTCGGCGAGAAGGGCGCGGGCTACGTGATGGCGAAGGAGATCGATTTTCTGTCGCGCCTACTCGGAGAGGTCGATCGCCCGTACGTCGCCGTGCTCGGCGGCGCGAAGGTCTCCGACAAGATCGAGGTCCTCGACGCTCTCCTCGATCGCGTCAACGCGATCGTGATCGGCGGGGCGATGGCGAACACGTTCCTCGTCGCCCAGGGCAAGTCGCTCGGCAAGTCCAAGGTCGAGACCGACAAGCTGCCGAACGCCCGCAACTTCCTCCGCAAGGCATCGGAGAAGAAGGTCACCATTCACGTGCCCACCGACGTGATCGTGGCGACCAGCATCGATGACTCCGACGGCAGCAAGGCCGTGTCCGTCGATGCCATCCCGGCCGAGTCGATGGCGCTCGACATCGGTCCCGCCACCGCGGAGGCCTACAAGAAGGTCCTCGCCGCGGCGCGCACCGTGTTCTGGAACGGTCCGATGGGCGTGTTCGAGAAGCCGAAGTTCGCCTCCGGAACGCTCGCGATCGCGCGCTCGCTCGCAGATCTACACGGCAAGCTGGCGCTGACCGTTGTCGGCGGTGGTGACTCCGCCGCGGCGATCGCGCAGGCCGGCCTGGCCGACAAGATCAGCCACGTGTCGACCGGCGGCGGCGCCTCGCTCGAGTTCGTGCAGGGCCTCGACCTCCCCGGGATTGCCGCTCTGCGGCCGTGAGGGCATAGCGCTCGCTCCGACCGCGAGGCCACGGTACCGTAGTCGGGCGTGAACCTGGTCGACGAGCTCCACGCGGTGGCCGCCGCGCTCACCACCGCGCGCATCGCGTACGCGGTGTGTGGCGGCGTGGCGGTCTCGGCGCACGGCGCCCCGAGGTCGACCAAGGACATCGACATCGTCGTCGGCCGATCTGATCTGCCGCGAGGCCTCGATGTGGTGCGCGCGCTCGGGTACGCGTTCCCGGCATTGCCGATGGTGTTCGAGGAGGGAACTCCGAGGGAACGTCACGTCCAGCGCGTCAGCAAGGTCGTCGGCAAGGAGCACCTGCTGCTCGACTTCTTGATCGACGAGGCCGCGTTCGCGGGCGCGCTCGATGACCGAGTCGAGGTCACGCTTCCCGAGGGCCGACTCTCGCTCGTGTCACTGCCCACGCTGTTGCGACTGAAGCGCCTCGCGGGGCGCCCGCAGGATCTGATGGATCTCGAACGACTCGAGGCGCTCGATGGCGCGTGACCTCGATCCTCACGTGGTCGCCGCGCACCTCGCCGAGCTCCGTGATCTCTATGTGCCCGAGACGGTGGTCGACGGTGCGGCCCGGCTTGCGCGAGAGGTCCCACCGTCGACCGAGTCGTTCGACGAGAGGGTCGCTCGCAACCTCGGCGAGCTGCGCGCACTCTGCGATCTCACGCGATATCTCGGGCAGGCGCAGTTCCCTACTTCTTGACGCGATCCCAGGCGTGGCGGACCGAGCCCTTGACCTCGTTCCAGGTCTGGCCGCTCTTCAGCTGCTGCCACTCCTCGGAGAGCTTGTTCTCGAGGCGATCGTCCCAGCCGGCGTTGTTCGCGCCGTGCTGCGCCTGCGCGCCGACGCCGTAGCGATAGCTCGGCTCCACGTCCTCCCAGGTCTGGTCCTTCGACGCCTTCGTCGCCGGGTTCGGCAGGTTGCCGGGCGGGATGGCTTCCTTGCCGGCGGCCTGCTTCACGGTATCGCCGACGCCCTGGTTCAGCTCGTGCCCCTTGCTCGACACGTCGGCCTTGGTCTGCTCCCAGTCGCGCTTCAGCGCCGACTTGATGCGGTCCCACGTGCCCTCGTGATTCTCGTTCCACCAGCTTGGCTTGTTCATGGCGGCTACGAGTTGCACGGCGTGCGCCAGTGACGCTCGAGATCGATCGCGGAGTTACGCGGATCGATCGGGGCGCTGGGGGCGCGCTGTGCGCCGAAGGGTCAGTTCGCGTCGTTGATGCCGAAGAAGCCGCGGATCTTGCCGAGCAGATCCTGCTTCGAGGCACTCATTCGCGTGCGGCGCTGATCGTCCTGCTCGTCGCGCACCGCGGTGAGGGCGCTGCGCCGTTGCACGAGGACCTCCGCGATCTGGTCGGCGAGCGCAGGAGTCGAGCGGAGGATGTGCTGGAACGCGGCCTTGGTCACGCGATAGGTCACGAGGTCGGTCGCCGCGACCACGGTGGCGGTGCGCGCCTCGCCGGTCATCAGCGACATCTCGCCGAAGAACTGACCGGCGTGCAGCGTGGCGACGTCCCGAGCCTCGTGATCGCTTCCGATCCGCACGGTCGCCTCGCCGGAGACGAGCATGTAGAGGCCGTCGTCGGTGTCTCCCTCTCGCGTGACGGACTCGCCGGCGGCGAAGGGTGCGTACGCGAGCTGCCCGGCGAGGCCCTTGCGCAGATCTTCCGGCAGCCCGCGGAATAGATCCACGGACGCGAGCGCGGTGAGCCGCTCGTCCATATCCTCGCTCGCCTTGCGCTGGTCGCGTTCGGTGGTCTCGTGGGTGAGGAACACGGTGGAGGCCGGGATCGAGAGCGGGATGCCGGCGCGGCGCAGCGCGTACCACGCGCGCACGCGGACCGCCGAGTCGGTGCCGTCGTCGACATTGAGGTCGGTCAGCCAGTAGCGGATCGCGTACACGCCGAAGCTGTCCCGCACGCCGAAGAACAGCACGTTCGGCTTCGGCTCGGTCGCGGCGTTGCGCACGGGGTCGGCGCGCAGCGCGGCTTGGACCGCGACGATCACGTCGGTCGGCGGCGTGCGGAAATCGACGAAGAACTCGATGTGACGGCGCAGTGCAACGGGCTGGCCGATTCGCTGCCCGAGGATCATGACCTGGCTCTTCACGAGCGCGCCGTTCGGGATGATCACGGTCTCCCAGTTTCGCGTCTCGATCGCGGTGTACCGCCACCGGATCTCGGTGACGCGGCCGGTGGGCATGTTCTGACCCAGCGTGATCCAGTCGCCGACCTTGACGCTCTTGTCGAGCTGCAGCGAGAGACCACCCATCACGTTGCCGAGCGTATCCTGCAGCGAGAAGCCGATCACGGCGGTCAGCACCGCCGACGTGGTGATCAGGCCCGCGATCGAGAAGCCGGCGTGCTTGCCGACGACGATGAACACCAGGAGCACGCCGACCGCGGTGATGAGGTCGATCATGATCCGCGGCAGCGTGAAGCCGACGCGGGGCAACAGGACGCGGAACACCGCGGTGATGCCGAGGTTGACGATCAGCAGCAGCTCGAACGCGAGCGCCGAGACCTCGGCGACGTGCGACTCGTAGCCTCCGCCCTCCTGGACCGCGGTGATCACGATCGAGATCAGGTGGCCGAGCAGCAGCGTGCTCGCCGCGCGCATGTGATAGCGCTCGACGCCCTTCGCGCGCGCGACCAGCACGCGCACGATCACGAACGCGAGCACCACGAACGGCGTGCGCGCGTCCCAACCCTGCTCGACGAGCGCGGACCAGAACCCCACGGGACGATTCTACGTCACTTCTTGCCGAACCACTTCTGGTCGGCCTCGCGCGTTGCGGTCCAGCCAGGCGTCGTGGACAGCAACGTCTCGATCAGCGCGGCCGCCGCCGTATCGTGTGCCTTGCATGCCGCGCGGCCCGTGAGCGAGCCGAGCGGGAGCGCAGCCTTTGCGTCGGCGGGCTTCCAGCGGAGCGCGCCGTCGGCGGCCTCGGTCACGCTGTACGCGCCGGCGCCGTAGGCGGTCTGCGTGCCCGCGATCTTGATGTCGTACGTGTGGTCCGCACCGGCGGTCACGGTGATCGCCTTCGCCTCGACGCCGGCCACCGGCTCGGCCACCACCATGCCGTGCGGCTGATCTCGCAGCTTCTTCGCGACGATGGTCGTGCCCTGCTTGATCGTCCACGCGGCCAGGTCGGCGGAGGCCGACAGCGCGTAGGTGACCTTGCCGTCGGTGGTCGCGAAGCCGAGCCTGATCTGCAGCGCGGGCGCGGCGATCACGAGCGCGGCGAACCACTTCGCGCCGTCCTCGGTGCCGGTGCCCGTGACCTTGCCGAGCGCGACGACGGGCTTCCCGGGATTGACGAGCGTGATGTCCCCGCCGTCGGCGACCTGGATCGTCCACGGCAGCGGCGCGATCTTGTATCCGCGGCCGGTTCGCTCGACGCCCGTCCAGGCGAACTTCTGGCCATCGATCACCACGTCGTTCGCCGTCACGCCGCCGACGGGGCCGCACGGTCCTTCGAGCGTGCCATTCGCCTTCAGCGCGAGCAGCAGGCCGCCCTCGGGCGAGGTCCAGGTCAGCTCCGCGGCGGTGACCGGCGCCGTTGCCACCGCGCTCGATCCGGATCCGGACCCCACGCTCGATCCAGATCCCGGGCCCACCGACGTCGGTGTTTCCTTGATCGGATCGGCGGGCGGCTCCTTCGCCTTCTTCGAACCACAGGCGGCGAGCAGGACCAGGGCGATGACAGCGCGGTTCACGGCCGTATCATCTCCTCAATTCGAGCTGCGCGCTCACGCACGTCGCGCATTGCGAGCGCTCGGGTGATGGCCGGCTCACCCGGCTCGCCGTGCGGCGGACGCTCGGTCATGACTCGATCAATGCTCGAGAAACTGCCAAGCTTCGTCGGCAAGACCATCGCGCGCATCCGTCCCGGCCTCGACCGGATCGTCTCGGAGCGCACGGGCCTCGTCACTGTTCCGTCGTCGCTCGTCGTCGACAGCCCCGCGTTCGCGAATGGCCGCTCGCTCGCCGAGCGCTGCACCGCGGACGGCGAGGGCATCTCCCCGCCGCTGCGCTGGTTCGGAGTTCCGGATCGCGCGCGCTCGATGATCCTCCTCGTCGAGGACTGCGATAGCCCTACACCGTCGCCGATGGTGCACGCGATCGTCACGGGGATCCCGATCAAGATGCACGAGCTCGTCGAAGGCGCGATGCACGAGCACGATGGCGCGCCGCTGCTCGGCAAGAACTCGTACTTCAAGGCGCGCTGGCTCCCGCCGGATCCGCCGCCGGGTCACGGCACGCATCGCTACGTGTTCCAGATGTTCGCCCTCGACTACGTGCCGCAGTTCGAGGGCCATCCGGGACGCAGCCTGATCCTGCGCGCGCTCGACAATCACGTCATCGCGCGCGGGCAGGTCATCGGCACCTACAAGCGGTAGCTCGAGCCTAGTTCTCGACGAACGCCTTGAGGCGCTTCGACCGCGACGGGTGCCGCAGCTTGCGGAGCGCCTTCGCTTCGATCTGGCGGATGCGCTCGCGCGTCACCTCGAAGTCCTGGCCCACCTCCTCGATGGTGTGGTCGGACTTCTCGCCGATGCCAAAGCGCATGCGGAGGACCTTCTCCTCGCGCGGCGTCAGCGTGGCGAGCACCTTGCGGGTCTGATCCGCGAGGTTGACGCTGATGACGCTCTCCGAGGGGGAGATGATCGACTTGTCCTCGATGAAGTCACCGAGGTGCGAGTCTTCCTCCTCACCGATCGGCGTCTCGAGCGAGATCGGCTCCTTCGCGATCTTCAAGACCTTGCGGACCTTGTCGAGCGGCAGCTCCATGCGCTCCGCGATCTCTTCCGGGGTCGGCTCGCGGCCGAGCTCCTGGACGAGGTAGCGCGTGGTGCGCACGAGCTTGTTGATCGTCTCGATCATGTGGACCGGGATGCGGATCGTGCGCGCCTGGTCGGCGATCGCACGAGTGATCGCCTGCCGGATCCAC
>JBBRED010000298.1:0-10896 GCA_038203335.1 Haliangiales bacterium | reverse complement strand
CTTCTGGTTGGCGAGGATCTGCGCGAGCTGCTCCTGGTTGCCGGCGATCTTGCCCTGGTTGCCGAGGATCGCGTCCTGGTTCGCGATGATCTTCGCGAGCTGGCTCTGGTTGCCGGCGATCTTGCCCTGGTTGGCGAGGATCTTTTCCTGGTTCGCGATGATCCGGGCCTGGTTGCCGCGGATGTCATCCTGGTTGGACAGGATGCGATCGTGATTCTCACCGTTGGGCATCGACTCGACCATGGGGGCCACCTTTCCAGCGCATCCACCGCGCCGAGCGCGTATCGTTGAACCAGGGTCTGGGGTGATGCAAGGCGGCCGGCCCCGGTTTCGGCCCGGGTTCGGCAATAATCGCGACCATGCGCACCGTGATCTGGATCCTCATCGTCGGAGGCTGTGGCAAGTCCGCCCCGAAGCCCGCCGAGGGGAGCGCCGCGCCACCATCGCGGCCACCGGATGACCTGGACGAGAAGATGCGGCACTGCCCGCTCACCGTCGACGGCGCGGTCGCGACGTACGCGTTCGAGACGACGGGTACGCGATGGGAGATCACGTCGTCGTCGGCGGCGGCGGTCGAGGAGATCCAGCGCCGCGCGAAGCACGTGGTCGAGTTCGCCGCTGGACGCAGCGAGAAGGGCGTCCACGGCGGCGGGCAGGGCGGCGGCCGGATGCGGAACTGCCCGGTGCTGACGAGCGGCGTCGTGATCGCGGAGACCGACCTCCCCACCGGAGCTCGGCTCGTGGTGACGCCGCTCGCGGGACGCGAGGGCGACGCCCTGCGGACCGAGACCATCGCCCGCGCGAAGGCCTTCACCTTCCCGACGGTGACGGTCTCGGAGACGACGCTTCCGTAGGCGGTTCGCTGCCCGGCGCCGTCATCTTGGTGCAACATCGACGGCGAGGGTCTTGCTCGGCTCTCGTCCCGCCCATGCGCCGCCTGGCCAAGTATCTGTTCCCGATGGTGGCGGCCACCGTCGTCTGGGGGCCTGCCTCCCCGGCGCTCGGGCAGCCGGCGCCAGACGCACCGACCACGCTCGACGCCCCGGCCCCCGAGGGCCTGACCGACGAGGATCTCGCGAAGCTCGCCGACGGCGACGTCATCGAGATCTTCGACGAACGCCCGGATAAGCCGTTCGATCGCGACACCGAGGTGCGGCTCACCGGCGAACAGCTCGCCGCGCGCGGCGCCACGGACCTCGCGACCGCGCTCGCCATGATCCCCGACGTGGCCGTGCGCGATGCCGGCCGCGGTGGCTTCAACATCGACATCCGCGGCGCACGCAAGGGCGCGGTCAGCGTGCTCATCGACGGCGTGCTCGTCACGGATCCGTACTACGGCACGTTCGACGTCTCGACGATCCCGATCACCGACATCGTCCAGATCCGCGTCGCGACCACGCCGCAGTCTCCGATCGATGGCCCCGGCGGTCCCGGCGGTGTGATCGAGGTGCTCACGCGCGACGGCGTGGGCGACCAGATCGTGATCGCGCGCCTGACCTCGAACTCGCTGCCCACGTTCGGCGTGACCGGCACCGCGCGCGTGCCGCTGAGCAAGCACATCGGCATGCGGATCTCGGCCTCGGGCCTCGCCGGAGCGCGCGACCTCGAGCTGCCGGGCGATGCGCAGGTCGGCGAGGCGCGCCGCGCCGCCACCGGTGCGGGTCGTCTCGAGTACCGCAAGGGCGATCGCCGGATCGCGTTCGATGGGTTCCTCGACGATCGTCACTACGTCTCGCCGCCGAGCGACGTCGGTCGCAGCTCGATCCTGATGATCGACCGCGAGACCTCGGTGCGCGGCTCGGTCCGCGCCGACGAGAAGATCGGCAAGCTCCAGCTTCAAGGCCAGTACTACGGCAGCTACCTGTTCCGCCGCTCGCGGTTCTTCGAGGATCCCGCGTTCTCGACGCAGTCGGCGTCGGAGAGCCTGTCGGCGATCCGCAGCGGCGGCTCGGCGCTGGCGACCAAGCCGATCTCGAAGGAGCTGCGCTGGGCCGGATCGGCGTCGATCTATCACGAGAAGGCGCTGGTCTCGAACGCGGCCAGCGAGTACGTCCGCGGCGACGTGACCATGCTCGAGCTCGCCGCCGACGGGCAATACGAGCACCAGGGCCTTCGCATCGATGCCGCGGCGGGGCTCGCGATGCCGTTCGGCGTCGGCGCGGATCCGTGGCCCGAGGGCAAGGTCGTCGCGAAGTACAAGCCGACGCAGGAGCTCGAGCTGACCGCGACCACGGGCTACAAGGGCCGGCTTCCGAGCCTGCGCGAAAGGTTCGATGCGGTGAACGGCAACGAGGCGCTCGGGCCCGAGAAGGCGGCGCATGTCGAGCTGCGCGCGGTCGAGACCCGCGGCTGGCTGCGGCTCGAGGCCGCGCCGTTCTTCAAGCACACGACCGGCGTCATCCGCACCTCCGCGGATCCCGCGATGATGAACAAGCTGACCAACCTCGGCCGCGTGAACTTCTGGGGCATCGATACGCAGGTGCGCGTTGCGATCGTCCCCGATCACCTCGACGTCGGCGGCGCGTACAACTACGTCAAGGCGAACAGCGACTCCACGGGCGACGATCCGATCGACCGCCTGCCGCACCATCGATTCGACGCCTGGGTGCAGGGCACACTCGACAAGCGGTTCTCCGGGCTCGCGCGCGTGAAGTACTTCGGCGAAGCGATCGACAAGGGCATGCTCGTCAACGGCTACGCGCTCGTCGAGGCGAACCTCACGGCGCAGCTCTCGAAGGAGTACCTCGCCGTGCTTCGCATCGACGACCTCTTGAACGTCGCGCCGGAGACGCGCGATGGCTATCACTTGCCGGGGCGCGTGATCTCCATCGTGCTCCAGGGCATGTGGCAGTGAAGCGCGCGTTGCTCGTGGCGGCGCTCGCGGCATGCAGCAGCAAGTCCACCAGCGAGCCACCGCCGAAGCCCGCCGCGCCCGCACACCAGACGATCAACGTCGCCGTGATCGGCGGCATGATGGAGACCGGGTTCTGGCCCGAGCTGGTGAGCCGGTTCGAGACGGCCACCGGCCACACCGTGAAGCTCGCCGCGACGGGCCCGAAGCCCGTGGTGGTCGCCGCGTTCAAGAAGGGCGGCATCGACCTCATCACCGTGCACGCGAGCGACGCGATGGTGAACCTCGTCGCCGACGGCCTCGCGAAGGATCCGCAGCCGTGGCTGCGCAACGACATCATCATCGTCGGCCCCACCGCCGACCCCGCGCATATCAAGGGCGAGGCCGACGCGGCGGTCGCGATCGGCAAGATCATCGCCGCGAAGGCGCCGCTTCTGGTGCACGCCACGATGGGCGCCGATGGCGTGCTCCACGACCTCGTCGAGGACAACCACCTCACGCTCGATCCGGTGGCGACCCTTCGCTTCACCGGCGAGAACCAACACGACGTGCTCGCGCAGGCGGCGAAGGCCGGCGCGTACACGATGATCGGCCGCATCCCGTTCATCACCGGCAAGCTCAAGGCGGAGGGCATCGAGCTGATGGTCCGCGGCGATGTGCGCCTGCGCCGCCCGTACCTCGTGGAGCTGTCGACGACCGCGAATCCGGCGGCCGCCGAGCTCGCCGCGTACATGAGATCGCCGGAGACCCAGGCGTGGATCGCGAGCTACGGCGTCGGCAGATTCGACGACGGCCCGCTGTTCTTCCCGGTCACCGTCCGCTGATCAGTCGCCGATCGTCGCGGGGCACTGTCCAGCGCCGCCACCGCCGCCGCCACCACCGCCACCGCCGCCGCCGCCTCCGCCGATGTCCTCCATCGTGCCGTCGATCTTGACCTTGGTGATCATCGTCGCGCAGCCGCTCGGGACCTTCACCTTGTTCGCCGGGTTGACCTCGACGGCCGCGCCGGTCGTGATCGTCGCCGAGAACGGCGTGCCGGCCGCTCCGAGGGCGCTGATCGTGATCGAGCCACCGGTGCCGAAGTACTCCTTCGCGGTCGCGGCGCCCTTGTCACCGACCGCACGGAGGCACACGCCGCACGTGTTGTAGTCGGTCTCGATCGGGAACGTCCCCGTCGTGACGGCGCCCGTGAACGCGCCGTGGAACGGCCACAGCTCGACTTGCACGATGTCGCCGTTCTGCATCGTGGCCGATAGCCGATACCACTTGCGCGTCCCCATCGAGCCATTGACGTTGCAGCGCTGCGACTTCAAGGCGGGCAGCACGCCGAGGTCGGGCTCGGTGTCGGGGAGCGGGCAGTTCGCCTGCTGACCGGTCGGCGCATCCGGCGTGATCGCGTCATCCCCGCCGCCGACCGGATCGGTCGCGCCTCCCATGCAGGCGGTCGTCGAGATCGCGAGGCCGAGGAGGAGGCTCTTCATGGCCGTCCAGAACAGCAAACAGCGTGCCCTCGGAACGGGCCCTCCAACCTGTTGTAATGGTGTTACACGGCGGTTACGTGGCTGATTTCGTTGGGGGCTTCGGGCCGGGGAGCGGGAGTCCAGACCCCGAGGTGAGCGGGGCTTCCATCAGCCGGTCACGGCCGTGTCATCGGCGCCAACGGGGTTGCGCGCGGCACGTCGCTCGCACCGTGCACGAGATGCATGCAGTTGCACAACGCCTTCGCGCACACGCTGATCGACGAGCTCCGACCGATCTTCGTGCGCGCTGATCCGAACGGTCTCGCCTTCGATCGTCACGCGCACGCGCTCTACATCGCCGATAGCTACACCGGCGCGATCATCTGCGCGGAAGGAGATCAGCAGCGGAGGATCGCGACGATCGAGAGCGGCGGCGCGATCGGCGAGCGCATCGGCGGGATGGCGATCACACCGTACGGCACGCTGTTCGTCACGCGAATCGCCCCGGGCGGCGCGGGTGCGATCTTTCGCGTGGAGCCCGACGGTCAGGTCGACGAGGTCGGAAGGTTGCCGGGGAGCTACCACCGCGCCGGTGTGACCTACGACGCGCGCGAGCACGCGCTGTACACCACGCAGTTCACGTGCGGTCCGAACGGCGCGTGCGACGGCTCGGTCGTCATGATCGATCTCGTGACGCAGGAGCCATCCACCGTGCTCGATGGGTTCGCGCGGCCGGTGGGGATCGCGAAGCTCGGACCGACGCTCGTGGTCGCCGATGCGCGGCAACGCGCGGTGTTCCGCGTCGAGCTAGTGTCGGGCCGCGCGGTGCTCCGCCTGCAGCTCGCGGGATCCATCGACCGTCCCGACTCGCTGTGCACGTTCGGTCTCGATAGCGTGCTGGTCACCACGTACGACGAGGTGGCAAAGCGCGGCGCGGTTCGCCGGCTCTGGCTCGACGGTCGTGTGCTGACGATCGCCTCCGGTGCATGGGAGCCGCGCGGCGTTGCCACCGACGGTGAACGAGCCTTCGTGGCGATGCGCCGTGGTGGACAGGTGATGACGTTCCTCGTCGAACCGTCCGACGTTTGACGCCGGCGCGCGAGGTTCTCGGGAGTTGCGACGCGGCGCAGCAGATGCAGTGTCAGCGGACATGTCCGACATCACGCCGCTTCGCCATCGTCCGCACCGTCGCCTCGATGATGCGCGCCTCGCGTTCCGGATCGCCAAGAGCGCGCTGATCGATCCGTTCCGGCCACTGGTTGCCAACCTGATCGTCACGCGTCGGTGCAACCTCGCGTGCGGTTACTGCCACGAGTACGACAAGACCTCGGCGCCGGTACCGCTCGACGTCCTGAAGGATCGCGTCGATCACCTCGCGCGCCTCCGCGCCGTGTTCGTCACGCTGACCGGCGGCGAGTCGCTCCTCGTGCCGCACCTCGCCGAGGTGGTGGCGCACGTCCGAGCGCGCGGCATGGTCCCGTTCGTCAACACGAACGGCTATCTGCTGACCCGTGACTGGATCGAGCGCCTCGATCGCGCCGGCCTCTATGGCCTGCAGATCAGCATCGACAACGTGACGCCCAACGACGTCAGCAAGAAGTCGCTGAAGGTGCTCGAGCCGAAGCTCCGCCTGCTCGCGAGGTACGCGCGGTTCCGCGTGCGCATCAACACGGTGCTCGGCTCCGGTCCGCCCGATGAGGCAGTGCAGGTCGCGAAGACCGCGATGGCGCTCGGGCTCGACGCTTCGACGTCGCTCCTGCGCCACGGCTCGGGTGCGGCCGCGGAGCTCGATGACGCCACGCGCGCCGCGTACGAGGAGATCCGCGCGCTCGGCCGCCGCGCGCACCCGCTGCTCGACGATGATTTCCAGCTCGCGCTCGCGAACGGCCGCGAGGCGGAGTGGAAGTGCCGCGCCGGAGCCCGCACGTTCCACGTCTGCGAGGACGGCCTCGTTCACCTGTGCGCGCCGAAGATGGGCAGCCCGGGAACCCCGATCGCCGAGTACACGCTCGATGACATCAAGCGCGCGTTCTACATGCCGAAGCCGTGCTCGAAGACGTGCCCGGTCGCGTACGCGCACCACGTCAGCAAGCTCGACCAGTGGCGCTCGCAGCGCGGCGAACCGCTCGCACTCCCACCTGCACCTACGGCGATCGAGCCCGACGGCAAGCGACATCTTCCCGTGCTGGCGGCATAGGGCACACGCTAGACTGATCCGATGGGGACCACGGGGCTGCGCACGTCGCTGATCTGGCACGACGAGGTGATGGGCGACGTCGTCCACGAGAAGCCGGCGAAGGTGACGATCGGCTCGGCGAGCGAGACCACGTTCACCACGCCGAACATCGGCACCGCGAGCGAGTACACGATCGTCACGCCGGGGCGGCGCGGCTATCTGCTCACGCTCTCGGATCAGATGAGCGGCACGATCTGCCTCGGCGGAGTCGAGCACGACGTCTCCGAGTTCGTGCGCACCGCCGACGAACCCACCGGATTTCGCGCCACGCCGATCGGCGGCAACGACTGGGGCGTGATCAACCTCGACGCCGGCGGCGAGCATAAGCTGTTCTTCCAGTTCGTCGAGCTCGAGGAGGCGGAGTGGAACCTCGGCCATCCGATGATCCTCGCGGCCGTCGGCGGCTTCGCGCTGAGCGTGGCCACGCTCTCCGCCCTGTGGTGGTGGAAGGGAGTGCCGATCGGCGAGGCGCTGTTCCGCGCCGGTAGTCTGTCGTCGCTCGCGATCGGTCTCGCCGCGATCGTGCGCTGGGTGCTCCAGCAGAACAACGAGTCGCGCGCGTCGCTCGCGTTCTCGGTGATGCTCCACGCCGCGATCCTGTTCGCGACATTCCAGCTCTACGAGCGCTCGCAGCCGTTCGAGTGGCCGAAGCAGCCGTCGGTGACCGGCGGATACCTGGTGAAGCTCGACGACATCACGCCGCCGAAGCCCGAGCCCGCGAAGCCAACCCTGCCGACGCAGAAGCCGGCGGCGGCCGTGGCGGAGCCGTCGAAGATCCCGCCGCGTCACGCGTTCGTGCGCCCGACGGGCACGAAGGTCGACAAGCCGACCGCGAAGATCGCGGCGCAGGTGCCGAAGGAGAACGAGACCGGCGTGCCGAAGATGCCGTCGACCAAGGTCGAGGCGCCGAAGGTCGGCCTGTTCCTCCACGAGGAGATCCTTCACGGCATCGCCGCGCGCGACGTCGGCAGGATCGCGAAGCAGGTCGGCGGTGGTCCCGAGGGCAACGGCGGTCCCGACGGGCAGGGCGGTCCGGGCAAAGGCCCGCCGGGTCCGGGCGGACCGGGGATCACGAAGGCGGTGCCGAAGGGCAACGGCCCCGTCGGCGACGCCCCGAAGAGCACCGGGCCGCTGAGCACCGGCAAGGATCGCAACGCGGTGTGCATGGGCGCGGGCTGCGGCGAGGGACCAGGCCCCGAGTACCTGCCGCCGCCGACGCCACCGGAGAACGACAAGCAGACCCTGACGGCGAAGGAGATCGACGCCGTGATCCGCAGCAAGAAGGGTCTGTACCGCGCCTGCTACCAGAAGGAGCTCAATCGCAACGCGTCGCTCGCCGGCGACATCCGCATGCACTTCGAGATCGGAGCGAACGGCAAGGTCAGCGGTCAGCGCAAGGTCGGCGGCACGATGACCAACAGCGACGTCATCCAGTGCGTGAAGACCTCGCTCGGCTATCTACAGTTTCCGCAGAAGGGTGGCGCGATCGTGAACTATCCGTTCGTGTTCATCCCGGGCGAATGATGAAGCTCGCCGCCCTCCTCGTGTTCGCGCTGGCCGCGTGCGGCGGCAAGAAGGCCGCGCCGACGCCGCGCCCGGAGTTGATCGAGTCCATGCGGGACATCGCCGAGCGCGTGTGCGCGTGCGAGACCGACAAGGACTGCGTCCGCGAGGTCCGCAACGACTGGGACGCGCAGAAGGTGGATCTGATGAACAACGGGCTGACCGGGGAGCAGCGCGCCCAGTTCGATGCCGAGCTTCAGCGCGCGCGCCTGTGCGGTGATGGCGGCGGGCTGACGTTCTGGATGCCTCCTCCGCCGCAGGACTGACCACCGGCGTCGAGTCCTCGACGGTTTCGCCGGGGTTCTGCCCGGCGTTGCCAGGTCATGACGCGGCATATCGCTTGCGACATCTCCGGGGATGCGCGCGGCACGGTATGTCGGATGGCTCCAGCGGCGAACCCGGTCGATCCTGCTCGTCAGCCTGCTCGTGGTGGTTGGCTCGGGCTACCTCGCCGCCGCGCACCTGCCGCTGCGCGCGGACTTCTCGTATCTGCTGCCCGCCGATGCGCCCTCGGTGAAGGCGATGCACGCGCTCGCGGACCGCATGCCGGCGCGCGACACGACGATCCTGCTGATCACCGCGACCGATCCGGCGACGCGCGCGGCGGCGGGGCGCGAGGCAATCGCGGGTCTGCACGTGATCGATCGCGCGCTGATCGAGCGCATCGAGAGCGATGATCAGGAGACGCGCGACGTGATCCGCGCGCATCGCCACCTGTACGCACCGCTCGCCGATCTGATCGCGGTGCGCGATGCGCTCGCGGTGCGGATCGCCACCGGAAAGCAGAAGGCGAATCCGCTGCTCGTGGATCTCGACGACGCGCCGGCGCCGGATGCCCTCGATGCGCTCCGCGAGAAGCAGCAGAAGGCCGCCGAGCAGCTCGACGCACCCGACCACGTCAGCGCCGATGGCCTCACGCAGGTGATCGTGATCCGCACCGCATTCGTCGCGACCGACGTGGAGAAGGACCACTCGCTCGAGGGCAAGCTCGATGCGCTGATCGCGGGCATCGAGCGCACGCACCCGGGCGCGAAGCTCGGGCTCGCCGGCGGCATCCCGACCACGACCGCCGAGCACCGCGCCCTGGTCAAGGGCGTGCTGCTCTCGAGCGTGATCACGATGGTGCTCGTGGCCCTCGTGTTGTTCGTGCACCTGCGCAGCATGCGAATGCTGAGCCTGCTGACGCTCAACATCGCCGGCGCGACACTCGTCTCGTTCGGCGCCGCGGCGATCACGGTGGGCCACCTCAACGCCGCGACCGCGTTCCTCGGCGCGATCATCGCCGGCAACGGGGTCAACTACGGCATCCTGCTCGTCGCGCGCTACGGCGAGGAGCGGCGGCGGTGGGCGAGCCGCGATGCGATGGTGATCGCGATCCAGGGCACGCTGCGGCCCACGCTCGTCGCCTCGCTCGGCGCAGCGATCGCCTACGGCGCGCTCGGCGCGACGCGGTTCCGCGGGTTCGCCGACTTCGCGCTGATCGGCGGCGTGGGTATGCTGATCTGCTGGATCTCCACGTTCGTGCTGCTGCCCGTCCTGATCCTCCGGTTCGCGCACAGCCCGCGCCGGGAGCCCTCGAAGCTGTTCGGCGGCATCGTGCTCCGCCTGTTCGGGTTCCGCCGCCCCGCGGTGGCCATGGCGATCGCCGGCGTGGCGGTGGCGCTGAGCGCGGTGGTGTCGTGGCGCTACCTCGCGAACGACCCGTTCGAGTACGACATGACCCAGCTGCGCTCGCAGGCGCCGGATGCGATCGAGGCGCGGCGGTGGATGGATGTCTCCGACAAGGCGTTCGGCCGCGGCCTCGCGGGCATCGCGGGACAGACCTTCGTCGCCGTCGATGATCCGGCCGAGGTGCCGGCGATGGTCGCCACGCTGCGCGAGGTGGCCGCGCACGACGCGATCGTCGGCCCGATCCAGTCCGTACTCGACGTGGTGCCTCCGGATCAGGCGGCCAAGCTCGCGGTGCTCGCCGAGATCCGCGCGCAGGTCGACGAGGTCGCCCCGATGCTCGACGACGCGGAGCGCGCGGACCTCATGGCCCTGCGCCCTCCCGATGATCTGCGCGCGCTGACCGCACGCGACCTGCCGCGCGCGCTCGCGGCGCGGATGACCGAGCGCGATGGCACCGTGGGCGCGATCATCGCGGTCAAGCCGGGCGGGGCGTTCAGCGAGTACGACGGCCGCGATCTCATGAAGTTCGCCGCCGCCGTGCGCAGCGCCGACACGGATCATGATCACCCCGCGACGATCGCCGGCCCGGCCGTGCTGTTCGCCGACGTGTTCGCGCAGATCCGCCGCGATGGCCCGGTGGTGATGCTGGTCGCCGGCGCGGGTCTGCTCGTGATGGTGCTGCTCGTGGTCGGCCGAAACCGGCGCGCGACCGCCGTGCTGGTCGCGACCTGCGCGGGCAGCCTCGGGATGATCGCCGTGTGCTCGCTCGCGGGGATCAAGATCAACTTCCTCGACTTCATCGCGCTGCCGATCGCGCTGGGCCTCGGGATCGACTACGCGATCAACGTCGCGGATCGCGCGGAGCACGACGACCCGCGGGTCGCGCTGCGCTCCACCGGCGGCACGGTCCTCGTGTGCTCGCTGACCACGATGATCGGCTACACGTCCCTCCTGGTCAGCGACAACCTCGCGATCCGCGGGTTCGGCACGGCTTCCCTGATCGGCGAGATCACGTGCGTGGCCGCGGCCCTGGTCATCGTCCCGGCCGTCCTGGCGCTGCCGCGGTTTGCCATCGCGACCGACACGATCTCTGCTCTCCAGGCTTCGCAGTCCCG
>JBBRED010000297.1:0-10905 GCA_038203335.1 Haliangiales bacterium | reverse complement strand
GCCCGATGGCAAGCCCGTCGGCGGCGCCACGGTCGAGCTGCGCGGGATCGATGATCAGCACGAGGCCACGAAGGCCGGCGTCGCCACCTTCGTCGCCGTCGTCCCGGGTGGCTATCAACTCGCCGCGTACGCGCCCGGAATGGCGCACGTGTTCCAGTGGCTGCAGGTCGGCACCGGCGTCAACGAAGCGTCACTCACGCTGGTTCCCGGCGCGAAGGTCTCGGGCACGGTCATCGACGAGCAGAGCAAGCCCGTCGTCGGCGCGCGCGTGGTGTACAGCGGCGCCTCGGACTGGGTGCAGCAGGCGGACGACCGCCGAGATGCGGTGGTCTCCGGAACTGACGGAGCTTTCGCGTTCGCCGCGCTGCCCGCGGGCTCGTTCCGGATGATCGCCACGCACGACGAGCTCGCGCCCGGTACGTCCACGTTGATCACGCTCGATGGCAAGACCGAGCGCACCGGGATCGTGATCACGATGGCCGCGGGCGCGGTGATCCGCGGGCACGTGATCGATGCCGCGAAGCAGCCGGTGGCGAGCGCGCGCGTGCGCGTCGGCCTCGCGCTGAAGACGATGATCGTGGCGCCGCCGCGCCAGGCCTTCACCGATGACAAGGGTGCGTTCGAGATCCGCGGCATGCCGCGCCGCGAGCTGATCGCCGTCGCGATCCACGAGACCGCCGCGTCGGCGAGCGTCCCCGTCGATGCGACGAAGGGCGATGTCGGCGACGTCACGCTCACGCTCGATGTCACCGGCACGATCGCCGGCATCGTGGTCGATCCGAAGGGGCAGCCGGTCGAGGGCGTGCAAGTCTCCGCCGGTCCCAACTTCCGCAACCAGGCGTCGGTGCCCGACATGGTGCAGTGGCGCCTGCGTGGCTTTCCGCAGGAGCTGACCGACGCGGCGGGCAAGTTCACGCTCACCGGGCTCGCGCCGGGCAGCTATCTCGTCAACGCACAGCCGGCGCAGGCGGCGAGCCGCGGGCGCCGCAGCTTCGGCGAGGGCACGGTCGCCGACACCGGCACGAAGGATCTCAGGCTCGTGCTCGAGCCCGAGGGTGCGGTCAAGGGCAAGGTCGCGTTCGCCGATGGCACCTCGCCCGGTGCGTACACGGTCTCGGTCGGCATGCAGCAGCAGAGCTTCGCGACCGACGAGTTCACCCTCGACGCGCTGACGCCGGTGAAGAAGATCGAGCTCTCGGTGCGTGGCCCGGGCTTTCAACTCCGCGCGCTCGAGGTGACGATCGATCCGGGCAAGACCACCGACGTCGGTACGATCACCGTCGCGCGCGGTCGCGGCATCGCGGGCGTGGTGCTCGCCGAGGGCAAGCCGGTGCCGGGCGCCACCGTGTATGCGGGCCGCATGATCTTCGGCACGGGGTCATCGAACAGCGCGCAGATGTTCAACCCGATGGGCCGCGGCACGAAGGAGGCCACCACTGGCGACGACGGCACGTTCCAGCTCTCGGGCTTCGGCGACGGCGACATCACGATCGTCGCGGAGCAGGCGAGCCTCGGGCGATCGAAGGCGCTGCGCCTGCCGACCGACATGCCGGGGCAGACGGATCTGACGCTCGAGCTTCAGACGTTCGGCGCGCTGAAGGGCGTGCTGCGTCAGGGCGGAAAGCCCGCCGAGGGCGTGTTCGTCAGCGCGCAATCCACGACCACGCCGGGCGCGCTCTACAACGTGGCCTCGGGCCCCGACGGTACCTATCGGTTCGACAAGCTCGCGCCGGATACCTACAAGGTCTCCGCGACGCTCGGCATGCCGATGACCGGCATGCGGTTCTACTCGAAGGAGATCGCGGTGCCCTCTGGCAAGGAGGTCTCGATCGATCTCGCCGTCGAGCCCGGAACGATCACGCTCAACGTGACGCCGAAGGCGAAGACCGGAACGCTCGGGGTCGCGAACGCGTGGCTGACGAGCGGCGTGATCGCGGTGAAGACCGCGAACGAGCTCCAGCTGCGGATCGCCGCCGCCGGGCCGAGCGCATCGCAGTGGTTGATCCTCCGCAACGGCGAGCCCGCGGTGTTCAAGGAGCTGATGCCGGGCACGTACTCGGCGTGCATCGTGCCGTTCCCCGCCGAGGTCAAGGGCATGGCGGCGATGGGCTACGCGGAGCGCCACGGCGATGCGCTGCCCGCCGTGTGCAAGGCGGTCAACGTCGGCGCGTCGCCGGCGACGCAGTCGGCCGATGTCATCGTCGAGCTGCCGCCGATGATCCCGGATGCACCGCCACCGGGCGGCGGCTCGGGAAGCGCTACTCCGTAGGAACGGGAGGCATCGCCTCGAACCGGACCTTCGCACCGGCGATCACGCCGTGCGCGCGCGCGTAGCCGCCGTTGACCTCGAGGACGTACAGCGTCGGAACGCCGACCTTCCGCAGTGTCTCGGTGCGCGGCTCGGCGTTCTCGTAGACGCCGCCGACGGTCATGTCCTTCTTGATGAAGATCATGTCGAGCGGGATCAGCGTGTTCCGCATGTAGAACGCGTGGTCGTGCTCGTAGCCCATGAAGAACAGCATCCCGTCGTCGGGAGGGAGGTGCTCCCGGAACATCAGGCCCTTCTCGATCTTCGGCCAGGTGTTGACGACCTCGACGGGGACGGTGACCTCACCGCCGGGCGTCGCGAGGTAGACCTTCGGCTGCTTCGCGCCGTCTTGCTTGGGTGGCGGCATCGAACCGTCCTCGCGCTTCACGGATCCGTTGTTCGAGCACGCGGCCACCGCGACCACGAGAACCAGGCAACTGCGCACGCGTGGACGCTATCACGCGATCCAGCGGACCATCGCCGTGATCGCGTAGATCGAGAGCGCGAGGATGCCCACGAACGCGAGCGCGGCACCGCCCACCATCATCCAGTCCTTCGCGGTGGCGCGCCCGCCGGTCCCGGCGCGGTCGCCGAGCATCGCCACGTTGCGCTCGTTCGCCTTGAACACGAGGTCGGCCGCGTCGCCGACGATCGGCACCACGCCGGCCGCGGCGTCGATCGCGAGGTTCATCAGCATGCGCGCGATGATCACGGGCGACATCTTGCGCCGCACCGCGACCGCGACGACGTACAGCCCGAGCACCGACCCGACAAGGTCGCCCACGCCGGGCAGCAGGAAGCCGAGCAGTGGATCGAGGAACTTGTTGTCGAGGACCTTCGCGAGCTTCCGCACTCTCTCGACATCGGGATCGAGCTGAGTGCCGGTGGGCTGGCGGGCGCGTGGCGCCCGGTAGATCGGTAGCGGCGTGCTGATCGCCATGCGCGCTGATGGAGCAGGGCGCGTGCCAACTCGCGTATCATGCCGGGATGCCGTTCGCGGTGGTCACGCGCGAGCTCGACGCGCACTCGGGCTATGTGGCGACCCTCGCGGCACTCGGCCTCGACGTGGTCGCGATGCCGGTGACGCGCACCGAGCCGCCACGCGATCAAGGAGCGCTCGCCCGTGCGCTCGAGCACGGTGGGCACGCGGCGATCGTGATCGCGAGTGCACGCGCGGCGGCGGCGCTCGCGAAGGTGCTCGAGCACGGTGCGCGCCAGCTCCCCGAGGTGTGGGCGGTGGGGCCAGCGACGAAGCGCGCGCTCGCGGCGGCGGGGATCCGCGCCCAGTTGCCGGCGAGCGCCCACGATGGAGCGAGCCTCGCGCAGGCGATGATCACATCGCGCGATCTCGCGGGGCGCCGGGTGCTGGTGCCCCGCGCCGAGGACGGCCGCGATGATGCGATCGCCGTGCTGCGATCGGCCGGTGCCGAGATCGTCGACGTCGTCGCGTATCGAACGGTGGCCACGCCGGCAGACGACCCGAGCATCGCCGAGGGCAAGCAGTTGCTCCTGTCGAATGGCGCGGTGGTGTGCGCGGTCTTCGCGCCGTCGCAGGTCGCGGCCCTCGCCGCGGCGGTGGGGCCGCTCGCCACCCTGCGCGTGCCGTTCGCGGCGATCGGCGACACCACCGGCGCGGTGCTCCGCGAGGCCGGCGTCACGTCGGTCTCGGTCGCGACGAGCCCGACCCCCGAGGGGTTGGCCAACGCGGTCTCGGCGGTGTATCCAGGCAGAACATGAACTTCCCGGATTACCGGCCGCGCCGGATGCGTCGTAGCGAGGGGCTTCGCCGGATGGTTCGCGAGACCCGGCTCAGCGTCGACGACTTCGTCTATCCGCTGTTCGTCGTGCCGGGCTCCGGCGTCGAAAAGCCGATCGGCGCGATGCCGGGGCAGTTCAACTTCTCCGTCGACAAGGCGACCGATGCGGCCGCGCGTGCGGCGGACCTCGGCATCCCGGCGGTGATCCTGTTCGGCATCCCCGAGCACAAGGACGCGGTCGGCTCGGAGGCGTGGAAGGACTCGGGCGTGGTCCAGAAGGCGATCCGCGCGATCAAGAAGTCGCGGCCCGGCCTCGTGGTGATGGTGGACTCCTGCTTCTGCGAGTACACGGATCACGGCCACTGCGGCGTGCTCCACGAGGGCGAGCTCGATAACGACGCCACGCTCGAGAACCTCGCGCGCACGGTCGTCAGCTATGCGAAGGCGGGCTGCGACGTGGTGGCGCCGTCGGGCATGCTCGACGGCTTCGTCGGCGCGTGCCGCGAGGCGCTCGACGAGCAGCGCTTCGATCAGACCGCGATCATGGCGTACTCGGTGAAGTACGCGTCGGGGTACTACGGTCCGTTCCGCGAGGCGGTGGACTCCACGCCGCAGTCCGGCGATCGCCGCGGTCACCAGATGGACTACGCGAACGTCGCCGAGGCGGTGCGCGAGGCCTCGATGGACGTCGCCGAGGGCGCCGACATCATCATGGTCAAGCCCGCGCTCGCGTACCTCGACGTCATCCGCGCCGTCTCCGACGAGATCAACATGCCGATCGCCGCCTACAACGTGAGCGGCGAGTACGCGATGATCGAGGCCGCCGCGAAGAACGGCTGGATCGATCACGACCGCGTGATGATGGAGACGCTGACCGGCATCCGCCGCGCCGGCGCCGACATCATCATCAGCTATCACGCGCCCGCCGCGGCGAAGCTGCTCGCCAAGGGCTAGCGTGGCGCTGCAGTACAAGTTCGTGGAGCTCTCGATCGTCACCGACGAGAGCCTCGAGCTGTGCGTCAACGAGTGGGTGCCACTCGGCTGGACCTTCGAAGGCATCCGGTTCGTGATGACCGAGCACTCTCGCCGGCCGTCGATGGCGTTCGTCTCGTTCACCCGCGAGGTGGCCGCCGTGATCGCCGACACCGAGCCGCCGAGAACGCCACCGCCGCTCAAGGTCGAGTGATAGGGTCGAAGCGTGGTCCGGTTTGCGACGCTTCTGGCCGTGCTCTCGAGTGCAGGCTGTCACGCCCTGCTCGGGATCGATGACTTCTCCACCGCGGACGCGAGTACCGATACGCCGGTGCCCGACACGTTCACCGCCGACGCGCAGCTCTGCTTCGGATCGCTGACGCGGGTCTGCCTCGCGGCGCCGCCGACGGGGACGATCATCATCGCGGGCGCGTTCGATACCGATACCGATCCGCGCTGCGACGTGCACGCGCAGACCGGTGGGCCCCAGCTCTGCGTGGTGGCGGGTGGCCTGATCAGCATCGAGAACACCACGGCCTTTGGCCTCCGGCCGCTCGTGTTCATCGGATCCGGCGGCATCACCGTCAACGGAGCGATCACGGTCTCGTCACCACGGACCGGTGCGCTCGGCGCGGCGGCGACCGCAACGCCGTGCACGAACATGCAGAACGGGACCGCATCACCATCGGGCAATGGTGGCGGCGGCGGCGCCGGCGGAAGCTTCGGCACGGCCGGCGCGGCCGGCGGCGGTGGTGGCGGCAACAGCCCGGGCAGCGGCGGGACCATCGGTGCCACGCTCGATCCGCTCGTGATCCGCGGCGGCTGCGCGGGCGGCGCCGGAGCGGGTGGCGGCCTGGAGGTCGGAGCTTCGGGCAAATCGGGAGGTGCGATCGCCCTCCTCGGAGGCAGCCAGATCTCGATCATCTCCGCGGGCGCGATCTACGCATCCGGCGGTGGTGGCGGGGGAAGCCCTGGCAACCGCGTGGGTGGTGGCGGCGGCGGCTCCGGCGGGCTCGTCGTTCTCGACGCGCCGAGCATCCAGATCCTCGGCACCGTCTCCGCGCATGGCGGCGGCGGTGGTGGTGGCGGCGAGGCGAGCAACGGCGATCCAGGTGGTGACGGCTCCACCTCGATGCCGGATGTCGCCGGCATCGGCGGCCTCGCAGAGGCGACGAACCACGGAGGCCTGGGTGGCCATGGCACCGCGAACCAGCTCACCGCGCTGAGCGGCTCGCCGCCGAGCCAGAACGGCGGCGGTGGTGGTGGCGGCGGCGGCGGTGCGGGCATCGTGTGGCTCCACGGTTCGCTCGCCGGCGGGACGAAGATCTCGCCGCCGCCGTCCGTGCACTGAGCGACTACTCGCCGGGGTGGTGCGTGCCGCGCGCGTACACGCTGCCGAGCGCATCGGCCACGAACCCGGGCTGCGTCGCGATCACCTGCGTGACCGGGCGATCGTCGGCGCCGGGGAGCTCGTCGAGCTGCTGGCGGTCGACGGTGGACACCGAGCCGGTCGCCTTGCTCGGCTCGGGCACGGCCCAGTCCTCGCTCACCTCGATCACCTCGCTCTCGCTGACGAGCGTGAGCTCGAGCGTCTTCAGCTCGGAGGACGCGATCTGGAGGTGCTGATGATCTTCGACGAGGCCGGGCGAGGTGGCCTCGACGGTGTAGTCGCCGAACGGAACGCCGGGGAACGAGAATGTCCCGTCGGCGCGGGTGGTCGTGGAGGCGAATGTCTTGCCGGACGCGTCGTGCAGCACGACGGTGGCTCCGGGCAGAGGGTGGAGCAGGGCGTCTTGCACGATGCCCTGGATGACGGAGTCGACCGACGCCGAAGCGGGGGTCGCGAGGAATGCAAACCACAGGAGCGCGAGTGCGCACCCGCGACGGAGCGTGAACATGAACAACCTCGAACGGAAAAGAGGATCGATCTAGGTGAGCAAGACCCAGAGATCCGGCGGCGAGGTCTTCGGAGCGAATAGGTAGACGCTGGCCGGAGCCACGGCCTCGGGAGGCGTCACCGCGAGGAGCGCGATCGGCGACAGTGCGACGAGTGCGATCGGCGGGCGAGGCGTGCGGACGGCGTGGTGAAGCGCGGCCGCGAGCTCGCAGTGCTCGTCGCCATCGGCGCCGGCGTGTGCGGCGACGAGGCGAACGCCGTCACCCTGGTGGGCATCGATGCGGGCCGCCTCGACCAGGTCTCCGTGGATGGCGCAGCGGACGTGCTGGACGTCGGCGGTGTGCGACAGCGCGAGGAGCTGCGCGAGCACGAACAGCGCGATCGCGGCGGCGGACCAGCCACGGCTACGCGGTGCGGGTGCGCGCGATGCTCGCATCTACGTCACCTTCGCACAGATGCGACCCGATTGCATCAACGAGCAGCGCGGAACGCGGCGAGCACGGACGCCGCGCGGGTCCGGATCTCGGCGACCACCTCGGCGTACCAGGCCGCCTGCTTGAACGGTGCGAACACCGGGCACGCCTCGATCCACAGCACGTCGAGCAGGCCGTACGCCGAGGCCGTGCGCAGACCGTGCTCCGTCGCGCGCTCCTGCTTCATCATCGCGCCGGCCTCGATCGTTCGCTGGAACGTGGCGAGCTGCGTGCGGTGTGGAGCCTCGGGGTTGGAGAGAGAGTCCATATGAGCCATCCACGACACCTCGTCGAACCGGCCGGTGGTCGCCCACGTCTGATAGATGTCGATCAGGTCGAAGCCCTCGCCGCGAAACCGCGCGGGCAGGCGCGAGACCGCGGCGACCACGCGCGCGAGATCGCCGCGCCACAGCGCGAGCCGCGCCTGGATCACGGAGCCGAACTGCATGATCGGCGGATCCGGATCGTTGATCAGCGCGTCGTTCCTTCGCTCCGCCATCTCCCAGTCGCCGCGGAGCGCATCCACGCGCGCGAGATCCGGCTGCATCATCTGCGCGCGACCGGCGTCGAGACCGACGGCCATGTCGAAGTGGCGCAGCGCCTCTGCGACCGCGTCGACCTCGACCAATAGCCGCGCCACGGTCTCGTGCGCCTGCGCGGACATCGGGACTCGCGCGAGCGCGACGCCGAGGTCGTGCGCACCGCCCAGCAGATCGCCCCGGTTGAACTTGAGGTTCGACGACGCGAGGTACGCCTCGCCGTATCCGCTCGCCACCGCGCGCTGGGTCGCCGAGATCGCGCGTGGAAGGTCCTCGTTGTCCTGGCCGCGCGTCCACCTCTGCACGCTGGCGAATGCGAGCGCCGAGAGGATCGGCCCCGAGGTCGGCGCGATCAGCGCGGCCTTCTCGAGCAGCTCGGTCGCCTTCGAGGCGTGCTCGCCCCAGAACCGGCGCAGCTCGCTGCGCGCGCGCAGGTAGTAGTCGACGGCCTCTTGATCGATCGCCGAGGTCGGCGCACCGGCCCGGGTGGAGAGGGCCTGCGCGATGCCCTGGGAAAGCTTCTCGCTGACCGCGAGCACCTCGGCCTCGGTGCAGTCCACGCGGTGCGCCCAGATCTGGAAACCGTCGGCGACACCGATCAATCGCGCCGAGACGCGCAGCCCGGCGGCGGTGCGGCGGATCGAGCCGGTGACCACGTGATCGACCTCGAGCTGCATGCCGAGCGTGCGCGCATCGTGCTCGATCCTCGATCGGGCGACGCCCGCGGGCCGGACCTTGAGCGACGGCGTGGTCGAGAGCGTATCGACCAGGTCCTCGAGCACGCCATCGGCCAGGTAGTCATCCGCCGGCGCGCACACGAACGGCAGCACGGCGATCGCGGTGTCCTCGACGATGGTCTGCATCGTCGAGCCGGTCGTCATCGTGCGCGGCGGAGGTGTCAGAGTGGGCCGCGGCGTATTCCGCGAGGCGCGCCCCGTGTAGACGCAGGCCGCGATCGCATCGCCGATCTCCTCGGCGGTCCTCGGGCGGTGCGCCGGGTCGAGCGCGAGGCACCTGACCACGATGTCGACGAACCCCTCCGGCACGTGGACCGGCTCGAGCTCGCGCATCGGCTGCGTGACCTGGGCGACCGCGATCGTGATCACGTTGTCGCCCGACCATGGCCGCTTGCCACTCGCGAGCTCGTAGAGGATCACGCCGAGCGAGAACAGATCCGCACGCGAGTCGACCTCGGTTCCGGCGAGCTGCTCGGGCGCCATGTAGCGCGGCGTGCCGATCACCACGCCGACCTGCGTGACCGAGGCGTCGTCGCCCGAGCGCGCGATGCCGAAGTCCGTGATCACGACGCGGTCGGTGGTGTGCTCGATCAGCACGTTGTCGGGCTTGAGATCGCGGTGGATCACACCGGCGCGGTGCGCGGCGCCGAGGCCCGCGCAGATCTGCGTCGCGAAGCTCTGGATCCGCGCCCACGGGAGCGCGCCGCCGAGCTCGCGGGTGAGCGGCGTGCCGTCGACCAGCTCCATGGTCAGGAACTTGTCGCCGTTGTGCTCGCCGATATCGAACATGCGCGCGACGTTGCGGTGCTGGATCCGGCGGGTCAGCCGGACCTCGCGGCGGAACCGCTCGCTCGCCTCGTCGGTCAGCCCGCTGCGCAGCACCTTGAGCGCGACGCGCTCACCGAGCTCGGTGTCCTGGACCTCGTAGACCCGGCCCATGCCACCGCCGCCGAGCCAGCGGAGGACCTTGTAGCGATTCGCGACCGTCTCGGCGATGTCGGTCTGAAGCCCCGACAGGGACGGCAACGAGCCCGCGACCGTGTCGTCGTGTTCGACGGCCATCTGCCGTCACAGGGTAGCATCCCTAAACGGGGACCTCGCGCGCGTAGATCTTGCTCGCGCCACGATTGTCGAGCCAGCGCGAGTCCTCGTCGGAGATCTTGCCGGCCATGAGGTCCGCGCGGACCTCGCGCTCGCGCTCGGCGAGCTTCTTGACCTCGGACATGAACCGGTCTGCGCACTTCTTGTAGAGCGTGGGCCGAGGCTTCTCGGCCTGGAGGTCGGCGTAGTCGATCGGCGCCCCGAACACGGTGATGATCGCGGCCTCGCGGCGCGCCTTCGACGTGCGCGTCACCGTGATATCCGCGAGCGCGTTGTTCGAGAGGCCGTTGATGAACGCGGGGATCACGGTCGGCTTCGCGAGCAGCGCGACCTTGCCCACGCCGGGCTGCGCCGGCAGGAGCACGTACGGATCGGGGCCCTTGCCGCGCGTGCCCTCCGGGTGCATCCCGAGCACGTTGCCCGGCTTCTTGAGGATCTCGACCATCCGGTCGAGCGCCTCGTCGTTGAGCTGGCGCCGCTCCTTGTCGCGGAAGATCGGCGGGTACATCGCGCCGCCGGCGATCGCCGCGTTGATCACGATGCCGAGCGGCCGGTCGTAGAAGAAGTTCGAGCGCACCGGGAACTGGAGCGACTTCGCCCACGCGACCGGGCCCATGTAGCAGGCGAGCAGCATGCAGTAGGAGTCGAAGAAGCTGCGGTGGTTGGCGACCAGCATGACGCCCGACTGCGGCCGCACGGCCATCAGATCTTCGAGGCCCTCGGCGAACATCCGGCGCGCGATCGCGGCGCGGACCCAGACGTAGGAGAACCCGCGGAGGAACTTGGTCTGCAGCCACTTGCCGCGCGGGTCCTCGTTCGCGAGCTCGCCGAAGCGCAAGGCGAGTCTCTCGACGCGCGACAGCGGTGCGTCCTGGGCCATCCGCGGCGATTTACCACAGGATCCGATCTGCTCGCTTTGGCCACCCCATCGATTGACCCGAACACCCCGGCGCCCTATTTTTCGCCGGCTCGCCCGAGCAGCAGGCAACATCCCGATGTCACTCGAATTCTCCGCGGACGCGCAAAGCAAGATCGCGGCGCTGTGCGAGCGCTACCCGACCAAGCAGCCGGTCGTGATGGCGGCGCTTCACCTCGCGCAGAAACAGTTCGGGCACCTTTCC
>JBBRED010000296.1:0-10944 GCA_038203335.1 Haliangiales bacterium | reverse complement strand
TGACCCTGTCGGGTCCGCCGCCGCGCGAGGCGGTGGCGCTCGTGGTCGCCGACGCGAAGGGCGTGGCGCGCTCGTACGGCCTCGTCGATACCGGCGAGGCGAGCATCACCGTGTACTCGCAGTACCGTTGCTCGGTCGTGCCCAAGGGCACGGTCGACTCGGCCGCCGGCGACAAGGTCGTCGTGCGCTACGTCGACAATCGCGGCCGGCTCGGCGCGCCAAGCAAGCCGATCGAGATCGCGGCCGCGCCCTCGCCGAAGTAGTCGTCCGAACCTGGGGGCGGCCCCCGTTGATGGGACGTGCGAGCCGGCTCCGCGAGGTGCCCGGCTCAGTGACCGGAGCCGATGGCCGTCGCCGAACCCGTCCCCGATCCGGAGTTGCCTGACGGCGATGTGGTGCCCGTCCCCGACGTCGAATCCGAGCCCGATCGCGATGCCGCCCCCGAGCCCGCTGCGGAGCCGGCGGCCGATCCAGCGCTGGAACCGCCGGCCGAGCCGGCCCCGGAGCCCGAGCCTGCCTCCGGCTTGTCGGCGACGGACTCACCGGTCTTGGTCAGCACCTCGAACTTCCGCACACCAACAAGCTGCCCGCCGAGCGTGAACGCGGTGCACGCCCACATGCCGGTGGGGTCGGCGGGGATGAGGTTCGGCGGGAACGTGCTGCGGAACACGACGCCCTCGCCATCGCAGCGCAGCCGATCGGGCGTGATGCGCGAGAGCTCGTGACCCTTGTGGGTCCACACGTGAACCACGGCCTCCTTGAGACCACCGGGCTCGCGCAGCAGCGTGCCGCAGCGCAGGCCATCGAGCTGGTGCGCGCGGATCTCGTGCTTGCTGCCGGGCATGCACTCGTACGATCCGAACGAGCCATGGCCGACGGAGATCTCCCCCATCGCGAGCGGCGCCGGCGGGATGAACGCCTTGCCGTACCACACCATCGCGAGCAGACCGACGGTCGAGCCGACGGTGAGGATCGCGCCCTGCGGCGAGAACACCTGGCGCACCGAGAACGAGAGCAGCGCGACCGACATCGGCGTTGCCGCGGCGGCGATCACGAGGCCGGTCTGGTGGTCGACGCCGGCGACGAGCGGCAGCAGGACGTTGAGCAGCGAGAACATCGCGATGCCGTACATGGCGGAGGCGAGCCAGCGCCGCTCCATGATGAAGTGATCGAACACGAGGTCCATCGTCGAGACCACGGCGCAGATCAGAAGCACGGGCGCGAGCCACCAGTTCCACGATGACAGCGACCAGGTGGCGCTCGACGCATAGAGCGGCGTCAGGAAGAAGAACATCTGCTGGTAGAACTGCTTGATGATGTAGTTCGTCGCGACGCGGACGCCTTTGCGCGCGAGGCCTTCCTGTTCCTTGCGGTTCGCGGGCCCGACGATGAAGCGCAGCGCGACGAACAGGATCGTCCACGAGATGAACAGAGCCATCATGACCTTGTCCGCGTGCGCGAGACCGGCGCGCGCGAATAGCATCACACCGACGCCGAAGAACAGCGCGAAGAACGAGTGGAACCACCACAGCCTGCGGAGAATCCGCTTGAGGCGCGACGGCGGCGGCAACGTCGCGGCCGGTTCGGCGGGTGGTGCCTGCTCGGGCTTTGCCACGGATCGAGTCTACCGTGTGCCGCGCGCGCGCGCTCGACACGGCGAGCACGACCGTCGATAGACGCGCCATGGCGACGCGCGGTTGACGCTCACCCCGCCGTGAAATGACTCAGCCGGCGGCGGCGATCAGCTCTTTGAACCGCTCGAGCGCGAGCTCGAGGCGCGGCATCGCGGGGCCGAACGAGAACCGCAGGTGGCGTCGGAATCGCGAGGCGCGTGGACCGCGGCGCTTGCCGGGATCGACATCGAAGAAATCGCCGGGCACGGTGATGACCTTGCGCTCGAGCGCGGCGCGGAAGAACGACATGCCGTCGCTGATCGATGCCGGCAGGTGCTCCGCCGATGCCCACACGTAGAACGTGCCCTCGGGCGGCAGGTCGACGGTGAAGCCGAGGTCGCGCAGCCCGTTGAGGAGCTTCGCGCGCTTCTTGCCGAACGTGGCGTGGATCGCCTTGGTCTCGGCGAGGGCGTTGGCCGGAGCCAGGAGCTCGATCGCCTTGCGCTGCAGCGGACGCGAGCCGCCGCCGTCGAGGAACGAGCCCGCCGAGACACAGCTCTCGATGATCTTCTTCGGTGCCACGGTCCACGTGGTGCGCCAGCCGGGATAGCGCCAGTTCTTGGTCAAGCCGTCGAGGATCACCACCGGATCGCGATCGACATCCTCGACGTAACGCGCCGCGGTCTCGATCGGGCCCGAGCCCCCCCCGCCGGCGGCGATCAGATCGGGGCGCCAGATGTAGTGCGAGTAGAACTCGTCGAAGATCAGCGAGCAGTCGAGCTCCCGGCCCACGGCGACCCACTCGGAGAGATCGCTGCCGCCGATGACCTTGCCGGTCGGGTTCGCCGGGTTCGACGCCAGGATCGCGGCGAGACCGCGGCCGAGCACCTCGCGGCGGAGGTCGGCGCCGGAGAACGCGTAGCCGCGCTCGGGCTCGAGGAGGATCGGGATCGGCGAGAACAGCCGGAACACGCTCAGCAGCTCCTCGTACGCCGTGTAGTCGGGGAGGAAGTGGCCGAGGTTGATGTTGCCGAGCGAGGCCGCCACGCGGGTCAGCGCCGACCGGCCACCGCCCGACACGGCGACGTTCTCCGCCGAGTACTTGCTCCCCATGCCGCGGCGAAACAGCTCGTTGTAGTAGCTGGCGATCGCCTCGCGCAGCTCCCACAGACCCGCGACGGGCGCGTACTCCTGATCGCCGTCCTTGATCGGCAGCTCGGAGATCCGCGGGGGTGCGCCCGGCAGGGCCTCGGCCTCGGGCATGCCCTGGCCGAGGTTGCACCACTCGTCGGATGACGGCGAATAGCCGCGCTTGCCGGCCTCGGTGGTCACGAAGATCACGCCGGTCCGCGGGACCTCGCGAAAGGCGGCGAACGTCGGACTCTCGGCAACGCCGTGGGGTCCGGTGCCGGTCTTTGCGCGGGGGAACTGCGTCATGGGGCGGAACCTATCGCTGCCCGCGCGCGGGCGCCAGGATCGGCGTTGCGTGGTAGCGTGCGGGCGTGTCTGTCTGGTCGAGCGTCCCCAGCCAAAGCCGCGTCGTGGCTCAGCTTCGGCGGGCGATCGAGCGCGACCGGGTGCCGCACGCGTACCTCATGTCAGGGCCCCGCGGCGCGCCGATGTACGATACGGCGATCGCCCTCGCGATGGCGCTCAACTGCCAGCGCCGCGCACCGAACGAGACCGATGGCTGCGGTGACTGCGATGCGTGCGCGAAGATCGTCGCGGGCATCCACCCCGATGTCGTCACGCTGATCCGCGAGGGCGCCGCGCAGATCGTGCCGATCGAGAGCGTCCGCAACCAGGTGATCGCGCGCCTCGGCATGCCGCCGCACGAGGGCCTCGTGCGCGTGTTCGTCGTCGAGGAGGCGACGTCGCTCGCCCCGCCCGCCGCGAACGCACTGCTGAAGACCCTCGAGGAGCCGCCGGCGCGCACGCTGTTCGTGCTGTGCACCACGGCGCCCGAGCAGCTCCTGCCCACCATCCGAAGCCGCTGCCAGCGCGTTCGGTTCGCGGGCGGCACCGCCCTGCCCTCCGACGCAGATCCTGCCAAGCTCGAGCGCGTCGCGGCGCTCGGCAAAGAGCTCGCGGGCGATCGCCACGACTCGACGTTGCCCAACCGGATCGCCGAGGCCAAGGGCGACACGGCGCCCGTGCTGATCGCCGCCGCACAGGTGCTCCACACCCGCGCGCATGCCGCGGCCGCGCGCGCGGATCTCGAGGTCGCGAGGCGCGCGTCCGCTCGCGCGCAGACGATCCTGTCGTGGCACACCGCCGTCGCGATCCACAACGCGAACCCGCAGCTCGCGATCGAGGCCATCATCGGGCAGCTCGCGACGCTGCCCCCACTCGGCCCCACCGGTTCGCCGTGAGCACCGACGAGACCGACGACGGACCCGACGACGGTCCGGACGAGCCCGAGACCAGCGCCGCCGCGGATCCGAACGCGCCGCCGGGCGAGCCGCGCAAGCGCCGTCGACGGCGTCGTCGTCGCGGTGGCGAGGCCGGCGGCGATCCGAACGTGCCGCAGCAGGCCGGCGGCGAACCGCCGCGCGGAGATCAGGGTGGAGGCCGGCCGCAGGGCGGCGGTCGTCCGCCGCGCAGTGATCGGCCGCAGGGCGAGCGCGCGTCGGGCGGCGATCGTCCGCCGCGCAGCGATCAGCCGCAGAGCGAGCGTGGGTCGGGCGGCGATCGTCCGCCGCGCAGCGATCAGCCGCAGGGCGAGCGCCGGCAGTGGCAAGGACGTGGGCCTGGCGGTGGCAGCGCCGGTGGCGGTGCTCCGGGTCGATTGTCGGAAGGCGCGTCCGGCGCATCCGTGCGCGCGGCCGCGGGCGCGAACATTGACGAGGGATGGGACGACAACGTCGCCGACGGACCGAGCGCGGACGGCGGCGGACAGCGCCCCGGCGGCGACGCGACGCGCGACGGAGGCGACGGACAGCGCGCCGACGCTGGCGGAGAGCGGGACAGCGGTGACGCTCCGCGCGACGGCGGTGGCGGACAACGCACCGATGGCGACGCTCCGCGCGAGGGACGTCGGCGGCGGCGTCGCGGTCGAGATCGCGATCGAGCTCCGGGGAGTGGCGCCGGTGATGCGCCTCGCGCCGAGGGCGATCCCGCGAGCGATGCGAGTGGCTCGATGCACGCCGACGGTGAGGCCAGCGGCGGCGACGCTGGCGGCGGAGATTCTGCGCCCGTCGACGGTTCGTCGAGCGGCGACCCGGCGCGCAGCGGTGGCGCGGGTGAGCAGCGCGGCGGACGCGAACAGCGCGGCGGTGGGCGCGATCAGCGCAGCAGCGGCGGCGGACAGCGCGGTGAGGGACAGCGCGGCGGACAGTCCGGCGGCGGACCGCGCGGCGGTGGACAGCGCGGCGGACCGTCCGGCGGCGGACAGCCTGGCGCGGGTGGCGAGCAGCGCGCGAGTGGCCAGCCCGGCGGCGGTCAGCGTGGCGAACGCGGCGGACGCGATCAACGCGGGGGCGGACAGCGCGGAGGCGGCGCGGGCGGTGGCCAAGCCGGGGGTGAGCCGCGCGGCGGCGGGCGGCGCGACCAGCGCGGCGGCGATCGCCAGCGCAGCGATGACCCGCGCAACGCGCAGATCGTCGAGCGCGATGACTCCGATCAGGCGAGCGAGGCGGCGATGGCCGCTGCGATCGCAGCGACGCCGTACGAGGCACCGACGACGCGCCTCGCGCAGGCGCCGCGCAAGCGCGAGGCCGACGATCTCGACGAGCCTCCCGCCGAGGCCTCGGGCGAGCGCTGGGGCGTCGATGATGACGGTCCGCCGAAGGAGATCGTGTTCGACGCGGGCTTCCCCGCCGACGCGCCCGCCGACGACCTCGATCCGCTGACGTTCCCGTTGATCGCGGGCTCGAGCGCCGCGCTCGGCGAGGATGTGGTCAGCGTGGTCGGCGTGCGATTCCAGGTCGGCGGCCGCATCCAGTGGTGCGACGCCGCGGATGTGGACTACGCCACCGGAGACAAGCTGATCGTCGACAGCGATCGCGGCCCGCGCCTCGGCATCGTCGCGGCACCGCCGGCGCGTCGCTCCACGCGCGACCGCCAGCTCCGCCGCGTCATTCGCCGCGCGCACGACGGAGATCTTCAGGGCGAGCGCGATGGCGACACGGAGCGCGCAAAGGCGCTGCGCGCCGCGAAGGACTCGGCCGCGCAGCTCCGGCTGCCGCTCAAGGTCTATCGCGTCGAGCTCGCGGGTGAGCGCGGCCGCGGCGGCAAGCTGAACGTCTACTACACCTCCGACGAGCGCCTCGATCTACGCGACCTGGTGCGCGACCTCGGCAACGTCACGGGCATGCGCATCGAGCTTCGCCAGCTCGGCGTCCGCGACGAGGCGAAGGCGGTCGGCGGGATTGGCTCGTGTGGCCTCACGCTGTGCTGCACCACGTGGCTTCCGGACTTCGTGCCGGTCTCGATCAAGATGGCGAAGGATCAGGGGCTCGTGCTGTCACCGACGAAGGTCGCCGGTCAGTGCGGCCGCCTGAAGTGCTGTCTCGTGTACGAGCAGCAGGGCTACGCGGAGATGCGCAAGGGCCTCCCGAAGCTCGGCAAACGCGTGATCTCGCCGCGCGGTGAAGGCCGTGTCGTAGAGGTCGATGTACTGCGCCAGCGGATCCGCGTGTCGTACGGCTTCGGCGACACCGAGGTGTTGCCGGCGACCGAGGTCAAGCCGCTGTTCCCGCCCGGCAACCAGCCGGCGCGCGAGAAGGGCGATCGCCCGCCTCGCGCGGCCGAGGCCGACGCGGACGACGACACGGACACCGACGACGCGCCCGCGGATGATCCGAGCGCGCTGCCTCCGCCGATCGACGAAGCGCTGCTCGGCGCTGACGAGGACGACGGCCCCACCGACGACCCGAGCTCCGACCACTACAAGCCCGAATGACCACGCCCTTCTACATCACCACACCGATCTACTACGTCAACGATGTGCCCCACCTCGGGCACGCCTACACGACGATCGTCGCCGATGCGCTCGCGCGGTTTCACCGCATGCGCGGCGACGACACGCGGTTCCTCACTGGCACCGACGAGCACGGGCAGAAGGTCGAGGAAGCGGCGACCAAGCGCGGCCTGACGCCGCAGCAGCTCGTGGATCAGGTCGCACCGCGATTCGACGAGACGTGGAAGGCGATCGGCATCGAGGGCTATCGCTTCATCCGCACGACGGAGACGAAGCACAAGCGCGTCGTCGCGGCGCTGTGGAACCGCATCCGCGAGAAGACCCCCGACGACATCTACCTCGCGACGTACCAGGGCTGGTACTGCGTCGGCTGCGAGGCGTTCTACACGGAGAGCCAGCTCGTGAAGGACGGCGACGGCTGGAACTGCGTCGTGCACAAGACGCCGGTCGCGTGGATCGACAAGGAGCGGTCGTGGTTCTTCCGCCTGTCGAAGTACCAGCAGCCGCTGCTCGCGCACATCAAGGCGAACCCGGACTTCATCCGCCCGACGGCGTACCGCAACGAGATCGTCAGCTTCCTCGAGAAAGAAGAGCTCCGCGATCTCTCGATCTCGCGCACGAGCTTCGCGTGGGGCATCCCGACGCCGGAGCAGGATCCCGAGGGGCTCGCGCACGTGATCTACGTGTGGATGGACGCGCTCACGAACTACTACTCCGACCTGTGCCCCGAGGACGGCTCGCTCGACAGCGCCGATGCGCAGCGCTACTTCCCGCAGGCGATCCACCTCATCGGCAAGGACATCCTTCGCTTCCACAGCGTGTACTGGCCGGCGTTCCTGATGGCCGCCGGGCTGCCGTTGCCGAAAACGATCCTCGCGCACGGGTGGTGGACGGTGCGCGGCGAGAAGATCTCGAAGTCGATGCCGGCGACGCGCATCGATCCGGTCACGCTCTCCGATGCGCTCGCGGTGGGTCCGCTCGGCCGTCCGATCGGCATCGATGCGATGCGCTACTACCTGATGCGTGAGGTCCCGCTCGGCAACGACGGTGACTTCACGTTCGAGTCGATGTTCGGCCGCTTCAACGCGGATCTCGCGAACGACCTCGGCAACCTCGTGAACCGCTCGCTGACCTTGATCGGCAAGTTCGCCGCCGAGTACCCTCCCGCGCCCGACGAGGCGCTGTTCGCGAAGGGCGAGAATCCGCACTGGCAGCTCGAGGTCCACGCGTTCCAGGCGATCAACGCCGTGGCGCGCGAGCTCGAGGCCTGCGCGCCGAGCAAGGCGCTCGAGCAGCTGTGGAAGTTCATCGGCCAGGCGAACCGCTACATCGATCAGACGCAGCCGTGGGCGATGGCGAAGGCCAAGGATCCGCAGCTCGCGTACACGCTGTGGTGCCTGCAGCGCAGCCTGTGGACGATCGGTCAGATGATCGCGCCCGTGCTGCCCGCCACGTCGAAGACGCTACTCGGCTGGCTCGGTGACCCCGCGGCGCCGCACTGGCCCGAGGGCGTGGAGGGCCGCGTGTTCCCCACCGCGCCGAAGGCCATGGCAACCGATGCCACGACGAGCGTGCTGTTCCCGCGGCTCGACGAGCCGATGCAGGCGAAGATCGTGGCCGCGGTCGCCGGCGAGTACGCCGCCGGCGCCCCGCCCGCCGCGAAGCCGGAGAAGCCGAAGGCGGAGGCGGCGGCCAAGCCCGCCGCCGAGACGCCGCCCGCCGGTCCGATCACGTTCGATGACTTCGCGAAGCTCGAGCTACGTGTGGGCAAGGTGGTCACCGCGCAGGCGGTGCCGAAGAAGGACCGACTGCTGCACCTGACCGTGGACCTCGGCGAGACGAAGCCGCGGACGATCATCGCGGGCATCGCGCTTGCCTACAAGCCGGAGGCGCTCGTCGGCAAGCAGGTGATCGTCGTCGCGAACCTCGCACCGCGGAAGATGGCCGGGCTGATGTCGGAGGGCATGATCCTCGCCGCCGGCGACGAGGCGATCCTCGGACTTTCGGCGATCGACGCGGACGTCCCCCCCGGGACCCGGGTACGATAGTCGCCGATGTCCGAGCATCGTCGTGCAGCGCGCCTGGTCGTCAACTCGCCCGCCGTCGTGGAGTCGATCGGTCAGGTGCCGATGACGTTGCACCCGAACCTCGCGGCCGTGTTCAAGCGGGTCGAGGCGGATGGCAGCACGATCGGCAAGCGGTTCCCCGCGGTGGTCCGCGACCTGTCGACGAACGGCGCGTTCATCTCCGGCCCTACCCTGCCGTTGCTCTCGCGCGTCGCGGTGAAGTTCGAGGTGCGTGGCATCGGGCCGATCGATGCGGTCGGCTGGGTGCTGTGGCAGCGAGCCGATGACTGCGAGTTGCCGGGCGAGAACGGCAACGTGACCTTGCCGAAGGGGTTCGGCGTCCTGTTCGAATCGATCCCGCTCGAGACGCGCGCGCAGATCGCAGCGCTCGTCGCGAAGCAGTGAGCACGCACCCGTTCCAGCCGCGCTATCGCGGTGTCGCGTGGACCTCGATCGGTATCGGCACCGGTCTCTCGGGCCTCGCGGCCGTGGTCGGGTTCGCGGCGCTGCCCCTCATCACCGGCGCGTTCGGCATCGCGCTCGGCGCGGCGTACCTCAACTCGCGCGCGTGGAAGATCGAGGTCGTCACCGACGACACCGGCTTCGAGGTCCGCGATCGCAAGGGCACGCGGTTTCGCCTGCTGTGGTCCGAGGTCGTGCGCGTGGTCGCATCTCCGACGACGAAGACGTGCTTCGTCGACGGTGGCACGCCGGAGAAGAGTCTGCTCGTTCCCGGCGATGGCGCGCCCGCGCCGTACGAGATCAGCGATCGCGACGGACTGTTCGCGACGATCCTCGCGCGCGTCACTCCGGACCGGATCGAGACCGTCGAATCGCTGGAGCGTCCAGACTCGACGACAAAGCCTGCGTGATAGCGTTCTGGTGGGGACGGATGGGGAACCTCACCAGCAGGAGACGCTATGGGTCTGTTCGACAAGCTCAAGGGAGTCGTCAAGGGTGTCCAGAATGCGGCGGAGCCAAAGCCGCAACCGCAGCAGGCCCAGCCCGCGCCGCCACCGGAGGACGACCACGAGGAGCCCGAAGCGGACGAGACCGAGGAAGACCAGGTCGACGCGGACGCCGATGACTGGGGCGGATGGAATCCGCACGACCACGAGGAGTTCTGGTTCCGACTGAAGGCGATCGAGAAGGCCGGTAACGACAACGGCGACGACGCCTGCGATGCGAAGTGCCGCGAGTACGGCCTCGCCGACTGGCGCCACATGACGCGCGTGCGCGACACGTTCAACCGCCACTTCGGCCACACGCACGAGTTCGTGCAGGCCGCGATGAACGCCGGTAGCCGTCAGGCACGCGAGCAGTTCGGTGCGGCCGCCGCTGCGAATCCGCAGATCCTCGAGCCCGTCGAGGGCGTCGACATCAAGACGTATTCGTTCACGCAGGCGCGCGCGATGGGCGTCGGCACCGACATGGGCAAGTGGGCCGCGATCCTCGCCGAGAACGGCATGGATCAGGCGAAGTGGGATCGCGTGAACACCGAGTGGCAGCGACGGATGAGCGGCCAGGGCGGCGACATGAACGCGACGATGGCGCTGATGACCGAGTACGGGAAGTACTTCGGTATGGCGCAGCAGGGCCAGTTCGGCGCATCCGCGGCGGCCAACGCGGGACAGGCCGGCAACCTCGATCACGGTCAGGACGCGGTCGGCGACGAGCCCTGCACGCTCGAGCGCTACGCCGAGATCGGGGGCGCGCAGTCGGCGTGGTCGCAGCAGGGTCGCGACGTCAACGCGATGCTGCAGCAGCAGTTCGGCATGAACGCACTCGACTGGTCGAACCTCAGCCAGTTCTGGTCAGCGAAGATCGCGGGCGACTACCGGATCGGTCTGCAGTACAGCGAGATGCAGACCAAGTTCGAGGAGCAGTACAAGGCTCAGGGCGGTTCGTTCGACGACGATCTCGACGTCTGAACATGCCGCCCGATCTCATGGCGCTCGTCGGGTACCTCACCGAGGAGCTCGGCAAGCTGTTCGATGACGCGCTGATGGTCGAGCCGGCCGGCGGCGTCAGCGACATGTGGACCAAGGTCCTCGCGCGCTACGGCGTGCCCCCGACGCCCGCGGCGGAGCGCGTGCACCTGCGTGCGACGCTGAACCTGGCGCGCGGCGCGCTGCCGGGCGAGGTCGGCGCATGTGCCCACGCGATCGCGGCGAAGTTCGCAGCGGCCGTCGGGGAGCCGCGCTTGATCGCCGCCGCCGAGGCGATCGAGCGCGGGTGGGCGCAGCACGCACCGTGGATCGCCCAGGTCGCGCAGCCGCTGGTCGCTCGAGATCAACCGGGCTGGGCGGCCGAGACGGTCGAGGAAGCGGGCTACTACTTCGCC
>JBBRED010000295.1:0-10955 GCA_038203335.1 Haliangiales bacterium | reverse complement strand
GGACGTGCTGACGGTGCTCGCCACCGCCAACATTCACTCGCCCGAGGACCTCATCAAGACGCCGATCGAGTCGATCGCGACCACGACCGGCATCGACATGGGAGATCTCGCACGGCTCCGGCAGCGCGCGATCAGCTGGCTTTCGGAGGTCTCGTCCTGACCACCAGCCCCCAGCGCACCTGCACGGGATGCCGGGTCGTCACTGACCAGGCACTCCTCGTCCGGGTGGGGACCCAGGGATCGCGGCTGGTGATCGACGCAAACCGTCGACTCCCGGGACGCGGAGCCTATGTCCACCCCCGTGCGAGCTGCGTGACGGTGCCTGGACTGGCGAAGAGCCTTCGCCGTTCGGTGACCCCGAGCGACGTTCAGCGGTTGGTCTCGCAGATGTCACCAACCGACGACAATTCGAGTACTTCGGGTGATCGACCCGTCAAAACGGCGCTGGCCTTGGGCACTGGGACCATGTAGAAATCCCCCCCGGCGGTTAGCAGAGAGGACGAACGAGAATAGATGCGCGTTTACGAGATTGCGAAAGAGGTGGGGATCCCGAACAAGGACCTCATCACGAAGATTAGAGCGCTCGGTCTCGAGGTGAACAACCACATGTCCTCCCTCGACGCTGATGACGTCGCGCGCATCAAGCGTTCGCTCGAAAAAGAGAAGCAGACCGTGGCCGCGCCGCAGCAGACGAAGGTCCTGTCGACGGGCACCGTTCTCCGTCGCCGTTCGAGTGGAGACAAGGCTGCGGCTTCCGAGGAGCGCTCCACCGAGCGAGCCCCGGTCGCCCCGGTCGCGCCGCCGCCGTCTGCACCGGCTCCGGTGATCCGCCGCCGCGTCGTCGCCGAGGAGCCCGCTGCTCCGGTACCGCCGCCCGTCGTCGAAGCTCGTCCCGCACCGGTTCGTCCGGTCGAGACGCGCGCGGCCGAGCCGCCGCCGCCGGTGGTCGCGCGCACGATGACCCCGCCGCCTCCTCCCGTCGCCGCGCGCGTCGTCGAGGAAGCGCCGCCGCCGCCGCGCCCCGTTGCTCCGCCGGTCGTCGCGCGCGAGCCCGAGCCGGCTCCCGCTCCGACGCCGCCTCCTCCTCCGGTGGTGGTGGAGCGCGCGCCCGAGCGCGCAGCTCCGCAGCCGTCGCAGCAGATGGCCGCCGCGTCCGCGACGCAGGCGTCCGTCGAGTCCGCACCGACCGAGCGTCCGCGCTCGCGCGTGATCCTCACGGGTCCGCAGATCGTCGCGCGTGGATCGAACGGCGACAACGGCCAGACGCAGCAGGTCTCGCGATCTGCGCCCGTCGCGCCGCCGCCGCCGCCGTCCACCACGTTGCCGCCGCGCATCGTGAACCCGCAGTCCACGGCGCCGGTCGCCGAGGCTGCACCGCGTCCCGTCGAGGAGCCGGGCGATGCGCGCCAGCGCTTCGAGGCCGAGCTCCAGAAGGCGCGCCAGCGCACCGTCGTTCAGGACATGCGCCGTCCGCGTCCCGAGACCGCACAGATCGAGCCGCAGGCTCCGTCGGGCGATGAAGGTGGCGAGCAGCCACCGGTGGTCACGCGCGATCCGTCGCGTCCGGCCGTCGGTAGCGTCATCGCGCTTCCGCCGCGCATCAAGATCACCGAGCGCACGCCGGTGGTCGGTCGTCCGCCTCCGGGCGCGGCGCCCGCCAACCCGATCCGTGGCCGATTCGCGCAGCAACAGCAGCGCGGTGGTCGTCCCGGTGGCGGCCCCGGTGGCCGTCCGGGCCCCGGCAATGACTTTGGTCGCAAGAAGCTTCCCCTCGGCAAGAAGGGCAAGCAGACGACGATCACCACGCCCGCCGAGCACAAGCGCGTCATCCGCATCGAGGACACGATCACCGTCGCCGACCTGGCGCGCGGCATGGGCGTGAAGTCTCCCGAGGTGCTGAAGAAGCTCTGGGGCATGGGCATGACCGGCGTCAACATCAACGCCGCGATCGACTTCGATACCGCGCAGCTCCTCGCTGCGGAGTTCGCGTACGAAGTGCAGAACGTCGCCTTCAAGGAGGACAACGCGTTCTCGCTGAAGACCGATGACGTGGGCGACATGGTCACCCGGTCGCCGGTCGTCACGGTGATGGGGCACGTCGACCACGGCAAGACCACGCTGCTCGACTCGATCCGCAAGGCGCGCGTCGCGGCCGGCGAGGCCGGTGGCATCACCCAGCACGTCGCTGCGTACAAGGTGAAGGCTCCGGGCAGTCACGGGGACATCGTGTTCCTCGATACGCCGGGCCACGAGGCGTTCACCGAGATGCGTGCTCGCGGCGCTCAGGCGACCGATATCGTCGTGCTCGTCGTCGCGGCGAACGACGGCGTGATGCCGCAGACCCTCGAGGCCCTCGCGCATGCGAAGGACGCGAAGGTCACGATCATCGTCGCGGTCAACAAGATCGACACGCCCGACGCGGCGCCCGATCGCGTTCGCCAGCAGCTCGCTGACAAGGGTCTGATTCCCGAGGAGTGGGGAGGCGACACGATCTACGTCAATGTCTCGGCTCTCAAGGGCGAGAACATCGACAAGCTGCTCGAGTCGATCGCGGTCTCCGCGGAAGTGCTCGAGCTGAAGGCCAACCCGGCGAAGCCGGCGTCTGGTCTCGTGATCGAGGCTCGCCTCGATCGCAACCGCGGCCCGATGGCGACCATCCTGATCCAGGAAGGCACCTTGCGCACCGGCGACATGCTCGTCGCCGGCCGCGTCTACGGCAAGGTTCGCGCGATGCTCGACGATCGCGGCAATCCGCTCGAGGAAGCTGGTCCCTCGACCCCGATCGAGGTCCTGGGCCTCGATGGTGTCCCCGAGGCCGGCGATCTCGTCAATGGCGCCGAGGACGACAAGGTCGCGAAGCAGGTCGTCGAGCACCGGGTGCAGGCGTTCCGCAAGCGCGAGCTCGCGTCCAAGTCGCGGATCAGCCTCGAGGGCATGATGGAGCGCAACTCCGTCGATGCCATCAAGGAGCTGAAGATCGTCCTCAAGGCCGATGTTCAGGGTTCTGCGGAGGCGCTCAAGGCCTCGCTGATCAAGCAGTCCACCGAGAAGGTGCGCGTCGTCGTGATCGCCGCCGGCGTCGGCGGCATCACGGAGAGCGACGTCAACCTCGCCAAGGCGGGCGGCGCGATCATCGTCGGCTTCCATGTTCGTCCCGCCGGCAAGAGCAGCAAGCTCGCCGAGCAGGAAGAGGTGGAGATCCGGCTCTACGACATCATCTATGACGCTCTCGACGACGTGAAGTCGGCGATGGCCGGTCTGCTCGCGCCGATCAAGCGCGAAGTCCCGATCGGTCAGCTCTCGGTCCGCGACACCTTCTCCATCCCGAAGATGGGCGTGGTCGCTGGCTGCATGGTGATCCAGGGCAAGATCAATCGCAAAGCCCACCTCCGCGTCATCCGTGATGCCGTGCAGGTCTACGAGGGCAAGATCGGCAGCTTGCGCCGCTTCAAGGACGACGTCAGCGAGGTCGGTAACGGCTTCGAGTGCGGTGTCATGGTTGCGGGCTGGAACGACATCAAGGTCGGCGACGTCATCGAGGCCTACGAGGTCATCGAAGAAGCCGCCCAGCTGTAAGACATGAGCGCAAGCGCGCAACGCAAGGCCCGGGTCGAGCACGCGCTCAAGGAAGCGCTTCAGGCTGCGATCACGAACGACGTCAAGGATCCGCGCGTGCGGTCCGCGACGCTCGTCACCGTGGCCAAGGTCGAGCTGAACGTCGATCTCGCGGTCGCGAACATCTACGTCTCCGTCGTTGGCGACGATGCGACCGCGGACGGCGTGATCAAGGGACTCTCGAAGGCCGCGGGCTTTCTGCGCGGTCCGATCGGCCGCGAGCTGAACCTCCAGCACGCCCCCGAGCTGCGGTTCATGCTCGATATCTCGATCGACATGAGCGCGAAGCTCCACGCGATCGTCCGCGAGGACGAGGAGAGGGCGAAGGCCGCGGGCCGCGATCCGAAGGACGGCAAGTGACCGATCCCCCGCGCCGCACGACGGAGCCGGTGATGACGGTCCCCGCGCTGACCGAGGAAGCACTCGCACAGGCGTGCGACGTGATGCGCAAGGCGGAGCGGATTCTTCTGACCAGCCACCGCCGCCCTGATGGCGACGGCACCGGCTCGATGTGTGGTCTCGCGTCGCTGCTGCGCGCGCTGGGCAAGACCGCGGTGATCTACTCGGTCGATCCGATCGCGCGCCGCTACAAGTGGCTGCCGCTCGCGAACACCACCGTCTCGACGATCTCGTTCGACGAGCGCTTCGATTGCACGATCGTCGTCGACTGCGCGGACATCGCGCTGCTCGGCGATACGCTGCCGCCGCCCGAGGTGTGCGGCACGTTGATCACCCTCGATCATCACGCGAGCGGTCGCCCGTTCGGCGACATCGCCGTGTGGGATCCCACCGCCGCCGCGGTCGGCGTGCTGGTCGTGCGGATCGCCGAGCGCGAGGGCTGGCCGATCACGCCGGAATGCGCGGTGCCGCTCTACGTGTCGCTGATCAGCGATACCGGCGGCTTCCGCCACGCGAACACGAACGCCGAGGCGCTGCGTTGCGGCTCGGTGCTGGTCGGCCGCGGCGTCGTGCCGTCGACGATCGCGGCGAGCCTCGAGGAGCGCCCGAGCCCGGGCAAGCTGCGACTCCTCGGCTCCGTGCTGTCCACGCTCGAGCTTCACTGCGCCGGTCGCGTCGGTGTGCTCTCGGTCACCACCGACCTGGTCGAGGGTGCGCGCGCGTCGTGGGAGGACATCGAGGGGATGGTCAACTGGGGACGCAACGTCGAGGGAGTGCAGGTAGGCGTGCTGCTCACCACCGCGAAGGGCGGCGGTGTGCGTGTCTCGATGCGCTCGCGCAGCGACAAGGTCGACGTCGGGAAAGTTTGTATGACGCTCGGCGGTGGCGGCCACCCCGGCGCCGGCGGCTGTCACATGACCGATTCGCTCGCGATGGTGAAGGACAAGGTCGTGCGTGCGCTCGAGACCTCGTTCAATCGCCAGAGCCGGCCGGTGATCGACCCGACACCGTCGTCGTCGGGCGAGTGATAGAGTGGGGCCCTATGGGGCGTAGCCTTCTCGCGATGCTGTTGATCGTCGCCGCGTGTGGCGATGATGGCAAGTCGACGCCGGTCGACGGACCGCTCCCGGATGACGTCGTCTACGACACGCCGCTCGACGGCGATCCGAATCACCCGCTGACGCTCGCCGACACCGGCCTGTGCATGAACGCGGCGTGCACCCAGATCTCGCCGACGGCGAAGCCGTACGCGCCGCAGTACGCGCTGTGGTCCGACGGCGCGACGAAGAAGCGCTGGATCTCGCTGCCGGCCGGCATGCCGATCGATACGACCAACCCGAACTTCTGGAAGTTCCCGGTCGGTACGAAGCTGTGGAAGGAGTTCACGCGCGACGGCGTGCGCGTCGAGACTCGCCTGATGATGAAGCTGCTCCCCGACGACACTGCGGTCGGGGCCTGGTTCTTCGCGAGCTACGCGTGGAACGCCGCGCAGGATGCGACCACCGAGGCGACGCCGGGCGGCATGATGAACGCGAACGGCACCGGCCACGACATCCCGTCGCGCCAGCAGTGCCGCCGCTGCCACGAGAACAACCCGAGCCGCGTGCTCGGGTTCCAGGCGCTGTCGCTCGACTTCCAGGGCGCCACCGGCGAGCTCGACCTCGATGACCTGATCGGCCTCAACGCGCTCTCGACGAACCCGCCGGGCGCCGCTGGTGCGCCGCACTACCCGCTGCCGGGTAACGCCGTCGACAAGGCGGCGTTCGGCTACATGCACGCGAACTGCGGCGGGTGCCACAACCAGACCTCGGCGATCTACGCGACCACCACGCTCGAGCTGCGCATGGATGTCACGAAGCTCGGCGCGACCACGACGATGCCGGCGTACGTGACCACCGTGAACGTCAACGGCACCGTCGGTGGCCTCACGGGTCCGATCGTGAAGCCGAATGATCCGGCGGGCTCCGTGATCATCACGCGGACCAGCGCGACGACGTCGCCGCCGCGGATGCCGGAGATCGGGAGCGAGGTCGTCGATCCGACCTCGCAGACCGTGCTGTCCGCGTGGATCAACCAGCTACCCTGATCCCCGTGCACGGAGTTCTCGTTCTCGACAAACCCGAGGGGTTGTCCTCGGCGCATGCCGTGGATCGGGTGAAGCACGCACTTCGCGTCAAGCGCGCGGGCCATGGTGGCACGCTCGATCGCACGGGCGTGGTCACCGCCACGCGCGATGTCCTCGTCACGCGCGAGGCGCTCCTCGCGGCGATCGCGCTGCGCATGGGCGAGCAGGATCAGGTCCCGCCGATGTACTCCGCGATCAAGCAGGACGGCGTGCGCCTGTACCGGCGTGCGCGGGCTGGGGAGGAGGTCGAGCGCGCGCCGCGAAAGATCCGCGTCGATCGCCTCGCGCTCGTCGCGTTCGAGCCGCCGCGCTTCACGCTCGAGATCGCGTGCAGCAAGGGCACGTACGTGCGCAGCCTCGTGGCCGACCTCGGGAGCGATGTCGGCGCCGGAGCGCACCTCTGTGCGCTGCGTCGCACGGTGAGTGGCCGGTTCTCGATCGCGCAGGCCGTGACCCTCGCGCAGGTCGAGAGCAGCACCCCGGTGCCGCTGGTCTCGCTGACCGCCGCGACCGACCTGCCGTCGATCACCATCCCCGTCGACAAGGAGCGCCACGCCCGCAACGGCGTTCAGTTCACGCTCGCCCAGCTCGGGGCGGAAAACCTCCTGCAGTTCCAGATGCTTGACCCGGCGGGCTCGCTCCTTGCGATCGTCCACGCCGAGGATGGCCACGTCGTCTACGACCGCGTGTTCCACCCGGTCACCAGCGCTTGACCAACGCGCCGGTTTCCCCCAATCTCCGCGCAGACCACGGCTCGGGTCCGCAACGGACGCGGCCGCTGGTGACTGGAGAAGCCGCATGTCTCTTTCGACCCATCTGAAGTCCGAAGTCGTCAAGAAGTTCCAGAAGCACGAGGGCGACACCGGTTCGCCCGAGGTTCAGGTCGCTCTCCTCACCGAGCGCGTCACCCACCTCACCGAGCACCTCAAGAACAACCCCAAGGATCACCACAGCCGCCGTGGTCTCCTGCTCATGGTCGGTGAGCGCCGCGCGCTGCTCGACTACCTGAAGCGCACCGACCTCGGTCGCTACAAGACGCTGATCGAGACCCTCGGCCTCCGCCGCTAGTGCGGGCGCACTTCGCGCTGGTCGTTGCTCTCGGCGCCTGCGGCCAGGGCGCGACCGCGTCGAAGGAGGTCACCGGCACCCTCGCCGTGAAGGGCGCCGCGGTGACGATCACGAAGTGCCGCGCCGACCACGATGTCGACGGCACCTACGTGGTCATGGAGACGACGGCCGGTGCGCTGCGCTTCACGAACAAGAAGCTGTGGTGGAACGGCGATGACCACGAGGGCTTCGCGCCGGGCGCCGTGCTCGATTGCACGAAGCTCGATCGAAGCTGGGGCGGCGGCCTGCGCACCGACGGAACGTCGTACTGGCGCGGCACGTTGTCGTTCGATTGCACCGACGGGCCGCACACGTTCAAGGGCGACCTGACGCTCGACTGCGGGAACATCACCGCCGAGGAGCGAGCGTCGCTCGACAAGAATCGCGCGGACATGAAGCGCGACCAGGCCGGCTCCGGCTCAGCGACGCCCTGACCCCCTGGGGGTCAATGGCCTTAGTTCTCGGCGGGAACGAGTCGCCCCAGCATCAGTCGGTCTCGGCGAACGAGGCGAGCGAGCTCACGAGGCCGCCGACCGCAGCGATGCCGATGGCCTTGGCGCCGATCGACCCGTGGATCACGAGGTCGAACGTGTCGAAGCCGAACTTGTAGAACAGGAGGTACGCGAAGCAGCCCACGGCGCCGGCCTTCGCCGCGGCGGGGAGCTTGGCCGACAGGCCGAGCAGCATCGGCACCGCGAACGCTGCCATCACGAGGTAGACGCTCATCGCGTCGAACGCCCGGACGTCGAACAGCGAGATGCCCGGCACCAGCGGGAGAAAGCAACCGACGAGGCCCACGAGACCGAAGATGGCGAAAGCGCGCTTCATGCTGGTCCGGACGACAGGTGCCGGTCCCCCGTCGCACGATCTCGCGAATAATCGCGTAACTGCCCGTGCGGCCTCGGGATGCCTCTCCGCAACGGGGGTTGGTTTTCACCCGCCCCTGTGCCATAAGTGCCACCAGTACGTAGCTAGAACCCGTCACGTAGCGTCCGAAGCAAGCACAGAAGAGAATCGGTCCGGTTTGATCGTTCCGTCGAGGCGCTCGACCCAGGTGGTGTCGAGCGGATGGACTGAGGGACCAGGCCACGAGCCTCCGATGAGCCCAGCGCGGCGCGATCATCAGGAGAGACATTCGTATGGCATTTGTTCGAGACACCGCCGTTGTCGGCGGCAAAGAGATCACGATCGAGACCGGTAAGTGGGCCAAGCAGGCCTCGGGCTCCGTCATCATCCGCTGCGGCGATTCGATGGTGCTCGTCACCGCGCTGGGCTCGGCGCTGCCCCGCGACATCGACTTCATGCCGCTGACCTGCGAGTACCAGGAGAAGTTCTACTCCGCCGGCAAGGTCCCGGGCAGCTTCTTCCGCCGCGAGGGCCGCACCACGAACGAGGAGATCCTCGTGTGCCGCCTGATGGATCGCCCGATCCGTCCGCTGTTCCCCAAGGGCTGGTTCATCGACACGCAGATCATCGCGAGCGTCATCTCGTTCGACAAGGTCAACCCGACCGACGTCCTCGCGATGACCGCCGCGTCGTGCGCCGTGCACCTCTCGGACCTCGTGTGGGCGGGCCCGCTCGCGGGCATCCGCATCGGCCGCATCGACGGCCAGTTCGTGCCGAACCCCACGTTCGCCGAGCGCGAGAAGAGCGACATGGACATCATCGTGGCCGCGTCGAAGGACGCGATCATGATGGTCGAGGGCGAGATGGAGGAGCTGCAGGAGGACACGATCATCGATGCGCTCCTGTTCGCGCATCAGGCCGTGCAGCCGCTGATCGAGCTGCAGGAGCGCCTCCGCGCGTCGAACGGCAAGGAGAAGCGCCCGTTCACGCCGCCCGTCGCCGACGAGGCGCTCGCCGCGAAGGTCAAGGAGTCCGCGTGGAATCGCCTCAAGGAGGTGATGACCATCAAGGACAAGAAGGCGCGCCGCGAGGGCATCGGCAGCCTCCACGTCGAGACCCGCACCGCGCTGACCGCCGAAGGTCAGCCGTGGGCCGGCAAGCCGAAGGACGTCGACGCCGCGTTCGCGAAGCTCCAGAAGAAGTGGGCCCGCGGCCACACGATCACCACGCGCACCCGCATCGACGGTCGCGCGCCCGACGAGATCCGCGCGATCAGCGTGGAGACCGGCGTGCTGCCGCGCGCGCACGGTTCGGCGCTGTTCACCCGTGGCGAGACCCAGGCGCTCGTCGCCGTGACGCTCGGCACGAAGTACGACGAGAAGAAGCTCGACACGCTTCTCGGCGACAAGAAGAAGACCTTCTACATGGACTACAACTTCCCCCCGTTCTCGACGGGCGAAGTGAAGATGCTGCGCGGCCAGTCGCGCCGCGAGGTCGGTCACGGCTTCCTCGCCGAGCGCTCGGTGGAAGCCATCGTCCCGATCTACGAGGACTTCCCGTACACGATCCGCGTCGTCTCCGACATTCTCGAGTCGAACGGCAGCTCGTCGATGGCGTCGGTGTGCGGCGGCTCGCTCGCCCTCATGGACGCCGGCGTTCCGGTGAAGTCGCCGGTCGCGGGCATCGCGATGGGCCTCATGAAGGAAGGCGATGACTACGTCATCCTCTCCGACATCCTCGGCGACGAGGATCACCTCGGCGACATGGACTTCAAGGTCACTGGCACCCGCCGCGGTGTGTGCGCGTTGCAGATGGACATCAAGGTCGACGGACTGACCCGCGAGATCCTCGAGAAGGCGCTCGCGCAGGCGAAGGCCGGCCGCATCCACATCCTCGAGAAGATGGACAACGCGATCAACGCCGCGCGCGACGAGGTGTCGATCTACGCGCCGCGCATCGTCACGGTGCAGGTCAAGCCCGACAAGGTCCGCGACATCATCGGACCCGGTGGCAAGACCATCCGCGCGATCCAGGAGCAGACGGGTGCGCAGGTCGACATCGCCGACAACGGCGTGGTCTCGATCGCGTCCTCGGATGCGAAGGCCATCGAGCAGGCCCAGGCCCTGATCTCCGGCTTGATCATGGAGCCCGAGGTCGGCCAGTTCTACAACGGCATCGTCAAGAAGATCCTCGAGATCGGCGCGTTCGTCGAGATCATGCCCGGCACCGACGGGCTCCTGCACATCTCCGAGGTCTCGAAGGAGCGCATCCGCGCCGTCGAGGACGTGCTCCACGAGGGCGACGAGGTCGTCGTGAAGTGCATCAAGGTCGATCGCGACGGCAAGATCCGCCTGTCGCGCCGCGAGGCTCTCGAGGCGAACCCGGGCCCGGAAGAGATCCACAACTACATCATCTGAGCTGACGCTCGCTCGATGATGACGGCCCCGATCGATCGGGGCCGTTCTGCATTTCGGCTCAGCCGAAGCGCTTGATCCAGGTGTCCAGATCGGTCGCCTCGGCCTCGCGGAGCTTCGCCTGGTCCTGCTGGCTACGGCGCTCCGCGACCTGCACCCCGCCGCCGAGCAGGCCGGAGAGCCAGCCGAGAATGTTCAGCGTCTTGACCGTCTTGTCGGTCGCATCCGCGGAGAGCGCCGAGTTGATCAGCGCCTTGCGCACCGCGAGCGGACCCACTCCGGCGACGAGCAGATCGCGGACCACCATGCGCGGCTGGTCGCCGGCGCGGAGACGTTCGCCCGAGAGGCGGGCCATGCGCGCTTCCTCCATGCCGTCGAGGGGAGGGGGCCGCATCGACGGGATCCAGTGCGTGTCGGGATCGAACTGCTGCACACACGCGTCGCTACAG
>JBBRED010000294.1:0-10959 GCA_038203335.1 Haliangiales bacterium | reverse complement strand
GCGGGATCCCGCGGCCGTGGAGGCCGGTCGCCCGGGCGACCTGGTGTGGGGCTCGATCACCGAGGAGGTCCTCGGTGTGAGGGGTCGCGTCGAGGCCTGGGCAACCTGATGACTGCCTCGCACGCTCGGCAAGCATCGGTCACAGCAAGTAGTTGAAATCCCCCCTTGCGCCGGGGGGTGGCCAAAGGCGAAAAGCCCTACCGATGAAGAGCCTAACCGCGTCGGTCCTGGGTGTGATGGCGGCGACCACGGCGGTCGCCTACGCGAACGTCGAGGTCGGTGGCATCGCCGGCGTCCACGTCTTCCGCGAAGACGACAAGCTCGGTGTCACATCGGACCCGCCGGCAAAGCAGGCGAACTCGGCGCTGTTCGGATTCCGCCTCGGCGTGTTCTTTGGCCCGGCGCTCGGCGTCGAGATCGAGGCCGGCGTCATCCCGACCGAGGGCACGACCGACGACATCGTGTTCGATGTCACCGACGTCACCGCTCGCGCGCACATCGCCTACCAGTTCCGCGCGGCCGACGCGTCGAACGTGATGCTCCCGTTCCTCGTCGCCGGTGGCGGCGCGTTCCGCATCGTCGACCCGAAGAACGACCTCTATCTCAAGAAGGACACGCAGGTCGCCGTCTACGCCGGCGTCGGTCTCAAGTACCGCGCGTCGCACAACTGGGGCATCCGCGGTGATCTCCGCGTGCTGTTCACCCCGAAGGTCGACTCCGGCTTCACGCAGGACATCGAGGGTCTGCTCTCGATCTACCGCGAGTGGGGACGCCCCGGGAAGGTGGTGGTCGTTGCCCCCGTGAAGGAGGATCCGGATCCGGACAAGGACGGCATCCTCGGAGCGGACGACAAGTGCCCGACCGAGGCGGAGGACAAGGACGGCTTCGAGGACGAGAACGGCTGCCCCGATCCCGATAACGACGGCGACGGCATCGCCGACGCGACCGACAAGTGCGCCACCGATCCCGAGGACAAGGACGGATTCCAGGACGACGACGGCTGCCCCGATCCCGACAACGACGGTGACGGCGTGCCCGATGCCGCCGACAAGTGCGCCGATCAGCCGGAGACCAAGAACGGCTTCCAGGACGACGACGGTTGCCCCGACGAGATCCCGGAGAAGCTGAAGGCGTTCACTGGCGTGATCCAGGGCATCACGTTCAAGGTCAGCGCGGCCGACCTGCAGCCCGTCTCCGCCAAGGTGCTCGACAAGGCCATCGCGGTCCTCGCCGAGTTCAAGGACATCAAGCTCGAGATCCAGGGCCACACCGACGACCAGCCGCTCAAGGGCAGCAAGACGTTCGCCGACAACCAGGCTCTCTCGCAGGCGCGCGCCGAGAGCGTCAAGGCCTACTTCGTGTCGAAGGGCATCGAAGAGGGTCGTCTGATCGCGAAGGGCTTTGGCGACACCGTTCCCGTCGAGGCACCCACCGGCCTCAAGGGCGGCAAGCTCGCCGCCGCGCGCGCGAAGAACCGCCGCGTCGAGTTCAAGCTGATCGGCGCCGAGGGCGCTGCCCCGGCCCCGGCGCCCGAGCCGGCTCCGGCACCTGCGCCCGCTCCGAAGGAGTAACGCACCGCGGCTCCGACGCTCCCAGCACTCGCTCCCAGCACGGAGCGGGTGCTGTTTCATTTGGTGGGAACCGCCGCACCGCGCGGAGGCATCACATCGGCATGGAGCTGCCGCAGGCCCGAGCGCTCGCTGATGGTCACCGTCCCGGCCCGTCGGGGCGCGAGCTACCGCGAGGCTACGTGGCGCTGCTGTGGATGCCGGTGGTCCTCGTCGCATCGATGATGCTCGCCGCCCTGGCCTGCGTGCATCGTGAGTTTCCAAGCTGGTGGTCCGGGTATGTCGGCTGGGTCGTCGTCCACGCGATCTTCATCGGGAAGGTCCTCGCTCCCGCGGTCAGGAACCAGATCGAGCTCGTCCGCCACGGCATCATCACCGCCGCCGAGATGGCCCTCGTCCAGGTTCCGAAGAAGGGCACCCAGATGCGGCTGACCTACACCGCCGGTCACCACATCGATCGCCCGGTTCACGCCCGCCCGAAGCACCTCGTGATGCACCTCCCGGCCCGACCGGAGGTCGCGTTCACGGTCGAAGAGCTCGCCGGGGCGCCCACGCTCGACGGCGATCGCCTGCGACTCACACAGCCGTGGCGCCGCTGGATCCTCTCGGGCGCGATGGTGCTCCTGTTCGCGGTGGGCACCATCGTGAAGCTAAGCTAGGAGCCCGTGGCATCCTATCGGGATGCAGCTGCCCCAGGCCCGGGTCGTCGACGCAGGTGAGCTTCCGGGCTGGCGCCCGCCGGGCCGGGAGCTGCCGCCCCACTACGAGTCGTTGCTCTGGTTGCCGACGATCGTCGTCTCGGCCGTCGCGATCACGATCGCGGCGATCGTGTGGAGATCCGTGCACGAGAGCAGCGTGCAGGCGCTGGTCGGCGCGGGCCTCACCTATGTGGCGTGGACCGCGCTGGTGGCGGTTCGCGAGATCCAGAACGAGGTCGCGCTCGTTCGCCACGGCGTCGTCACGGCTGCCGAGGTCGCGCTCGTCGAGGTGCCGGAGCGGGGGCTGCGCATGCGCCTGACCTACGCCCCGGGCCACTACCTCGAGCGCGCCGTTCGCCTGCGCCCGCCGTATCTCGTCGTCCATCGCCCGGATCAGCCGAAGGTCGCGCACCTCATGCGCGAGCTGCTCGGTAGCCCGACGATCGAGGGCGATCGCGTGCGGCTTGCGCATCCGCGGCGCGGATGGACGGTCGGCGGCGTGATTCTCGTGGCGTGCGCCGTGACCACGCTGGTGACACTCGCGGTCTAGTCTCAGCCAAACGTGATGCCCTGCGCGAGCGGCAGATCCTTCGAATAGTTCACCGTGTTCGTCGCGCGGCGCATGTAGTTCCGCCACGCATCGGAGCCGCTCTCGCGACCGCCGCCGGTCTCCTTCTCGCCGCCGAAGGCGCCGCCGATCTCGGCGCCCGATGGGCCGATGTTGACGTTCGCGATACCGCAGTCGCTGCCCGACGCTGCGAGGAACGCCTCGGCCTCGCGCAGATCGTTCGTGAAGATGCACGACGACAGGCCCTGCGGTACATCGTTGTGCATCGCGATCGCCTGATCGAACGCGGTGTAGCTCATCGCATAGAGGATCGGCGCGAACGTCTCGTCCTTCACGACCTGCGTCTGCGCCGGCATCCGCACGAGCGACGGCGCGGCGTAGTGGCCGCCCTCGCCCACCGTCACGCGCGCACCGCCGCTGACCTGACCGCCATCCGCGCGTGCGCGGGTCAGCGCGCGCTGCATGCTCTCGAACGACGCTGCATCGATCAGCGGCCCGACGAGCGTGCCGCTCTCGCGCGGATCACCGACGCGGATCTGGCCGTACGCACGCTCGACGCGCGCGAGCAGCTCCTCCTTGATCGACTCGTGCACGATCAACCGGCGTAGCGTGGTGCAGCGCTGCCCCGCGGTGCCCGCCGCCGAGAAGAGAATCGCGCGGCTCGCGAGCTCGAGGTCCGCGCTCGGCGCCACGATCATCGCGTTGTTGCCGCCGAGCTCGAGCAGGCAGCGCCCGAACCGCGACGCGACCGCCGGTGCGACCGCGCGCCCCATGCGCGTCGAGCCCGTCGCGCTGACCAGCGATACGCGCGGATCGGCGACCAGCGCCTCGCCGACGCTCGCCACGCCGAGCACCACCTCCGAGAGCCCCACCGGGGCCCCACCGAACTTCGCCGCGGCGCGCTCGAACAGCGCCTGGCACGCGAGCGCGGTCAGCGGCGTCTTCTCCGACGGCTTCCACACACAGCTATCGCCGCACACCACCGCGAGCGCGAAGTTCCACGCCCACACCGCGACCGGGAAGTTGAAGGCGCTGATGATGCCGACCACCCCGAGTGGATGCCAGGTCTCGCTCATGCGGTGACCCGGCCGCTCGGATGCGATGGTCAGCCCGTAGAGCTGACGCGACAGCCCGCAGGCGAAGTCGCAGATGTCGATCATCTCCTGCACCTCGCCGCGCGCCTCCGCCGTGATCTTTCCGGCCTCGATCGTGACGAGCGCCGCGAGCTGGTCCTTCGCCGCGCGCAGCTCGTCGCCGAACAGCCGGATCAGCTCGCCGCGTCGCGGAGCCGGGACGTTGCGCCACTCGCCGAACGCCGCGTGTGCGCGATCGATCGCCGCCGTCACGCCGGCCGCACCGTGGCTCGCGAGCCGCGCGGTCACGGAGCCATCGATCGGCGAGTGCGCGATCAGGTCGCCATCGACGGGAACCAGAGCCACACCGAGGGCACGAAGAGTTGCGGTGACGTCCATGCCGCGCTCATACCATGGGCACCACTACGGCGTGCCGAGGAGCGTCGACGTCGCCTTCGCGAGGGCCTCGGGGAGCTTGTCCTCGAAGTCCGCCGACACGCGCCGCGCGGCGTTCGTGGCCTTGTTCGCACCGGTCGGATCGTAGGCGTACCCGAGGCTCGTGCTCGACGCGGCGTAGACCGGCGTGCGGCACACGACCTTCCCGTCGTCGGTGACCACGCAGATCGCTCTTCGAGCAACCGCCGGCAACCAGCGCGGCGGCGCCCAGCAGTCGCACTACTGCTTCGGTGCCGGGGGCGGCGGAACGATCGCCTTCTCCGCCGGCTTCGATGCGCCCGAGCCCGCTTCCTGACCCGGCATGCCGTCGACGCGCTGGATGATGTGGAAGCCGAACTCGGTCTTGACCACGCCGACCTCGCCCGACTTGAGGCGAAGCGAGAGGTCCTTGAACGGCTTCACGAGGCCCGCGTCGGGCGTGGCGTCGTACGAGGTGCCGGTCTTCGCCGAGCCCGGATCCTCCGACAGCTCGGTCATCAGCGGCTCGATCTTCGCGTCGCCCTTGATCTTCGCGACGGTATCCTTCACGAGCTTCTCGAGCTCCGCGCGCGTGCGCTTCTGGCCACGCGGATCCTCACCGTGCGAGTCGGCGTAGCTGAGGAGGATGTGCTTGACCTTCGCGAACGTGGTCACGGGCTGGCGCGCGAGGATGTCGGCGGACTCGAGGGCGTCCGGCGGCGGCGGCGCAGCGCGCTTGATGATGTGCCAGCCAAACGGCGACTTGACGAGACCGGCCTCGCCGATCTTGAGGCGGAGCGACAGCTTCTTGAACGGCTCGACCATCTGCGTGTCGGCGCCCACCTCGTACGCGCGGGCGGTGTCCTTGCTGCCCGGATCCTCGGAGTACTGCTTCATCAGCGCGGCCATGTCGCCGTTCGCGCGGACCTTGTCGAGGACCTCCTTCGCGATCTTGTCGGCCTCTTCCTTGGTGCGCGTGGCGGTGCGCGCCGCGGGGGCGCCCTTCCAGCCGATCAGCACGTGCTGCACGGAGACCGTTCCGGCCTCGGCGGGACGCGCGAGGATGTCGGCCGACTCCAGCGGATCCGGCGCCGGCGGCGGGATGCGCTTGATGACGTGGTAGCCGTAGTTCGTCTTGACGATGCCGACCTCGTTGAGCATGAGGCGGAGCGCGAGCTGCTTGAACTCGGGGACGAACTGGGTGTCCGCGGCGACGGTGTACGGCTCACCGCTCTTCGCGCCCGGGTCCTCGGAGAACTCCTCGACGAGCTTGTTGAAGTCTTCCTTCTCGGCGCGCGCGAGGATCTCCTTCGCGAACTTCGCGGCATCTGCGCTCGAGCGAGCCTCCGCGCGCGGATCCATGTGACCGCGATACGCGGCGGCGAGATCCTTCCAGCCGATCAGCACGTGCTTGACCTGCACCTCGGGGGCGGTGTCCTTGCGATCGAGGATCGCGTGGCTATCGAGGTCCTCGACCGGGCCAGCGGGGGTGGCCGGGCCCGCCGCCGAACCGGCGTGCGGATTCACGGTCGCGGACTTGGTGTTCTTCACCACGTCGTCGAGCCGGGACTTCTCCTGCTTGCACGAGGCAGCGGGGGCGACGACGAGGAGCGCGAGCACGAACGATCGGACGAAGCGAGACGACTTGGTCATGCGGGGCGTCTATACCAAGGAATCGATGGACATTCCCTTCAGCTGCGCCGCAACCGCCGGATACTTGGCGAAGGATTCCTTGTCGAGCGCCTTCTCGAGGGCGTCCTGCGCCTTGACGGTGCCCGCCGCGACCAGCTTCTCGAGCGAGGCGTCCATCCCCTGCATGCCTTCGGCGGCGCCCGACTGGATGAAGCTCGAGATCTGCTGGGTCTTGCCCTCGCGGATCAGCGCCGACAGCGCGTAGTTGCCGAGCAAGATCTCGTGGGCCGCGACCCGGCCCGGCTTGTCGGCGCGCGGAAGGAGCTGCTGCGCGACCACGCCGACCAGCGAATCGGCGAGCAGACCGCGGACCTGCGGCTGCTGCTCGGCGGGGAACGCGTTCACGTAGCGATCGATCGTGGCGCCCGCCGAGTTCGTGTGGACGGTGGCGTAGATCAGGATGCCGAAGCTCGCGAGCTGCAGCGCGGCCTTCATGGTCTCGGCGCCGCGGAGCTCGCCGACGAGGATGACATCGGCGTTCTCGCGGCCCGCGCTGCGGATCGCATCGAGGAACGAGGGCACGTGCTCGCCGACCTCCTTGTGCGAGATCAGGCAGCGCTGCGGCTGGTGAACGAACTCGACGGGATCCTCGATGGTGAGGATGTGACCCGGCCGGGTCTTGTTGATGTGATCGACCATCGCGGCGAGCGTGGTGGACTTGCCGCTGCCGGTGGGGCCGGTGACGAGCACGAGGCCGCTCTTCAGATCCGCGAGCCGGCGAATGCCGGCGGGAACGCCGAGCTCGTCGAGGGTCTTGATGATCGTGGGGATCGCGCGAAACACCGCGCCGACGCCGGTCAGCTTCTTCAGATAGTTCGCGCGGAACCGCGCCGTGGTGCCGTGCGCGTGCGCGAAGTCGAGATCTCCGGTGGCCTGGAACTGCGTGCGCTGGCCGTCGGTGAGCAGCGGCATCAACAGCTTCTCGATCTCGGCGCTGGTCAGCGCGCGATCGCCATCGGCGGTCAGCGAGCCGCGGATGCGCAGCATCGGGGGATAGCCCGGCGAGAGGTGAAGATCCGAGCCGCCCTTGTCGAGCAGCCGGTCGAACAGCGCGGCGATGCCGCTCACGAGTCCTTCCTCCCGAACAGGCCGGCGAACCCGCCCTTCTTCGCGCCCGGCGCCGCGGGCTCTCCGCCCTTCATCACCGGTACCTGCTGCGTGCCGCGCTCGATCTGCGAGGCGAGCTCCTTCTTGTTCTCGCTCGCGGCGATCGCGGTCTCCGGCGCGACCTTGCCGCTGCGCACGAGCTCGATCAGCGAGTCATCGAACCGGATCATCCCGAACGACTTGCCGCGCTGCATGAGGTTCGGGAGCTGGAACAGCTTGTCCTCGCGGATCATCGCCGACAGGGCGAGGATGCCGGTCAGCACCTCGACGGCGGGCCACACGGTGTCGCCCTTCACCGAGGGCAACAGGCGCTGCGCGATGATCGCGCGGAGCGCACCCGCGATCGACGCGCGCACCTGCGACTGATCCTCGGGCGGAAACATGTCGACGAGGCGATCGATGGTCTTCGCCGCGTTCGGCGTGGACATCGTGGCGATCACGAGGTGACCGGTCTCCGCCGCGGTGAGCGCGATCTCGACGGTCTCGCGATCGCGCAGCTCGCCGATCACGATGACGTCGGGATCCTCGCGCAGCGAACCCTTGAGCGCGGCGGCGAAGCTCTTCGTGTGCGGGCCGACCTCGCGCTGGCTGACCACCGCCGACTTGCGCGGATACACGATCTCGATCGGATCCTCGACGGTGATGATGTGGAACGGCCGGCTCTCGTTGACCAGCTCGACGAGCGCCGCGAGCGTGGTGGTCTTACCGTGACCACTCGGGCCAGCGATCACGATCAGGCCCTGATGGTGATGCACGTGCTTGCCGAGGTCCTTCGGAAGGTTCAGCTCCTCGAGCGTCGACGGCGAGGTCCTCGCGATGCGGAACGTGCCCTTCAGGCCGCCCTGAAACCGCGAGATGTTCGTGCGCAGCCGCCCACCATCCGGCGCCTCGAGCGCGAGGTCGACGTAGCCCTGCGTCGCGAGCAGCGCGCGCTGATCGGGCGAGAGCAGTGGCGTCAGCAGCGCCTCGGCTTCGGCGGCGGAGATCGGGGCCGCTCCGGCCTCCATCGGCGCCAGCTCGCCGAGCACGCGCAGCGAGACCGGGCGGTTGGTCGCGATGTGGAGATCGGAGGCGTTGCGCGCCTTCGCGAGCTCGATCATCCCCTGGAACGTGGTGAGCCCCGCACGGCCGGTGCGGGACGTGGCGACCGGCTTCGCGGGCTCGAGATCGAGATCGAAGTCGAGCGGCGGCATCGGCGGCTTGATCGCCGACTTGGACCTGGTCCGCGCCGTCGGGCCCGTGGTGGTGCGAGCGGCGCGCGTCTTCTCGACCACCGGACTCGTGGTGGTACGCGCCGCGCGGGGGCTGGTGGTGGTACGCGCCGGACGCCCGCCGGGCACGCCCGCGGGCGGAGTGGTCGTGCGCCCGCGTCGCGGTTTCGCATCGAGCTCCGGAGACAGCTCGAGCTCGAACTCCGGCTGCCCCTTCTCGATCCGGAACGCGACCTCGTCGCCGCGCCGGCTCGCGGTGATCTTGACCGCACGTTCGCCGATGGTGATCTCCGCCGCGGGCTTCGACCCATCGCGATCGGGCACCAGGTGGAACAGTGCGGTGCCCTTGATCAGCGTGGCGAGCTGCGCCTTGGACAGTGGCTCCTTGGTCAGCCCCACGTTCTCGTGGTTACGCCGGAATGTGATGGGGCGCCCATTCCCGACCAGGATCTCGGTGACGCCCGGTCGGTCGAGGTAGGCGAGGATCTGGTCCAACTGACCACTCACGAAGCGCCATCGTAGCAGTCGCGCCGCACGGTGTGGCGCGGGCGACCACCCCGCGATGACGGAACGTCTCGTCGGTACGGCGATGTGACAGTGGCACGAGGGTTGTAACGGACGTCGATATGCAGCCTCGCATCGCCCGGGAGCACGGCCTCTATCTCGCACCGCCGCCCGCGGCGCTGACGAAGCGCTCGACAGGTCTCACCTACGTCCGCGGTGCACTCGCCAGCCCGCTGTGCGTCGCGGTGGCGGTGTTCGCGGGCTGCGTCGGCCTCGGCTACGCCGGCATCGTCGGCGCGCTGATCGCCATCGCGGCGACCGCCATCCTCGGCAGCCTGACCACGCGGTACGCGTTCGTGCAGCGCTACCTCGACCGCCAGGCCGCCCTGCGCGAACAGATGCGGGTCGAGTCCGTGCGATTCCGCGCACTGCGCCCGGCGGGTGTCGTGCGGCAGACCCAGTACATCGAGCTGCGCGACCTCGTCGAGCGCGTCGAGGCGGACGACCCGGCCGAGGCCGCGCGCTTCGAGTTGCAGGACCTGCTCGAGCACTTCGTCCGCACCGTGGTCGCGCACCACAAGTGCCTCGACGCTCTCCGGATCGCCGGCAGCGAGCTGCCGATCACGGTCCCGATGATCGACATGCCGGGCTCGAAGCGCCGCCGCGAGATCCAGGCGCGCCGTATTCGCCACCGCGACGAGTGCCTCGGCCGCATCGAGAAGCTCGCCGACGAGATCGACGCGACCGACGAGATGGTCCGCCTGGTCGCGCAGCGCGCCGCCTGCCCGGTGGTCACGGGCGACCTCGACCGCGAGATCGAGCGCCGGCTCTGGGAGCTCGACGAGGTCGATGCCGCGATGCACCAGCTATCCGCCTGATGTACTCGAATATCATCGCTATTGACCGTAACTCAATAGGGCGCTAGCGTGCGTGCATGGTGCAGCTCGAAGCGGTGATCGTCGGCGCGGGCTTCTCGGGGTTGGCGGCGGGCATCCAGCTCCGCAAGGCCGGAATCGAGGACTTCGTGATCCTCGAGAAGAGCGACGGCGTGGGCGGCACGTGGCGCGACAACACGTATCCCGGCGCCGCGTGCGATATCCCCTCGCACCTCTACTCGTACTCGTTCGAGCCGAACCCCACGTGGTCGCGCGCATACGGCGGGCAGAAGGAGATCCTCGCGTACCTCGAGCGCTGCGCCACGAAGTACGGCCTGCGCCCTCACCTGCGATTCGGAGCGCGCGTGGCCACCGCGGCGTACGACGAGACGGCGGCGACGTGGACCGTGACCACGCAGAGCGGCGAGACGTTCGTCGCGCGCACGCTCGTGCTCGGCAACGGAGCCCTGCACCTGCCGGCGATTCCCGAGTTGCCCGGCGCGGCGACGTTCGCGGGCACCGTGTTTCACTCGGCGCGCTGGAATCACACCCACGACCTCGCGGGCAAGAAGGTGGCCGTGATCGGCACCGGCGCCAGCACCGTGCAGTTCGTGCCGGAGATCGCGCCGGTCGTGGACAAGCTCCACGTGTTCCAGCGGACCCCGGCGTGGATCGTTCCCAAGGCGGATCGTCCGATCGGCGGGCGCGAGCGCTGGATGCTCGAGCACGTGCCGGGCGCGCACTGGCTGCGCCGCACGGGCCTGTACTGGCTGTTCGAGAGCCGCGTGCTCGGGTTCGCGTTCGCCCCGAAGGTCAACCAGCTCGCGGAGAAGCTGGTGCTCAAACATCTCGCGCATCAGGTCAACGATCGCGAGCTCCGCGCCCGACTGACGCCGGCGTACCGGATGGGGTGCAAGCGGGTGCTGATCTCGAACGACTACTACCCTGCCCTGTGCCGCGACAACGTGGACCTCGTCACCGACGGGATCGCCGCGATCGAACCAACCGGGATCCGGAGCACCGACGGCTCGTTCCGCGAGGTCGACACGATCATCTACGGCACCGGGTTCAAGGTCGTCGACTACGTGTCGTCGATGCAGATCGTCGGGCGCGGCGACACCGAGCTATCGGAGGCGTGGCGCGAGTCGGTCCGGAGCTACCTCGGGATCACCGTCTCGGGGTTCCCGAGCTTGTTCCTGCTGATGGGACCGAACACGGGCCTTGGCCACAACTCGATGGTGTTCATGAT
>JBBRED010000293.1:0-10985 GCA_038203335.1 Haliangiales bacterium | reverse complement strand
TGGAGCTGGAGATCCGCCGCGTGCTGCGAGATACCGTCGGCGCGCATCAGCTCGCGGGGTTCGTGTTCGATGCGCAGGGCATCCATCACGATCACGCCGGTGCGCCGTACGCGGGCTACGTCCGCACGTGGTCGCCCAACGTCCGCGTTGTCGAGGAGGAGCTCGCGTGGCAGACCGAGCCGATCGCCGCTGTCGCGATCGGTGACCGCGATCAGGTGGAAGCGGCGCACGCGGTGCTGCGCGGTCACGCCGATCGCCTGTTCTCGGTCAGCTTCGCGGTCAGCCAGTGCCCCGGCAAGTACGCGGTGCTGGTTCGCGCGGCGGGACCGACGAAGGGCACCGCGCTCGCGGAGCTGTGCCGCATGGTCGGCTGCTCGACGAGCGAAGCGGTCGCGATCGGTGACTGGGTCAACGACGTGCCGATGTTCGAGGTCGCGGGTCGCTCGTTCGCGATGGGCGGCGCGCCGGATCACGTCAGCGCGAAGGCGACCGATCGACTCGAGCGCATCGCCGGCAGCGGCGGCGGGATCGCCGAAGCCGTGCGCCGCGCCTGGGGATGATTCGCCCAGGATCTACCCGTCACTGGGGAGCGTCACCGAAATCGCACGCCGAGAGGCCGGGGCACACGTAGTCGAATGACCCCTTGATGGTGATCTGCTTGTTCCCGGGGACGACCTTGCCCGCGACGTCGACGGTACCCGCGATGTGACGGTTGTCGAGGGCGGTCACGGCGACCGTGCCCGTGGCGTCCGACATGGTGGCCTGACCGAACGCGATCATGATGCTCGCGCCGTCGCTCTTGCCCTTCGCGAACGTGAACGTTTTCGGCGCGAACGGCATGCCATCGATCTTGCCGCCGCCGGGGAGCAGCTGGAAACGGAACTTCTCGCCGCTGCAGCTGATCACGTAGCCGTCGACGCCCATCATGTTCTTGCGCTCCTCCGGCGTGTACCAGTAGGAGACGTTGGTCGCGGTCTTGCCACCCTTCGCGGTCTGCTCGGCGGTGATGCCGCCCGCGACGGTGAGGTTACAGCTACCGAGATCCGCGGGCGGCTGCGCCTTCTTCTTCGGCGGCGGCTTCACCGGCGCGCTGGCGCGGTCGACCTCGGCCTGTGGCTTGTCCTTCGTGTAGTCCTCCTTCTTTTCGGGGCACCCGGAGAGGACGAGGAGGATCGCCACAAGCTTGCGCATGGTGCCGACAGTACCAGCCGGCGGCCTTATACTGCGACGGCCTTGCACCTGAACGAGTTGCTCGACGTCATCTTCCGATGGGCTCACCTCATCGCCGGGATCATGTGGGTCGGCAACTCGATGCTGTTCAACTGGCTCGATCGCAACCTCGAGAAGTTCGCCGGCCAGGCGAAGCTCTCGCAGGGCAAGATCTTCATGCTCCACTCCGGCGCGTTCTACGACGTCGAGAAGAAGCTGCTCGCCCCCGGCGAGATGCCGAAGATCCTGCACTGGTTCAAGTGGCAGAACTTCTCCACGTGGCTGACCGGTATCTCGCTGTTCGTCATCGTCTACTACCTGAACGGCGCCGGCGGCCTCGTCGATCCCAGCGTTCACGACGTCGATCGCACCGTCGCGGTGGTGATGTCGATCTCGATCATCTTCGTCGCCTGGCTGATCTACGACACGCTGTGGAAGGTGCTCGGCGAGAGCAGCCCGCGCGCCGCCACGGTCATCTCCATCGTGCTGCTGTTCGGATCGATCTTCGCGTTCTCGCAGTTCTTCAGCGGGAAGGCCACGTACATGCAGGCCGGCGTGGTGATCGGCACGCTGATGACGGGCAACGTGTGGCTGTGCATCGTGCCATCGCAGCACGAGCTGGTGAACGCCACCAAGCAGGGCCGCGAGCAGGATCCGATGTTCTCGATCCGCGCGAAGCAGCGCAGCATCCACAACAATTACCTCACGTTCCCGCTGCTGTTCATCATGATCTCGAACCACTTCGGTTCCGCGACCAGCCACCCGCTCAACTGGCTGATCCTGATCCTGGTGATGATCGGCGGCGCCGGGATCCGGCACTTCATGAACATCCGGTATCTCGGCAACGGCCGCGAGCGTCCCGTCGGCGCGTGGTTGTTCCCCACGGTCAGCGCCGGCGCGTTCGCGGTCGCATCGCTGCTGGTCGTCACGCGGATCGATGCGCGAAGCGTGATGGACGTGCAGGAGCCCGTGTCGTTCAAGCGCGCGCAGGAGATCATCGCCACGCGCTGCGTGCCATGCCACAGCACGCATCCCTCCGATGACGTGTTCACGTCACCGCCGAAGGGACTGCGCCTCGATTCGCCGCGACAGATCCAGGTCAACGCGTCCGCGATCATGCTGCGCGCCGTCGAGCAGCAGAACATGCCGTACAACAACAAGACCGAGATCACCCCGCGCGAGCGCGGCGAGCTGAAGAAGTGGATCACCGACGGCGCGCGGCTCGAATGACGTTCTGATAGTCGGACTGCGGATGAAATCCGCGTAGTTCCGCTGGTGTGCGGCATCCGCACGCAGGTGCGCTGTCAGTGCAAGCCGATCACAGTCAGTGGTGGTGACTCCGGTTTGCAGTCACCGTTAGGTTCATGCCATCTCCGAGTGCCCGCACGAGAGGGAGAGCGCACCGCCAGGACGACCACGCCGAGGTCGCGGCGATGCGCGAGTCGATGCCGGTCGCGCGCGTCAAGCTGCGGGCCCGCGCGACCTCGAATCATCCCGCCCTGCCCGTGGCCCCGAAGGCCGAGGAGCGCGAGCGGTTCGGTGCGTACTACCTGCACGAGCAGCTCGGCGAGGGCGGCATGGCCTCGGTGCACCGCGCGACGCGGATCGACGGCGGCGGCGGCGCGGTCGCGATCAAGCGGTTGTGGCCGCATCTCTCGGACGACCGCGACTTCGTCGAATCGTTCGTGCAGGAAGCGCGGCTCACGCGTCTGCTCAGCCACGACAACATCGCGCAGACCTACGAGCTCGGAAAAGCGAGCGGCCTCTACTACATCGCGATGGAGCTGGTCTCGGGACCCACCCTCGATGCCGTCATGCGCCAGTCGCGGACCGCCGCGGGTGCGATTCCGCTGCCGATCATCGTCGAGATCCTGATCCAGCTCTGCGACGCGCTCGATCACGCGCACAACCTGTGCGACGAGCTCGATCGCCCACTGCGGCTGATCCATCGCGATGTCTCGCCGGCGAACATCATCCTCGCGAACAACGGCGTGGTGAAGCTGATCGATTTTGGCATCGCCAAGGCCGCTCGCTCGCGCGTGCAGACCGCCGCTGGTTACATCAAGGGCAAGCTCGCGTACGTCGCGCCGGAGTACACCTACGGCAAGCTCGACGCGCGCGCGGATCTGTTCGCGATCGGCGCCGTCGCGCACGAGATGCTGACCGGTCACCGCCTGTTCGCCGCCGCGACCGAGATCGCGACCATCCAGAACGTGCGCCAGCTCGTGATCGCTCCGCCCTCGCGCCACGATCGCAAGGTCACGCGCGAGCTCGACGACATCGTGCTGACCGCGCTGCAACGCGATCCCGATCAGCGCTGGCAGAACGCTGCGGCGATGGGCCGCGCGCTCCGCGGTGTGGCCGAGGAGATCGGGCGCGTCGACGCGAAGGAGATCCTGCGCTGGGTCGGCTGGGCGTTCACCCGTGAGCCCTGGAGCGAGAGCGGCGTGGGCCGCATCCTCGACACGCTCGAGAGCGACCGCGCGAGCGCGGCCCACGTCCCGTCGGCCCGCGAGCGCGAGGCCCCGGCCACGCTCCCCGCGATCCCGGCGCTGATGCGCAAGCCGAAGTTCAAGGAGCCGCCCGCCCCAACGGAAGACGACGATGCTCCGACCTACGAAGAGGTGCCTCCCACCGAGGCGTTCGCCCGCCCCGAAAACACCCAGCTCACCCGCCGCGCGCAAGCGCGCTGGACGAAGATCCTGGTGGTGATGCTGACGATGCTCTCGGCGCTCGTCGCGTACGGGAGGTACTCGGGGAGGCTGTAAATCGTACTCGTACTCGTACTCGGACTCGTACTCGGCCACTATAATCGCGCGCCATGGTCGACCTCGTAGTCCGGTCGCGTCGCGTCGTCGCAAACGGTGTCATCTCGCCGAAAGCGGTGCACATCACAGCCGGGAAGATCGTCGCCGTCACCGAGTGGTCCGATGTCCCCGCCGGCGCGCGGCTCGATGACTTCGAGGATCTCCCGCTCATGCCGGGAGTGGTCGATACCCATGTCCACCTCAACGAGCCCGGCCGCACCGAATGGGAGGGCTTCTCGACGGCGACGCGCGCTGCGGCGATCGGCGGCGTGACGACGCTCGTCGACATGCCTCTCAACTCGATCCCGCCGACCACCACGCGCGAGGGCTTCGCCGCCAAGCGCGCCGCGGCGGCAGGGCAGTGCAGCGTCGACGTCGGGTTCTGGGGCGGCGTGGTCCCGGGAAACTCCGGCGAGCTCGCCGGCATGGTCGCCGACGGCGTGCGCGGCTTCAAGTGCTTCCTCGTCGACAGCGGTGTCGAAGAGTTCGGCTGGGTCGGCGAGCAGCACCTCGCGATCGCGATGCCGATCCTCGCCGGCCTCGATCGCCCGTTGCTTGTCCACGCCGAGGTCGCCGGTCCGATCGATGCCGCCGCGAAGGCGCTCGCCGGTGCGGACCCGTGCAAGTACGCCACGTATCTCGCGTCGCGGCCCGAGAGCGCCGAGGAGCAGGCGATCGCGATGGTCACCGGGTTGTGCCGGCAGACCAACGCGCGCACGCACATCGTGCATCACTCCGCGGCAAGCGCGCTCCCGCTGCTCGTGGCCGCGAAGGCGCAGGGCCTGCCGATCTCGGCGGAGACCTGCCCGCACTACCTCCACTTCGTCGCCGAGCGCATCCCCGATGGTGCGACCGCGTTCAAGTGCGCGCCGCCGATCCGCGATGCCGCGAATCGCGAGGAGCTGTGGAAGGCGCTCGCCGCCGGCACGCTCGACTTCGTCGCGAGCGATCACTCGCCGTGCTCGCCATCGCTCAAGGCAATCGAGACCGGTGACTTCGTGGCGGCGTGGGGCGGCGTCTCCGGGCTGCAGCTCGCGCTCCCCGTGGTGTGGTCGGAAGCGTACGCGCGCGGTCACTCGCTCGTGCAGATCGTGCGCTGGATGTGCGAGGGCCCGGCGCGCCTCGCGGGCTTCACCGGTCGCAAGGGCACGATCGCCGTCGGCGCCGATGCGGACCTCGTCGTGTTCGACGACGCGGGCACCACCACCATCTCCGCCGCCACCGTTCACCATCGCCACAAGGTCACGCCGTACTCGGGCGAGACCCTGCGCGGCGCCGTTCACGCGACCTACCTGCGCGGTCAGCGCATCGCGGAGAACGGCCAGGCGATCGCCACCGAGCTGGGAGCCCTGCTATGAGCGATGTCGACCTGCCCGCGTTCACGGATCTTCCGGACCTCGCGAGCGAGAGCGTCGGCGGCGCAGCGCTCCTCTGCAACGACGAGTTCTTCGCCGAGAAGGAGAACTTGTTGAAGCCCGCGGCCGCGGTGTGGAAGGAGCACCTCTACACCGATCGCGGCAAGTGGATGGACGGCTGGGAGACCCGCCGCTATCGCCCGCTCGACGGTGTGGCCCCCGGGCCCGACTCGACCATCCACGACTGGTGCATCGTGCGGCTCGGCCTACCGGGCGTGATCCGCGGCGTGGTGATCGACACCGCGTGGTTTCGCGGCAACTTCCCGGCCTCGGCCGCGCTGTACGCGACCGAGATCGATGACCCGCTCGATCTGCGCGCGCTCGAGACCGCGACGTGGACCGAGATCCTGCCGCGCACCGACCTCAAGGGCGATCACAAGAACGCGTTCAAGATCCCGAGCGGCGCCCGGTTCACGCACGTGCGCCTCGAGATCTTTCCCGATGGCGGCGTGGCGCGCCTCCGTGTTCACGGCGATGCCGTTCCCGTGTGGTCCAAGCTGCGTGGGCTCGGCGGAGCGGTCGATCTCGCGGCGCTCGAGAATGGCGCGGTCGTCGAGACCTGCAGCGACATGTTCTTCGGCTCGCGCAACAACCTCATCAAGCCCGGGCCGTCGCTGTCGATGGCTGATGGCTGGGAGACCCGTCGCCGGCGCGGTCCGGGCAACGACTGGGCGATCATCCGGCTCGCGAGCGCGGGCTCGATCGAGCGCCTGCTGCTCGACACCTCGCACTTCAAGGGCAACGCCCCGGCGCGCGCCATCGTCGAGGGCGTGCATGCGCCCGGCGTCGCGGCGGATCGGCTCGGCGGCTGGCGCACGCTGATCGAGACGGCGCTCCAGCCGCACACGCGCCACACCTTCGATCGCGAGCTGCGCCGGGTGGGGCCGGTCACCCATCTGCGCCTCTCGGTGTTCCCGTGCGGCGGCATCGCGCGGCTGCGTGCGTGGGCCACGCTGTCGCCCGATATGCCCGCCGGACTCGCGGCCCTCGACGCGATGTCCACCGACGATGCCCGCGCGGCCCTGCGGCGCTGCTGCGGCTCGCGCGCCTGGGTGGAGCAGATGATCCACGCGCGGCCGTTCGAGGATGCCTCGGCGCTGCTGCGCATCGGCGAGCGGACCTGGTGGTCGCTCACCGAGGACGATCACCGCGAGGCGTTCGCCGCGCATCCGAAGATCGGCGAGGCGAAGGTGCCGGAGACCGGCGACGCATCGTGGTCCACGGCCGAGCAGAGCACCGCGGCGGCCGCGTCCTCGCACACGCTCGCGGAGCTCGCCGCGGCGAACCAGCAGTACGACGCGAAGCATGGCTTCATCTTCATCGTGTGCGCGACCGGCCGCAGCGCCGAGACGATGCTCGCGGATCTCCGGCGCCGGCTCACCACGTCCACGCGCGAGGAGCTGCGCACGGCGGCCGAGGAGCAGGCGAAGATCACCCGCCTTCGTCTCGCCAAGCTTTGCGGAGAGCTCGCATGATCACCACGCACGTCCTCGACACCTCCGTCGGCAAGCCCGGCGCCGACATCGCGATCGAGCTGGAGCGCGACGACAAGGGCACCTGGAAGCTGATCGGCGGTGGCATCACCGACGCCGATGGCCGGCTCAAGACCCTGACGCCCGCGGGTCCCGTGCTCCCCGCGCGCTATCGCCTGCGGTTCCAGACCGCGCCGTACTTCGCCGCGCTCAACGTGCCGTGCTTCTTCCCGGTCGTCGAGATCCAGTTCACCGTCGCCGACGGTGCGGCGCACTATCACGTGCCGCTCTTGCTCTCGCCGTACGGCTACTCCACGTACCGCGGCAGCTGATCCCCCTCCCTGGAGGGTGATACAACGCGATCCATGTCGGTCCGCACCACGCTCTCGGAGAAGAAGCTGTCCAAGGCCCTCGACCGCGTCCACAAGGCGCAGAAGGAGGTGCTCGCGATGTACCCGGGCGACTCGGGCGCGCGGCAGCCGGTGCACACCGTCTACGGCGGAGCGCACCTGTTCAAGGCCGAGACCGCGAAGAAGCTCGGCGATCTGGCGCTCCGCTCGATGGACACGTACGCACCCGACGCGACGACCTTCGGCGAGGCGATCGGCCTCTCCGGCTCGCTCGCACCGAAGGTCTACGAGCGCGTGAAGGAGAAGCTCAAGCGCGAGGCCGTCGAGGATTTTCGCATCGACTTCGAGGATGGCTACGGCAATCGCTCCGACGAGGAAGAGGATGGTCACGCGGCCGCCGCCGCCACGGAGGTCGCAACCGCCCACGCTGCGGGCACGCTGCCTCCGTTCCTCGGCATTCGCATCAAGCCGCTCACCGGCGAGCTCGCCGCGCGCTCGTTCCGCACCCTCGACATCTTCGTCACCGAGCTGCTCGAGAAGACCGGCGGCGTGCTGCCGGAGAACTTCGTGGTCACGCTGCCGAAGATCACGAGCCGCACCGACGTCGAGGCGCTCGTCGACGTGTTCGAGCTCCTCGAGGATCGTCTCGATCTGCCGGCCAGCACGCTCAAGGTCGAGTTCATGGTCGAGACCACGCAGAGCATCTTCGACCCGAACGGTCGTACGGCGCTGCCCCGCCTCCACCGCTCCGCCGCCGGCCGGCTCACCGGCGCGCACTTCGGGACGTACGACTACACCGCGAACTGCGACATCACCGCCGCGCACCAGAAGATGCGCCACCCCGCGTGCGACTTCGCGAAGCACGTCATGAAGGTCTCGGTCGCGGGCACCGGCGTGATGCTCTCCGACGGTGCGACGAACATCATGCCGGTCGCCGTGCACAAGGGCGGGGACCTCTCGGATCTCCAGAAGCGCGACAACCGCAACGCCGTCCACGCTGCATGGCGCCTTCACGCCGACGACGTTCGCCACTCGCTGGTCAACGGCTTCTACCAGGGCTGGGACCTCCACCCGGGCCAGCTCCCCACGCGCTACGGCGCGGTCTACGGGTTCTTCCTCGATGGCCTCGCGCCAGCCTCCGAGCGGCTCAAGAACTTCGTCGACAAGGCCGCGCAGGCCACGCTCGTCGGCGACGTGTTCGATGACGCCGCGACCGGGCAGGGCCTGCTCAACTACTTCCTGCGCGGCATCGCGTGCGGCGCGGTCACCGAGGAGGAGGCGCTCCTGACGGGCCTCTCCCTCGAGGAGATCCGGTCGAAGTCGTTCGTGAAGATCATGGCCGCCCGCCGCGCGAAGACCTGAGCGTTCACTTCGGGAACCACCCGAGTGAGTCGAGCGTGGTGCGGATGCGCGCTTCACGCTGGGTGCGAGCCACGGCGAAGTCGACGGCACTCGTGATCTCCATCCAGCCGGCGTAACCGAGGATCGCGCCGTGATTCTCGACGTAGCCCACCTGCCACGCGAGCCACCTCGTGCGTCCATCCTCGAGACTGCCGGTCCCCGTCTTGCCATGGAGGACCGCATCCCCCGCTCGCGCGATCACCGAGACGTCACGCACCACCTCCTGCGCGTGCGCGGATACGCCGAGCGTGCCGCGTGCGAGTGCCTCGATGAAGCGCAGCTGCTGCACCGCGCTGATCCGCAGCCCACCGGTGAGCCAGAACGAGTCGAGGGCCGGTCCTGCGTCCTGATTGCCGTAATCGAGCTTCGCGAGGCCCGCGCTCATGCGAGCAGCGCCGAGCGTCAGCGCGAGCGTGCGGAAGTACGGCACGGCGGAGACCGCGATGCCGGAGCGAAGCGTGTGGGGCTGGCGCCACACGGCGGGCCACTCGGGATCGTCGGGGACCGCGACCGTGTCCCACGTCATCGGTGTCTCGGAACCCTCGAGCACGCCCGCGTCCACGGCGATCAGGGCGTTCGCGAGCTTGAACGTCGAGTACGGCCGCCGCGGCGCGGCGCAGCGCTCGTGATCTGTCTCGACGATCGTGCCGTCGGGCTCCGCGATCACGAAGCAGCCGTCGGGCCACGTGCGCGCGAGGGTGGCAGCATCGGACGTAGCGGACTTCGACGTGACGTCGGTCGCTGCTGCGGGCCTGGCGCAACCCATGAAGAGGACTGCGGACCCGAGCAGAACGACGGGGCGATACATGCCGGATTAGGCTAACCCGGCTTCTCCGGGGTTGCGGTCCCGCGCGGTCTCGGGTAACTAAACCCCCTCACGGCGGTCGTAGCTCAGTTGGTAGAGCGCCAGGTTGTGGTCCTGGATGTCGCGGGTTCGAGCCCCGTCGATCGCCCCGAAAAATCAGCCGGTTGCGGCGGCCTCCTTTCGACGCGGCGAGTCTGCTGCCCGCTGGCTGCCCGAGCCGAACACCTTCGCGATCGCGTCGCGCTTCTGGTCCTCGCCGACGTCGATGTACCGGAGGGTCGTCTCGATGTCGGCGTGACCCATCAGGTCGCGCAGTACCGGCAGCGGCACCGACTTGGCCATGACCGTTCCGAACGTGTGTCGAAGGCAGTGCAGCGGCTTCGGTGGACGGGCGACGTTGGCGATCTGGTACAGCTGCACCAGATCGTCGTTCACCCGATCGTAGACGATCGGTGAACCGTCCGCGCTCGAGATCACCCACAGCCCGCGCCGCGGCAGCTTGCCGAGCACGGTCTCGAGCCGTTTCGAGAGCGGGACCGTACGCGACTTGTTGTGCTTGGGAGCGATCGACTCGTTCGTCTGTTTGTCGAGCGCCCGGCGCACCGTCAGCTGGCCGTTGCGGATGTCGGTCCACTGTAGCCCGCGGATCTCGCCGGCACGAAGGCCGGCCTCGGCTGCGAGCAGCACGACTGCACGAATGCAATCGTACTCCGCAGCTGCGAGCAGGCCGTCGACGTCGTACGGATCCACGGCGCGGATCTCCCCGGCCATTCCGTCCAGCTTGAACCGGAGCTTGCTGCGCTCTCCGGTCACGTACTTGATCATCGTGGACAGAACAGCGAGCTGGTTATTGACCGTCTTCACCCCGACGCCACGCGCGAGCTCGGTGCTCGCGTATCCGTCGACGTGTCGCTGCGTCAATTGCTCGATCGTGAGATCGCCAAACACGGGCAACAGGTGCGTCTTCATCACGCGGCGCTTCTCCCGGCGCTCGCCCGGCTTCTGGCCGGGCTTGTACGTATCGAGAAAGTCGGTCGCGTGCTCTCGGATCGGCGTTACCTCCTTACTTGCTGCGGGCACGAGCGGCAGGCCCGCCAGCGCAGCGGTGATCGCACGCTGCTCGGCTTGTTGTGCTCCGACCTTCGTGTTCGGCAGATCGCGGAACTCAGCCTTGCCAGGCGTCCCGAACAACCGCTCGCGTCGGCCATTGCCATAGTTAACCCAGGCGCGGAAAAACCACCGCCCGGTCCTTGTGTCGCGTCGAATAGACATCATTGCCTTTCGCGCGCACCTACAAGACCACACGGCGCACATGTTGGCTCCACAGGACGACGATCGCAAGCCCAATGGTTACCGTGAAGCATTGTTGCCTCCGAGCCAGCGAATCAGCGCGATCTTCGAGAACCGAAGCCGGTTGCCGATCCGCCGATGAGGGATCTCGCCGCGCGCGACCGCCTCGTAAACCGCGTTCCGGCCAAGCTTCAACATCGCTGCCGTATCATTCACGGTGAGCACCGCGTCCATAT
>JBBRED010000292.1:0-11078 GCA_038203335.1 Haliangiales bacterium | reverse complement strand
CGGTGGTCCAGCTCAATCGCCAGCGCATGATCGTCTCGGGCACTGCGGCCTATCTTCTCGACGGCGGCGCGGGGCATCTCAGCCTCAAGGGCAAGCTCCATGGCGAGCTGCACGCATTGCCCTCCGGTACGCGCAAGCGCGACGATGGCTCGCTCCAAGCACTGCCCGATGACTCGGGCTTCCTGATCGGCGCGGAGGTCAGCGCGTTCGGCCTCGGAGGCGAGCCCGATCACCGCCGGCATCTCAACGGCTACCTTCGCTACGCGAAGGGGCTCGCCGCGTTCGACGAGCTCGCGCCACCGACGAGCTTCGGCACGGATCTCAGGACCAACCGCGCGAGCGAGCTGACGTTCGGGCTCGCCGGCAACTGGGATCACGCGCTCGGCAACGTGATGCTCGGGGTGCTCTCGCGCCGGTTCGTCGACGCCGATCCGGACTCCGTCGATCACGACGATGGCTGGGAGTACGCGGTCGATGTTCGTCCGCTCGCCCGCGTGGTGCCCGACGTGTTCGTTGGAGCCGATATCTCGTACCAGGCGCGCTTCCCGCGCGGTCTCAACCCGACCACGCAGCGCGCCGAGGATCCGGCCGTGTTCCAGATCGCGCCGATGCTCGTGTACTCGCCGATGGGCCCCTCGGCCTACGATCGCCCGCAGCTCCGCCTCGTTTATCGTGCGGCGCACCGCAACGATGCGGCGCTCGACGAGTACGTGCCCGACGACGTGCGGCACGAGCACACGTGGACGCACTTTCTCGGCGTGCAGGCCGAGTGGTGGTTCAACAGCTCGACGTACCGCTAGGCGCTACGGGCAGGTATCGCAGGACTGGCCGATCTGCGACGAGCAGCCCAGACCCGTGTCGCACTGCACGCCGGTGCACAGCACGCTCTCGCAGGCGGCGACACCCGGGCTGCACTTGACGTCGCAGCCACAGGACGGGTTGCAGGTGACCGCGCGGCACGAGCCGGAGCCGCTGCAGGTGACGTCGCACTTGCCGGTGCCGCACTGCAGGTCGCGGCACGAGCTCTGACCCGAGCACGTGATCTTGCAGCTCCCGGTGCCGGTGCACGTGACGCCGTTGCGGCACGAGTTCGTGGTGCTGCACGCCACGTCGCAGTTCCAGCCGACGGGGCACACGATCGCCGCGTTGCAGCTCGTCACGGCGCAGTCGATCTTGCAGGTATGCGCGCCCTGATCGCAGCTCGTGCACTGCGCGGGGCACGCGTTCGTGCTGCCGTCGATCGGCGCGTCGGTCGAGCCGTCACCCTTCGGTGCGTCGACGGTGCCGCCGGGGAACACGCAGTAGCCGCCCGTGCAGGTGCGGCCGCCCGAGCAGTCGGACTGCTTCGTGCACTCGAAGTCACCGCTCTTGTGCGTGATCGAGCAGCTCCCCGCGCCGAGCGCGGTGATGGTCAGAACGCAGAGCCAGGCAATGACGAGCTTCATGGCGTCCCTCCAAACGTGAGGGCGAGTCCTGCCCCGTGATCGAACACGGTAGGCGTGATCCGCGCGGATGTCGCGTGACGGTGCGCACGCCGGTCCTTGATGAAGAAGTACGTGCTGATACCACCCAGGACGGCACCGCCGAGGAAGAACACGTTCCCCCACGCGGCATATGCGTCGCCGCGCGACTCGAGGTCACGCAGCGCATCGATCTGCGGCTTGGTCTGCGTCGGGGCGTCATCGACCTGCGACTGGATATCCGACGCGGAGCCCCAGCACATGAAGCCGATGAGCACGAGGCCGCCACCACCGATCATGCCCGCGAGCTCGAGCCGCTGGCGACGGCGATCCGGCGCATCGATGGGCTGGCCGGGCGCGGGAAGCGGTTGGGCGACTGGATCGGTCGGGGCGGTCGCGGGTCCGGTCGGTGTGGTCGCGGGTTCGGTCGGCGGGTTGCCCGGCTCGGTCGACGTGGTGGTTCCCGGCGGAACGTACGCGGGCTCGGCCGGCTTGCCACCGAACAGCGGCGCGACGCCATCGAGCCGGTCGACGGAGGCACCGGATGCGAGCAGGACCTTCGCCTCGGCCATGCCGCCGCCCTTCGACGCGCGGTGCACTTCGATCTCGGTGCCGCCTGGCTTGGGCGTCAGCGTTGCCCACACGAGCTCGTCGACCGAGAGCATACCGAGGATCTCGTCACGGCACGGCGACGCATCGGCCTTGCAGCCCACGGCGGCGGCCGCATCCGACAGCGTGGTGTCGCCCGACGTGACGTCGGCACCGGCGACCGACTTCGCCAGCTTCAGGATGGACGCATCGACCTTCGCGCGCGTGGCCGCGTCGGTGCGGCCCTCGCTCTGAAGGACGAGGACCTTGCGAGGTTCGGCGTAGGCCGTGGACATCGTCACCACGAGTAACGCCGCGACGAGCGAGCTGCTGCGCTTCATGATCCGAGTTTCTCCACGCGGTCTTTGATCTGCTCTGCATCGCTCGCGTTGGGCGACAGCTGCAGGTAACGCTTGAACGCCAGCTTGGCGGCGGTCTTGTTGCCCATCTTCTCGTAGACGAGGCCGAGGCCGCGATAGTTCGGCGGATAGCCGGGGTTCGACTGCTGTGCGCCCTTGAACGTCGCGAGCGCGCCCGAGGTGTCGCCGCGAACGTACTGCTGGAAGCCGGTCTTGTACTGCGAGGCCGCGTCCACCTTCGGCGGAGCGTACGGATCGACCGGGACCGCGTCGTTCGTCGCGACCCGCTTCTTCGGCGTCTCCTTCTTGGGAGGCTCCTTCTTGGGCGGCTCCTTCCTGGGCGTCTCCTTCTTCGGCGGCTGCGCCGCGATCCGCGCCGCCTTGTCGGCAGCGGCCTTGTCGGCGGCGACCTTCTGCGCGGCGAGCTTCGTCTGCCTGGCGGCCTCGGAGGCGACCTTCGCCTGCTCGGCCTTGTCGGCGGCGTCCTTCTGCTGCGCGAGCTTTGCCTGCTTCGCGGCGTCGGCGGCCGTCTTCGCTTGCTCGGCCTTCTGTGCCTTCGCGATCTCGGCATCTGCCTTCTTCTGCGCGGCGATCCGCTCGGCCTCGGTCTTCGCCGCAGCGAGGTCCGTCGTCTTCTGCGCCTCGATCCGCGCCTGCTCGGTCTTCGCGGCCTCGGCCTCGATGCGCGCCTGCTCGATCTTCGCGGCCTCGGCGGCCTGCTTCGCGGCCTCGGCATCGAGCCGTGCTTGCTCGACCTTCGCGGCCTCGGGATCGATCGCCGAGCCGGAGCCCAGGTCCGGCGAGGTCGCCGAGCCCTGCGGTGGCGGAGGATCGGTGGGCTTCGCCACCGGATCGGTGCCGGCCGTCGCCGCGGTGCGAGAGGGCCCCTCGACGATCTCCGGCTTGTCCTCGGGCTTCGCTTCCTTCTTCTTGCTGCCGCCGGCGGCCATCGCGATGATCGCGATCACCAGCAGCGCACCGACGCCGCTCGCGCCCGCGATGATCATCCGCTTGCGCCGGACCTTCTTCGGATCGTCTTCCTCGTAGCCGTCGTCGATCGCGGCGTGCGAGTCCGTCGAGCCGAACCAGCTCGCGTGCTGATCGCGCTTCGCATCGCCGGGCTCGGTGGGCGTGCGCGGCCGGGGCAGCGACACCACCTGCGCGGCTTCGGGCAACGTCGGCGGGGCGGGCACGGGCTTCGCCGCGGCCGCGAGCTCGACGGCGACCGCCGCGACCGGCGAGGCCTGGCTCGCCGCCGCGATGTCGTCGACTGACTGGTACGCCTTGGCGCCCGAGCTCGTGGCGAAGTCATCATCCGCCGGAGGAGGGATCGAGGCGCCGGGCGGCATCGCGGGCAGGCCGACGATCCCCGATGGCGAACCGGCGGGTGCGACCAGGATCGCCGGCGAGACGCCAGGCAACGTGGTGAGCAGCGACGGCGTCGCGAGCGTCTCGGCCTGCGAGATCGGCGCCTTCGCGGGCGCTGACGACTGGCTCAGCGAGCCCATGGCCGCCGTGTTCATCGGATCCGCGACGATCGGCTGCGCGGCCTTCGCGGCCTCGACCGACGCCGCGAGCTCCGCCTGCGAGTTCGAGCCGAGCGTCATCGTCTTCGCGCCGCTCGACTTTGCGGCCTCGACGGCAGCCAAGAGCTCCGACTGCGAGTTGGATCCGAGCTGGATCGTCTTGGCGCCAGACTTTGCGGCCTCGGCGGCAGCCTTTGCGGCGGCGGCCCTCTCGACGGCGGCCTTGGCCTCGGCCGCCTTCTTGTCGGCCTCGGCGCGGGCGTCCACGGCTTTCTTCTCGGCGGCGGTGCGATCGCCGGCGGCCTTGTCGGCGGCCGCCTTTGCGTCCGCGGCCTTCTTGTCGTCGACGGCCTTTGCGGCAGCGGCCTTGTCGGCGGCGGCCTTGTCGTCGACGGCCTTTGCGGCAGCGGCCTTGTCGACGGCGGCCTTGTCGGCAGCGGCCTTGTCGGCAGCGGCCTTGTCGGCGGCGGCCTTGTCGGCAGCGGCCTTGTCGGCGGCGGCCTTGTCGGCGGCGGCCTTGTCGGCGGCGACCTTCGCTTCCGCGGCCTTGTCGGCAGCGGCCTTGTCGGCGGCGGCCTTGTCGGCAGCGGCCTTTTCGGCAGCGACCTTGGCTTCCGCGGCCTTGTCGGCGGCGGCCTTGTCGGCGGCGGCCTTGTCCTCGGCGGCCTTCGCCGCGGCGGCCTTGTCGGCAGCGGCCTTCTCGGCAGCGACCTTGGCGGCCTGCTCCGAGAGCGCCTTCTCCGTGGCCTTCGCCTCGTCCTCGGCCTTGCGCTCCGCGGCGGCGCGTTCGGCGAGCGCGCGCAGCTCCGCCGGGTCCTTGATCGGCGCCATGCCGAGCACGGTCTGGTTGAGCTGGTTTCGCGATGTCGCCGTCGGGCTCTTCGTGGCGGCTGGGGCCGGCGGCGTCGAGACCAGCTTCGCGCCGGTCGGGAACTCCGCGACGAGGTACTTCTCGATCTCCGAGTGGTCGTCGGGATAACCGGCGTCGTCGAGGACCGTCGACAGCTCGGCGGCCATCACCTTCGCGCTCGGGAACCGCTCCGCGGGATCTCGCGAGAGAGCCTTCTTGATGATCGCGTCGAGCTCCGCGGGGATGTTCGCGTTGAGCTCCGAGGGCGCCTGGATCTCGCGCTCGAACACCGCCTGCTTGATCGCGTCGTCCGATCCGCCCTCGAACAGCTTCTCGTGGGTCAACGCCTCCCACAGCATCACGCCGAGCGAGAACACGTCGGACCGCCGATCTCCGGCCTGGCCCTTCAGTTTCTCGGGCGACATGTGCGCCACCGATGGCGCCGCCATGAGATCGAGCGCGATGCCTTCGCGCGTGACGAGGATCATCTGCGGCGAGAGCGTCCCGATCGGCTGACCACCTTTCTGCGCCTTGTGGACGGCCTCGGCGGCCTCACACACGACGCGAGCAGTGGACAGCTCGTCGAGCCGCCTCGCGGCGTTGATCACCGCATCGAGAGAGACACTGGTGTTCGTGCCGGACGCCGACGGCAGGCGGCCTGCATCCCCAAGGGTGGACACGCGCACATTCTAGCCCACGTCCGCGGGCGCCGCCCCGGATGGATCGCACCAACCCGTGTGCAACGTACGTACAGTCCCTTGACTAGAAACTAGAACTCTCTACTCTCCAGTGCGTGCAACTGGTCCGCATCGGGGAGCTGGCGAAGCGTTCGGGCGTCCCGATCGCGACGATCAAGCACTACCTGCGCGAGGGCCTGATCGCGCCGGCTCGGAAGAGCGGACGAACCATGTCCTGGTACGATCCCGCGCTCTCGACGAAGATCAAGGCGATCAAAGAACTGCAGAAGCGGCAGTTCCTCCCGCTCGATGTGATCCGGGAGTCGATCGACCGTGACCTCGAGGCGCCCGACGACCTGACCGCGGCCGACGCGATCGCGAAGGTCCTGGCCCGCCACGGCGGCAAGCGCGCGCGCAGCCGCGACGAGGTGCTCGCCCGCGGGGCGACCGAGCCGGAGCTCGAGATCCTCGCGGCCGCGGGCCTCGCGGTGCCCGGCGAGGATCAGAAGTACCGCGGCGACGACCTCGCCCTGCTCGCCACGCTCGGCGCCGCGCGGCGCGCCGGCATCGGGGGCGACATGCTCCCGTTCGAGATCATCAATGACTACCTCGCCGCGTTACGCGCCCTGACCGCGGTCGAGCTGCGCCTGTTCCGCGAGGGCGTGATCCGCCGTGCGAAACCCGGTGATGTCGCGCGATTGACAACCATCGCCACCAAGCTTTCGGAGCGCCTTGTTGTTCTGGTGCGCCGCAAGCTGTTGCTCCCAACATTGCAGCGTTTGATCGAGGAGGAATCCGATGCGCCAGAGCCAACTGTTGTGCCTGTGTCTCGTAGCGGCGTGCGGCGGAAGTCAGTCGCCAGACAACCCCGTTGACGCCAGCGGCGGTGGCGACGGCACGCGCGCCGACGACGCCGCGGGCGACGGACCGATGGCGGCGGGTGATCCCGCGGTCGATGGCTCCGCCACCGTGACCACGATGACGGTCTCCGTCCCGGGCAAGACCGCCGGGCGCACCCTACCGTCGACGGTGTTCACGCCGGGCACGCCGGGACCGCACGCGCTGGTCGTCGTCTCCCCGGGCTTCCAGATGCAGCGCGCGCAGTACACCTCGTACGCGCACCACCTCGCGACCTGGGGCTTCGTCGTGGTCCTCACCGACTACGCCGACACCGGCTTCAATGCGGATCACAACAAGCTCGCCGCTGATGTCCCGGCGGTGATCGACTGGGCGCTCGCGCAGACCGCCCTCGCGGTGGACGCGACGAAGCTCGCGGTCGCGGGCCACTCCCTCGGCGGCAAGATCAGCGTGTTCGCCGCGTCGCTCGATCCGCGCATCAAGGCGGTGGTCGCGTGGGATCCCGTGGACTCGACGAACCCCTCCGTCGCGCCCGAGAAGATGTCGACCATGACCGCCGCGATCGCCGTGGTCGGCGAGACCACGAACGGCAGCGGCGGCTTCATGCCGTGCGCGCCCACCGCCGAGAACTTCCAGCAGTTCTACGCGGCGGCTCCCGCACCTGCGCTCGCGATGACGATCGCCAACGCCGATCACATGGACTGGGTCGATGATCCGACGTGCACGTTCTGCACGTTCTGCACGGCGGGTACGGCGCCGAACGATCGCGCGCGCACGGCCTCGCGGCGCGTCGACGTGGCGTGGCTGCGTCGGCAGCTGTTCGCGGACACCTCGATGGACACCTGGCTCGACGCACCTCCCGAGATCGCCGCGCAGACCGCGACCGTGATGCGCCGCTAGCTTCTGTTCAGAACGAGCCCGCACGGAAGATCCGGAACGGCCGGACCCCGCCCAGGAAGCCGATGTCCATCTGGTAGCCGCCGCCGCCGGCGCTCCACGTACACGCGCCGCTGAACTGGCCGGTATCGGGAACGATCACCGCCGCCGGCAGCGCTGCGACGTGCCCGGTACCCGGATCGTCGACCTGGTAGATCGCGCAGCCGTGGTAGCCGGTATCCGACGACGTGATCGACAGGTACTCCTTGCCGTCGGGCGCGACGAACAGGTTTGGCGCGTTGATCGACGCGCCGGGCGTGGTGCCGGCCAGGCAATCGCCCGCGCCCGGGCCGAGGATCTTGCCAACGCTCGCCCAGGTCTGGCCGTGATCCGCGGAGCGCGCGAGCACGATCTTGATCCGCGGCGTCGTGCCGTCGAAGTACACGCAGCCCATGGCGAGGTCGAGCGCGCCGGGCAGCACGATCGCGCTCGGCTCGGTGAGCGCGACGCAATCGGTCATGCCGGCGAACGTGCTCGCGTTGTAGCGCGCGCCCTGCGTGGTGTACGGGCTCGGCGACGTCAGCCCGAACAGCTTCTCCGGCGCGGTCCATGGTCCCTGCGGATCCGGCGCGGTCTGCATCGTCATCGTGCCGATCGCGTAGTGCAGTGTGTTCACGCCGCTGACCAGATAGCGATGCGCGAACAGCTTCCACCGCTTCGCGACCACCGGCTCCCCGGGATCGAGCACGAGCGTCGGCACCTCGCTGATCAGCTGCCCCGAGCACGTACCGCCGGGGCAATCGGTGGCGTTGCTCGACGCGATCGTCGCTGCCTCCGGCGTGTTCGCCTCGCCCACGTACGTCCACGTCGCGCCCCCATCGGGCGAGAGCGCGATACGCGTGCGGATCGCGTTCTGCGCGGGGACGCTCGAGTACGCGAGCGCGCCCCCCGGCGCACCCGCCGGATACACGATCGATGGATCGAAGATGCCGAGCGCCGAGCCCGGCTCGTTCGTGATGGTGACCTCCGACGCCGTCGCTACGGTGATCGTGCGCGGCGCCGGGCACCCCGGAGCGTCGGGCAATCCGGCATCCGCCGTGGCGCTATCCGACAGCCGCGCATCGGGCGAGGCCGCGCCATCGTCGCCACACGCCGAAACCAGCGCGATCAGTGCCGCGAATTTCATCACCCGCTCGTGACGAGCAAGCGGCGTACCTAGCGGCTGTTGACCAGGATCGTCCCGAAGTAATCGTAGCGGTGCGACGTGGAGGCCTTCGGCGCGCCGAACAGCTTGACCTCGAACTGACCGGTGCCGAGCGCGCAGGTCACCGACAGGTGCGTGCCGATCGTGGTCGCGACCGTGCAGCGCACCTCGCGGTCCTTGCCGCCGGCGTGCGTCGCGAACGCGGTGATCGTCGCGCCGTACGGATTGTCGAGCAGCACCTTCGCCTCGCCGTCGGTCACGGTGATCTGCGAGCGCGTCGGTGCCTCGAGCACCACACCGAGCTCGCCGATCGACGGCGACATCAGCGGCTGCCGCGCGAACTCGCCGGCGGTGATCGGCACGGAGACCAGCTGCCACGCCGTCTCCTCGGGTAGGTGATCGATCCGGAACAGCTTCGGCGGCGTGAACAGATACGTCGACGGCACCTCGTCGGTCTTGTCGCTCGTGTCGTCCCACGTGGCGTCGACGAGCCGCCAGGTGCCATCGACCTTCGCCGCGTTCCACGCGTGGCCATAGCCCTCGAGCGTCGCCTTGACGACGTCGTCGGTGGCCGCCGGATCGACATCGCGCTCGGTGTCGCGGATGTAGCCGGTGACGTACGCGATCTCGACGCCCGCGGACTTGCCGAGCGCGACCATCAACCGCGCATAGCCCTCGCACACGCCGGTGCGCGCGCGGAACACGTCCTCGGCTTCTTGCGACGGCCGCTTCGTGTACCGATCCTCGCCCCGCAGCTCGGCGGTCGGATGATCGTAGTGCAGGCGAAGCACCACGTAGTCGTGCAGCGCCTTCACGAGGCGCGACTTGTCGGTGATCCGCGCGGCGAAGTACCGGCCCACGGAGTCCACGCTGACCTCGTCGCTCGGCTGGATGGCGGTGACCTGCACGTCCGGTGCGGTCGACATCGGCCAGCCCACGTAGGGCTCGCCCGGCTTGACCGGAACCTCCACCGGCGACACGAGATCCTCGGGCGGCTTGTCGCTCGTGCCGTACGCGTCGCCCTCGGTCTTGTGCCAGCGCTGCTCGAACTTGTCGGCGAAGCCGAGCAGCGCGCCGCGGATCTTGCTCGCGATCGGGCCGTCGTAGCCGTCGAGGATCCAGTCGCCGCGCACCGCGAGCGCGCGGAACGCGGCCTGCGGCGCCTGCCACATCATCACGCCGAGGAACACGCCATTGATCAGCAGCGTGCGGAGCACGAGCCGATCGATGCGGGTCAGGATCTGCTTTTGCGGCGGCTGCTTGCGGCGCCGCCACACGAAGATCAGGTCCCAGCCGACCGGGAGGATCGGGAACAGCAGCAGCCCGACCAGCAGCGCGAGCCACTGCGATGCGTTCTCGTAGGCCGCGAGCGACGACGCGAGCCAGAACCCGAACAGCGGGGTCAGGATCATCGTGCTGATCCAGACCGCCCGGATCACGTGCTTGAGCAGCCAGCCCGCCACCCGCAACGGCCGTGATGCCATCACCGGTGGTAGCGCGCGGCGTTGCGTTCCGCAACGTTGGCCGTCCCCGGCGCCCCGCTGTGACCATTAACATGTTGATCCCCGACGGGTGGGTGGGGCACGAATCGTGCTCCCCATGCCCCCGATGCTGCGTTCTGCACTCGCGTCTGTCGTTGCCGTTGGCCTCGCTCTGGCCGCGTGCGGCGGCGCATCGGACTTCGATCATCCCGCCGACGAGCCGCATCAGAGCAACGCCGGCCTCGACTGGCGCGATCAGGTCATCTACCAGATCATGATCGACCGGTTCGACAACGGCGATCCGAACAACGACATCAACGTGGAGCCCGGCATCCCCGGCCGCTATCACGGCGGTGACTGGCAGGGCGTGATCGATCGCCTCGACTATCTCGAGGACCTCGGCGTCACCGCGCTGTGGATCTCGCCGGTCGTGAAGAATACCGAATCGGACGCGGGCTTCGCGAGCTACCACGGCTACTGGACGCAGGACTTCCTGCGCCCGAACGCTCACTTCGGCGATCTGACGAAGCTGCGCGAGCTCGTCGACAAGGCGCACCAGCGCGGGATGCTCGTGATCCTCGATGTGGTCACGAACCACATGGGCCAGCTGTTCTATTACGACATCAACGGCAACGGCCAGCCCGACGACACGCTCAGCGGCGGTGGGTTCTCGCACTCGTGCCTGCAGATCTGCATGAACAACCCGGCGAGCTGCTCCGCCGACGAGCTGACCTACTGCAACGACGGCAAGGGCTACCTCGAGCGGATCATCGAGTGGGATCCCGATTACGACCCGCGCGGCGTCCAGGGCTGGACCTCGCTCGGATTCTCCGGCGGCGCCGACGTTCGGTTCACGAACTGGCCCGAGCAGAACCGCACGCCTCCGCCGCGCCCGCCGGACTGGTTCAAATGGGAGGCCGACAAGTCGTGGTTCGACGATCCGAGCTGGTACCACCGGAAGGGCCGCGTCTACGTGTGGTGGCACGAGGGCGACTACACGAAGGAGTTCGTCCGCCAGCAGGAGACCACCGGCGACTTCCCGGGCGGCCTCAAGGATCTCGACACCGACAACCCCGACGTCAAGGAAGCGCTGATCCGCGTGTTCGAGTACTGGATCGAGGTCGCCGACTTCGATGGCTTCCGGATCGATACGGTCAAGCACATCGATCGCCCCGAGATCGCACGTAACGAGCGAGGCT
>JBBRED010000291.1:0-11089 GCA_038203335.1 Haliangiales bacterium | reverse complement strand
TGATGCGGATCCACATGACGAGCGCCGAACGCGACCTCGGGCATACGTACCTCGACCAGGCGCGGATCTTCGTCACGCCGCTGCCTCTGCTCCGCCGCGAGGAGCACGGTCGCGACATCGTGGAGGGTCTGATCCTCCACGAGCTCGGCCACCACGCGTACCACCGCGGCGACGAAGCGCTCGCGCTGTGGAAGCAGGCGCACGCCGAGGGTATCGGCCATCTGTTGAACCTGGTCGCCGACGAGCACCTGGAGCGCAACCTGCGCGCGCTCGACCGCGGTTACGGCGATCGCCTGAAGCGGCTCGACGCGTACGCGTTCCAGCACGCGGCGCAGGAGCTGACGATCCGGCTGCTGCTCGAGTCCCTGCGCGCATCGACCGCACCGGCGCTGATCGGCATCGAGCTCGGCGTGGCGTTCGACGAGGCGAGCGTGAGGATCCGGCGCGGTGCCATCCTCGTCGAGCTCGAGCGCGCCGGCCACCCGCTGGCCCGGTTCGCGCGCGCGCTGCGCATGGGCCTCGGCAATCGCACCGAGGATCCGCTGGTCGGCGCCGCGCTCGCGCTGTGCACGAAGGACCTCAAGAAGCTCGACATGCGCGGGCTCTACGATCTGACGCGCAAGCTCGCCGCGATGTTCGGCGGGTCGATCGCGATCGCGCGCGTGTTCGGCGGCGCGGAGGGCCTGGAGCTCGGCGACAAGGAGCGCGACCTCGATGTTCACGGCGCGGGTCTCGACGACGACATCCTGCAGCGCGAGGTCGAGCGCATCCTCGATCCGCGCAAGAGCGATCGGAAGGGCCGGCCCGGCCCGCGCGACCGCCTGCAGATCAACGTCAGCCCCGACGAGGCGTTCGATCAGATCCGCACCGTCACCCGCGTCAACGGTGACCCGGCCGAGCACAAGCGGCTCGCCCACGAGACCAACCGCCACTCGGTGCGGCTGCGCGCCCACCTCGACGACCTCGGCCTGCGCTGGGAGCCGGCGAAGGCGCGAATCAAGGGACACACCCTCGATCGCAGCCGGCTGCGCGCGCTCGTCACCCGCATGGACCCGCGGATCCTGATCGCGCGGACCCCGGTGCGGCGCACCGATCTCTTCCTCGGCACGATCATCGACTGCTCGGGATCGATGAGCGCCGGCCAGAACATCGAGCGCGCGAAGAAGTTCGGCGTGATGATCGCGGAGGCCGTGCGCCCGCTGCCGGGCGTGGAGGCGCGGTTCTTCGGCTTCACCGATAGCGTGATCTACGACGCGGGGAATGCACAGCAGTGCGACGTCACCGCGCTCGTCGCGAACGGTGGCAACAACGATGCGGCGGCGCTGCTCCACGCGGCGAACGTGGCCGCCGGCTCGAAGAAGCGCGCGCGCGTGCTCGTGATGATCAGCGACGGCTTGCCGACCGAGTGCTCGGTGTCGGCGCTGCGCGGCCTGGTCACGATGCTGACGAAGCGGCGCGGCATCGTGTGTGCACAGGTCGCGGTGCGAAAGCTCGACGAGGAGTGCTTCCCGCACCACATCATCCTCGACGACTCGGAGATCGACGTCGCGATCGCGAAGTTCGGCCGGATGATCGGTGACCTGGCGCGGCGAGTGCTGGCCGGATAGTGTGCGCCATGCCCGCGAAGTGGAACCTGGAGGAGCTGACGCCCGGCCGCACGGTCGAGGCCACGTTCTTCCCCAATCCGGCCGAGAACACGGAGTTCCGGCTGCGCGCCACGCACCTCGATGGGCGGCGCGCGCCGAAGGTCGTGCTGTCGAACGATGACCGCATCGTGCCGGGTGTGCCGTGCCTCGTGAAGGTGGTGCTGGTCCACAAGCCAGATCGCGAGGACCGCGGGCGGATCGAGGTCGAGTACGTCGGCAAGGCGCAGTTCAAGATCGAGGGTGTCTATCTCGATCCGGTGGTCTCGAAGAAGCTGCAAGTCCTGCTCGAGAGTGGCCTCAACATCCTGCTCGATGGCCCGCAGGGGTGCGGCAAGACCGTGCTGGCGCGCTCGATCGCCGACAGCCTCGGCATGGAGTTCGTGTTCTTCAACTGCGGCGCCGTCGTCGAGGCCAGCGACTTCTTCGTCAGCATCCAGGTCAAGGCGTCCGCCTCCGGTGCGCCGGTCACCGACTTCGTCAAGACCGACATCCTGCTCGCGCTCGAGGAAGCCGGCGAGTTCCCCCAGCGCAGATACCTCGTGTTCCTCGACGAGCTCAACCGCTGCCAGGAGAGCGCGCGCAACGCGCTGATGCCGGCGCTCGATGCCACGCGCCGGGTGTTTCACCCGATCGAGAACTCGTTCATCCCGATCCCGGATAACGTGCAGTTCATCGCGGCCGTGAACCGCGGCCGCGAGTTCAGCGGAACGTTCGGCATCGACGCCGCGCAGCTCGATCGGTTCGCGCCGCTGCAGATGACGTATCCGCCCCCGAAGGCGGAGCTCGACATCCTCGCGAAGCGCCACCCGGAGATTCCGACCGGGACGCTCGAGATCATCATCGACGTGGCCGACACCATCCGCCACGCGGGTGATCTGCCGGGGACGCTGTCGGTGCGCGCCACCGACGAGGCGTGCGTCTATCTCTCGCATCCGCTGTTCGCGGCCGATGGAAAGCGCTCGCTGCCCGAGATCCTCAAGACCTCGTTCTGCGGCCGGTTCCCCGGGCGCTGGGACGACATCACGACCGACGCGGGCGCCGTGTGGGCGCTCGTTCGCAAGACCCTCGCCCACCAGAAGGTCCCGCTCCCCGACGACGACCACAAGGCGTGAGTCACGCGAAGAGCTGCGGCAGGACCGTTCCCGCCGCGCCGATCGCGACCTCGTCGAAGCTCTCCGCGTTCGCCGGACGCTCCGCGTTGACGAGCCAGCTCCTGCCGCCGCGCGCGCGCACGACATCGACGAGGCCCGCGGCGGGATAGACCAGGCCCGACGTACCGACGGCGAGGAACCGCAGATCTGCGCCCGCCCTGGCCACGAACGCCTCGATGCGCGGGAGGGCATCGGCGACCACGGGCTCGCCGAACCACACGATGTCAGGACGCAGGACGGCGTCGGTGCCCGCGCGCTTGCACACACCGCACATCGGCGCGACGCCGGCGCGGTACGCGGTGCGGTCCTCGAACGGGGCGCGGTCGCAGATCGTGCAGCGCGAGCGCATCAGCGTGCCGTGGATCTCGATCACGCGCTCGCTGCCGGCCGCCGCGTGCAGACCATCGATGTTCTGCGTGACGAGCAGGAACCGATCGCCGAGCGTGCGTTCGACCTCGACGAGCGCGCGGTGTCCCGCATTGGGGACGACGCCGTCCATCGCCGCGCGGCGCTCCGAGTAGAACCGCCAGACCTTGAGCGGATCGGCCACGAAGCCGCGGGGTGACGCGACGTCCTCGACGGCGTTGCCCTCCCATAGCCCGCCGGCGTCGCGAAACGTGGGGATGCCGCTCTCGGCCGAGATCCCGGCGCCGGTGAGCACGAGCAGATGGGTGGTGGGGGTGAGCGCCAGCATCCCGTTCTTATAGTGTCACACAGACACTATGTCAAGGCCGTGCTAGTTTCGCCGCATGCTGAACGACAAGGTCATCGTCATCACGGGCGCGAGCCGCGGCATCGGCGAGGCGATCGCGCGGGCCTGCGTGGACGCCGGCGCGCGCGTCGTCCTCGCCTCGCGCAAGCAGGCGGATCTCGACAAGGTCGCGGGCGAGCTCGGCGACAAGGCGCTCGCCGTCGCGTGCCACACCGGCAAGGCGGAGGACGTCGACGCGATGGTCGCGAAGGCGGTCGAGAAGTTCGGCAAGATCGACGGCTACGTCAACAACGCCGCCACCAACCCGTACTTCGGCCCGCTCGTCGACACGCCCGACGCAGCGATCGACAAGACCTTCGAGGTCAACGTGCGTGGCTACCTCTACGGAGCCCGGGCGCTCGTGAAGCATGCGCGCACGCGCGGCGGCGGCGGATCGATCGTGAACATCGCGAGCGTCGCGGGTCTGCGCGCATCGCCGATGCAGGGGATCTATGGCGCCACCAAGGCGGCCGTGATCAGCATGACGCAGACGCTCGCGTTCGAGCTCGGCGGTTCGAACATCCGGGTCAATGCGATCGCACCCGGGCTGGTCGAGACCAAGTTCGCACAGGCGATCGTCGGAAACCCGATGCTGCGCGACCACGTGGTCAAGCGCACCCCGCTCGCGCGCCACGCCCAGCCCAGCGAGATTGCTGGGGCGGCGGTGTACCTGCTCTCGGATGTATCCACGTTCACGACAGGCTCCGTGCTCACCGTCGACGGCGGCCTGACCTCGACGTAGATCGGGTACCCTGGGGGACCCGTGAAGTACGCTCCTGCCCTCGTTCTGATCGCCGCGTGCGGGCGGTTCGGGTTCGAGGACGAGCCGCCGCTCGAACCGCCCACCCACGTTCCGGGGACGGTGACCCTCGGCGGGACCGGCGCGCTGGTGCTCGGCACCTCGTTGCTCGACACCACGGCGCTGACCATCGACGGCGGCCCGCCGACGTTCGGCCAGCTCGTCGCGGTGCCCCAGCTCGGCGGGGGGCCGGAGCTCGCGCTGCTCCAGGCGGATCACGTGACGATCACCGCCGGCACGACGCTCACGGTGGTCGGCGGGCGTGGTCTCGTCATCCTCGCGCGCACCGTCGAGATCGCCGGGCGGATCGATGCGAGCGGTGGACCCGGACGCCCTGGCCCCGGGGCGATCGCCGGTACCGCGGAGGGCGGTCAGCACGAGCCCGGCGACGTCTGCGATAGCGGCGGCGGTGGCGGCGGCCATGCGAGCGCCGGTGCGCGCGGCGGCGATGTCCCCGGCTGTCTGCCGCAGCGCCTCGGTGGTGCGGCGGGTGGCGACGATGCGCTGACCATCCTCCTCGGTGGCAGCAGCGGCGGCGCCGCGGTGTCGTCGGCGTGCGGCGTCCCGGGCGGAGGCGGCGGTGGTGGTGCACTTCAGCTCTCGGCCTCCGAGCAGATCATGATCGGAGCGGCCGGCGAGGTCCTCGCCGGCGGTGGTGGCGGCACCGGCGGCCCCGAGTGCGGAGATGGCGATGCCGGTGGTGGTGGCGGTGGCGGTGCCGGCGGCGCGATCTTCTTCGAGGCACCGAACGTCTCGGTCGATGGTCTCGTCATCGCGAACGGCGGCGGTGGCGGTGCCGGCGGAAACGGTTTGACGATGAACGGTGCGATCGGGGTCGGTGGGAATGGCGCGACGGGAACGACGCGTACCGCGGCGGTCGGCGGCGTTCCACCGGCGACGAACGCGGGCAACGGCGGCACGGGCGGAACCGAGACGCAGGCGCCGAGCGATGGCGCGTCCGCCAACAACAACGCGGGTGGCGGCGGCGGCAGCGTCGGACGGATCGTGATCGCCGGCGTCGTCGTCGAGCTCCGCGGTGTGGTCTCGCCGACGGCGCACTAAGCGAGGATGCGACGGACCTGTGGGGACGGCGGAGAGCTTGCCGGGACTCCCCCTCCGACGGATCAGCGCTGCTGCATCGTACATGCCGCGACCGCGGGCGAGAGCTTCGCGCGGTTGCATGGCGCGCGCGCCCACCGCGCGTCTCCGCCGAGAATCAGGTCGGGGTCTGCGCACTCCGCGGCAACCTGCGGAGCGCGACCGCACAGCCGATCGCGAGCACGATCTCGATCGTGAGCCACAGCCACTGCCGCTCGTCGGGGCTGCCGTCGAGCGCGAAGCCCACCGTGCGCGCGACAGCGATGCCGGCCATCGCCCAGCCGAGCAGACCGAGCACGGCGCGCGGCCACGGCTTGGGCGCCGGCACCCACGCCACGAACGCGCCGAGCCCGAGCAGCGGACCGCCCCAGCTCGCGCGCAGGTTGATCAGCTGAGAGCTCGTCTCGGACGGCTTGCCGAGCGCCACGGCCGTATCGAGCGGCGTCATGGTGAGGTAGCCGCCGACGAGGATCATCGCGAACCCGAACGCGAACTGGACGTGTTGCCGCGTCATCGCTTCGCCAGACCGGCGCCGATCGCGGGCGCGACGGTGGGGTCGGCTTCGATCGCGGCGGCCCACGCCTTTGCGACCTCGATGTAGCCGGCCTCGTCGAGATCGAACTGGGCGATCGCCTCGCCCGGCGGAAGGGCCGCGAGATCGCGGAGCAGCGCCACGTAATCGCTGAGGCGCTCGATCTTTGCCCCGGGGACGACGATGCGATCCTTGAACGCGGCCGGAGGCGGCGCGTCGTCGCCGAGGACCACGCCGCCGCGGGCCCGGAACTCCTGATAGAACGCATCGCGCGTCATGCGGTCGCCCATGCGGGGCACCGGATCGCGCGCGAAGTACGCCTGCTCGCGGATCTGCAGCGCGAGCACTCGGCACTGCACGGCGTCGCGGTCGGTGACGCCGATCGTCGACGCGAGCATCGCGTTCGCGGCGGCGCGGGCGCGCGGCGTGACCTCCACGTCGTTCTCGGAGCCGAACCGGAATCGCGATGCCTCGAGCGCTGCACGCCGGACGCGCCAGCTCGGGTCGGTGGACATCGCCGCCGCGGCGGTCATGTCGCCGGCCTCGAGCAACGCGAACACGGGCTCGCGCGGGCGACCGACCGGCGGAAGCGGCGCCGGCGTGGTCTGCGTCTTCGTCTTCGCGCGCTCGAGCGTGGCCGCGAAGCCCGCGGTGTTGTCGGGCAGCGGATTCTGGTTCACCGCATCGCTCGCGAGCTTGACCGCCTCGTCGAACTTTCCGAGGCCGATGTATGCGCACGCGAGGTGGTTCCACCCGTTGGTCTTCCACATCACGTCGTCGCCGGCGAGACGGAGCAGGTGGTTCGCGATCTTCTCGCAGGTGGCGTAGTCGCCGACCTCGTCGAGCACGCCGGCGTACGCGTTGAGCTGCGAGGTATCGAACGCCTCGGGATCGAGCTGGTACGCGAGCGCATACGACTTCACGGTGCGCGGGTTGTCCATCGCGGCGTACGCGATGCCGCCGTAGGTCAGCCACTGATCGGCGCGCACGTACCAGCGGCTCGCGTAGTCGAGCACCGCCATCGCCTCGGGGAGCTTGCCGCTCTGGTACAGCACGCCGGAGAGGATCTGCGTGGCCTGCTCCCGCGTGCCCCGCACGAGGTGATGCATCGCGTCGGCCACCTTGCCCTGCTGCGCGTACGCGAGGCCGAGGTTGCGATGCGCCTCGGAGTTGCCCGGATCGTAGGCGACCGAGAACCGGCCAAGCCGCTCGGCGCGCGCCGGATCGCCCTTCTGCAGCGCCTCGAACATCTGCGACGCGAGCTTTTCGAACGCGAGCGGCACGTCGATCTTGATCCGGTTCCACGCGTCGGTGAGCGAGGCGAGCTGGCGATCACGCCAGTCCTCGCCGGCCGCCGCGAGGCCGTTGGTCAACACGGCGAGCGCGGCCGGTCCCCGGCCCGCTTCGAGCAGCACGCGCGCGGCATGGACGCTCGGCCCGGCGCTGATGCCCTCGACGAGATACGCGGCGGTGAGCAGCTCGTCGATCGCCGCGTCGGTATCGAGCTCCCGCGCCGCGAGGAGAACCACCACCGAGTCCGCCCACTCGTCGGCGCCGAGGTAGCCGGTGTGCAGCGCGAGCTGGGTGGCCTGCGCGTTGACCGCCGCCGCCCAGTTGTTCGGACGATCGCGATGCAGGCGCGCGATCGAGGCCGCGAGCACGGCGGACTCTTCGGGCCCGAGGATGCGCGCCGCGATCGTGGCGTGCTCGCGCGCGAACCCGGCGATGTCGCCGCCCGAGCGCTCGTCGATGCCGAGGCTGCGCTCGATCGCGCCGAGCCAGTTGCTCGCGACCCAGCGATCGGCGCGGCGCAGCACCGGCTCCACGGCGCTGAACAGCGCACGCGCATCGCGATCGGAGAGCGCGTCCTGATAGCGGCGCACGAGCGCGAGGGCCTCGCCGGCCACGGTGCGCAGCGCGCCTGCGATCGGGGTGGCCGGCAGCGTGGTCGCGATCAGGTAGCGCGAGAGCGCCTGTGCCGCGGCGTAACAGGCCGCCTGCGCGAGCGCCGGCGGATCCTCCTCGTTCGCCTCGCTGAACACGACCTCGAGCCACCCGTTGACCAGGCGATCCGCGCGGACGAGCGCGTCGTCGGCCTTGCTCAGCGGACCGATCGCCGCGAACAGGGCATCGATCGCCTTCTTGCTCCGCGTGGTCGCCGCAAAGCCACCGAGCGCCGGCTCGCTCTCGGTCCCCCCGAGCTTGCCGAGGGCGCGCGAGACCACCGAGCTCTTGACCGCACCCGGGATGAAGTCCGCGATATCGCGCGCCATGCGCCGCGCGAGCATGTTGGCTCCGATCGCCACGCGCTCGCCGAGCGCCATCTCCGCCACATCGAGCGGCGCACACGACAGCATCAACCCGCAGCGCGCGATCGCCACGTGCTCGTCGCGCTCCGGCTCGGCGAGCTCCACGCGCCAGAGCTCGTCGAGCCCGCGCCGCCACTCGCCGGCCGCGAGCAGCGAACGCGCCGCCGCGAGTCGCGCGAACGGACCATCGTGCTTCGCCCCGATGCCGTGCTGCATCCAAGCAAGCAGCACCTCGTCCTCGCGCCCCGTCGCGATCAGCGCGTCGAGGAACACCGCGAGATCCACGTCGTCGTCGGGCTGGATCCGCCCGAAGCCCTCGACCGCGCGCGCCGGATCGCCACGGAAGTAACCCTCGCGCGCGTAGCACCACGCGACGAACCGCGGATCCTTGCGCCAGTTCGCGAGGATCTTCGTGTGACGTGGCCAGGTGGCCTCGCGACCCTCGAGCCGGTTGCCGCGCAGCGCGATCGCCTCGTCGAGCCGGCCCACGCGAAGCAGCGCGTTCGCGACGAGCAGATCGATCTGGATCTGATCCGGGTACCACGGTAGCGAGGGCTCCATCGGGCAGCCGTGCACCCGGCCGCTCGCATGCGCCTGCTGGAGCAGCGCGCCCTCGCGATCCGTCTCCATCTGCATCTCGACGAGCGCGATATGAGCGCGCGATTCATCTTCGTGCATCTTCAGCGCGCGTTCGAGCAGCCGCACGCTCTCGTCGACCATGCCGCTGCTATCGAGCAGCTCGGCCACGCGCTCGATCACGTCGAGGTGCGCGGGGCGACACAGCGCCGCGATGCCCGCACCCGCCACGCTCTCGAGCTCCGTCGGGGTGACGGCCTTCTCGCCGAGGTCATCGGAGTCATCGTCCTCGGCACGCACCAGCTCGCTGTACGGCCGCGCCCAGCACGGAGCGGCGGCGATCACGCGGCGCAGCAGTGGAAAGTCCGGGCCCTGCGCGGCGGTCGCGAGGTACTTCTCGAACAACGCCTGCGGCTGCTCGGGATCCACGGCGAGGATCAGATCCTCGAGGTCCTCGCGCATCGCGAGCTGGAGCGTGCGCAGCGCGTGAAGCTTGAGCGGCGCCGGCAGCCGGTTTGCGGCCGCACGCCCGACCTTCGGCCGCTTGACGATCGGCTCCGGCACCACGACCGGTGGGCTGCGCTCCGCCTCGTCCTCCTCGGCCACCTCCACGGGGATCTCGTCCTCGTCGTCGAGCGGATTCGGCTCCTGGCCAGCATCCGTGCCCTCGTCGCCGCCGAACACCGCATCGAGATCGGACTCGCTGGGCGCGCGCTTCGCCGGCGTTGCCCACGCACGCGCCCGTTCGACGAGCACGGGCGCGAGCATGCGCACCACGGCGATCAGCTCCTCGCCGGTCACCGCATCGAACCGGCGAGGCAGTGAGCCGAGCCCGCGCGCCTGCAGCCAGGCCGCGAGCGTCTGCTGGATCTGATCGCCGAGGTTCTTGCCGAGCGCGTCGAACGATTGCTTCGTGCCGTCGCGCGCGACCGTGTGCAGGCGCACCACGCCCGGCTTCGGCGCGCCGAGCTCGAGCCACAGCAGCTCGTCGCGCCGGGTCGATGCATAGAACGCATCGGTGGGCAGCGAGCCGACGGCCGCGTGCCCGGGCGCGAAGTGACCCTCGTGCGGGAACAGCGGCGTGGACTCTGGATCGTAGACCGCGAGACCCGCGTGGCGCTGGCAGACCTCGATGAGCGCGACCCAGAGGAGGAGCGCGGCCTCGGGCTCGAGCGAGACATCGGAGCCCTCGATCGTCAGATCGGGCAACAGAAAGGCCACGCGATGCGGCTTGCGGAGCGCGGGCACTAGACGCCCTCCAGCTCGCCGTGCCGGATCCGCCGCGCGCCCTGGCGCTCGAGCTGCGCGATCGTCTGCACGAGACACCAGTCGCCGTGGACGTAGTAGTCGGTGCCGGGGAACGGACCGTTGACGATCCGCGCGCCGGCCGCCTCGACCGCCTTCGCGATCGCGTCCTTGTTCATGTACTTGAACTCGCCCGCCAGATAGACCGTCGAGCCCGGGAGCCCGCGCCCGAGGCGGCGAACCACGGCGAACGTCGGCTCGATGGTCGGCTGATCGGCCTCGGCATCGTGCGACGCCGGCTTCGCGAGCCCGATCACGCCGGCGTGTCCCGCCGCGAGCGCGGCGATCGCCGGCTGCAGCCCCGGCGCGCGCTCGATCATCCACTGCTCGTGCGGGCCCGGGAACGGCTTCAGCGATTCGTCGTCGGTGATCTCCGAGGGCGGCAGGTCCTCCGCGAGGATCCGCTGCATCAGGTCGGGGCGGCCGCCGCGGTAGCACGCGAGCGCACGCGCGCAGACCAGCTCGGGCGTCTGCAGCCGCGCCGTCGCTGCGAGCTCGAGCGCTGCGAACGGACGACCGTTGATCGCGAGGTGCAGCGCACCCACATCCGCGCCCTTCAGGGTCTGGGCCGCGGCGGTGAGCTGCTTGACGCGGCCGCGCTTCGCGAGATCCTCGAGGTACAGCTCGCGCACGAGCTTCTGTGATTCGGGGTGCGCGCTGACCAGCTCGCGCGCGCGCACCGGGTCCGCCGCGCCGCGCACCATCCAGCCCCACATCGCATAGAGGTACGCCTCGGCGTGGCGCGCGAACTTCGTCAGCGCGCCGAGGTCATCGGCCGCTTGCCGGCACTTCGCGGCGCGCTCGGCGATCGGCAGGACCGCCGTGGCGCGCGCGACCTTGAGGCCGCGCACGGTCGGGACCACGCCGCGATGCGCGAGGTGCCACGTCGCGCGCTGCCGCAGCAGATCCGCGAACTTCATGC